>NZ_JAKSYR010000082.1:0-305 GCF_022829705.1 Methylobacterium sp. E-025
CAAGCCCCACCCGGGCGACCAGAGGTCCGGTCCCCCTTCCGCCAACCTCATCCGTTCCCCCGCAGATAGCCTCCTGCAAGCCCGTACGGATCACGCGTCCTGCCTGGGCCTCGCGACGTCCTCCCGCCACCGCATAGCAGCCGGCGAGACCGATAAGCGCGAGGACCATGCCTGGGCGCTCGGCAACGCCCGCCGCTGGAGCCACCTCGCCGCCGAACTGAGCGAGACGCGCTGATGGCCGACCTCTCCCGCCGTGGCCTCCTCGGCGCCTTCCTCGTCCTTGTGTCGTCGCGGGTGCCGGCTAT
>NZ_JAKSYR010000083.1:0-6485 GCF_022829705.1 Methylobacterium sp. E-025
CGACGAGGTTCCGCCGGGTGCCCGTGTTGTCGTAAGGCGGCTCCAGCGTGACGACCGGATAGATCAGGGCCGCGAAGTCGGGACGGGCCAACTGCCGATCGATCTCGTCCACCGGCGCGTAGGTGCGTAGGCCGGCACGCACTCGGTGGCACAGCGATCGCTTACGGCCACGGCGTGGGGCACTTCCGTTTCACGCTATTTCCTACCCGAGTCGCACTTAGCCCCGCCGGTATCCGCCGCGCGGGGCTCGTTCGTTCTCCGTTAACCAGCCCACGCTACGACCCGGCCATCGAAGGGGTTTCTCTGGCCCTGACATCACCTCAGCCCGCCCAATAGCCGCCGTGGCGGGCTTTTTCGTACCTGCACTACCCCTCTCCCGGATACACCCCGGTCGCCCGCCATATCCGAATTCGCAGCAGCCGGATCTGCGCGCGCCGCAGCGCCGAGCCGGCATAGCCCTGAAGCGCTGGATCGCCTAGCAGCCTCATAATCTTGCGGTTGTTCCGGCAGGTCCGGACAGCTCGAGTGCGCTGCCAGGAGATCTGCTCAGCCAGTGAGGCGCGTTCGTACAATCGATGGAAGCCCTCGCAGATCTCGCGGATCTCGGGGGCAAGTTCGTCCGTCAGGTCGGCTTTCACCATCCGCATCGCGGCTTCCCCTGCGATTTCGGATGGAACTGTCGCTCAACGAGCGCCCCCGCGCCAGCGAAGCGAAGCGAAACCTTCCACTAGGATGAACGTATCCAACCTCAGGGAACTCGGCAGACAAGCCCGCCCGGCGTCCGTCGCGGCGGGCTTTCCATGAGTCTAAGCTCGAAATCCGCTAGCGCCTACGGAGAGCATCTGATGACAGCTCGCCTTTGTCTCTCCTCAGATATCAGATTGAGACTGACCTGGCCGGTTGGCTTTGGACCGGGCTGATTGAGAGGATCAGCCCGGTGCAGATGAGTTGGGGATGAAGCGAGGATAGAGGCCGAGCGCGGAACAGGTCGTGCGGATGCTGCGCCAGATCGAGGTGCAGACGGCACAAGGGAAAAGCGTCGCCGTTGCCTGTAAGGAAGCAGATGTCTCCGAGCAGAGCTACTACCGCTGGCGTAAGGAGTACGGCGGCCTGAAGGTTGATCAGGCCAGAAAGATGAAAGATCTGGAGAGCGAAAACGCCCGGCTTCGTCGGCTTGTGGCGGATCTATCTTTGGAGAAGCAGGTTCTGGCGGACGTCGCCTCGGGAAATTTGTAGCCCCCGAGCGACGCAGGCGGGCGGTCGACGTCATTCGGGAGAAGTATGGTCTCTCGGAACGTCACGCCTGCCGGATCGTCGGCCAGCACCGGGGCACGCAGTGCTACGTGCCCACCGTGCCGGCCGACGAGGATGGGCTGACCCGAGCCATCGTTGCCCTGGCGTCCGAGTAGGGGCGCTATGGCTACCGTCGTGTCACCGCGCTGCTGCAGGCAGGCGGCTGGCAGGTGGGCAAGGACTGGGTTCAGCGCGTCTGGCGTCGCGAGGGGCTCAAGGTCCCCACTCGACATAAACCCCGCAGCCGCCTCTAGCTGAACGACGGCTCGTGCGTGCGCCTGCGGCCACTTCACCGCAACCACGTCTGGAGCTTCGACTTCGTGCAGGCCCAGACCCACGACGGCCGGAGCCTGCGCATCCTGACGCTGATCGATGAGCACAGCCGGGCGTGCCTCGCCTTGAAGGTGGCGCGGCGTATCAACAGCCTCGGCGTAATCGAGGCCCTGGCAGAGGCGATGTGCCTCCACAGCATCCCGGAGAACATCCGCTGCGACAATGGTCCCAAAATGATCGCGAAGGCGTTGCGCAAATGGGTGGCCAAAACTGGTCCGCAGATCCAGTACGTCGCGCCAGGATCACCGTGGGAGAACGGGTATTGTGAGAGCTTTAATGGCAAGCTGCGCGACGAGTGCCTGCGCCAGGAGATATTCTACTCGCTGAAGGAGGCACAGATCGTAAACGGCCTCTGGCAGAACACCAACAACCGCGTCCGACCCCATTCGTCGCTGGGCTATCGGCCGCCCGCGCCCCTCAACTTCCCGGATCTGGCCTTCCGGCTACCCATGGGCGCGACCATGCAGTAGCCTCGCAACTGGCCCGGTCCAAAATACCGGTCAGGTAGTAAGAGCACGAGGGGACGTGCGAGCCAACAGGTAGGAGGCGGCCCTGCCGTGGGGGGAAGGCAGGACCGCTGCAACACATCGGGCGACCTGCTGGCCGCGGATGCGGCGGCGGCTACGATGGATCAAACAGCTTTCTGAAGGATGAGCGACGACACGACGGCTTTGGTCTTAGCGCTCGCAACTGGAAATGCCGAATTGCGTGCCGAGCTAGCCGAGGCCCGGGAACTCCTAATTGAAACCGCCGTCGATGCCGGCGAGATGCATGCCGAGGTCGAGGCCCTTCGCATGCAGATCGCAAATCTCTTGATCGGTAGAGTTGAAGCAACAACCCAAGCTTGACGGTTTGAACCGTCCGCGCTCGACCTTGCTCGGATGATCGGCCCGGCGCAGATGAACTGGAACCTGCTGCAGTGATTGTTGCAGAGGAATGCGTGTCATCATCGTCATCGCCGCCTCCGCTGGTGGCCTCGGTCCGCTTGTGCAGATCGTAGCCGCTCTTCCGCCCACCTGCCGCGCCTCCGTGTTCGTCGTCCAGCACATCGGGGCAAACCACAGCATCCTCCCCAGCATCCTCGCTTGGCACGGCAGTCTTCCAGTTGCCTTCGCGCAGCATGGCGAGGTGATCGAGCGCGGCCGGATCTACGTCGCGCCGCCCGACCACCACATGCGGCTGCGTGCCGGCGGGATCTGGCTGGATAAGGGGATCAGGGAGCATTTCACGCGACCTGCCGCCGACCCCTTGTTCATCTCAGCCGCCGAAACCTACGGCGCGCGTGTCGTCGGGATCGTGCTCAGCGGAGCAAACACCGATGGGGCCACAGGCATTCTCGCGATCACCGCGCACGGTGGCCTGGGCTTGGTGCAGAGCCTGGACGAGGCCGAGTTTCCTGAGATGCCCCTCGCGGCGCTGAAGCTCGATCACCCTGAGGCTCCCCTTACCGCCGATCGGCTCGCGAAGTGGGTCGTCGAGCACTGTGCCTCAAAACGATTGAGGGTGCCAGGGAGGTGAGCGAACGCTTCTTGTCAAACCCGAACGCTCTGAAAGAGTGCCATCCGTCAGGTTTTTACCGCTATGGTTGAACCCGGAGCCCACCCGTCCTGGATAGCCACCGAGTGCCGATCCGTACCGAGCACCGCTTCTACTACCCGATCGACTGGCGCGAACTATCGGCCATGGTCCGGTTCGGGCGCGCTGGCAGCGCCTGCGAGGGCTGCGGTCACCCGCACGGGCGTGTCGTCTACCAACTCGGCAACGGACGTTGGTGGGACGCTCAGATCGGCGCTTGGCGCGACGGGAAGGGCAAGAGCCTCACTTAACCGCCGACGCTCGCGGACCTTACAGGCGAGCTGCGGACCACGCGGGTGGTGTTGGCTACCGCCCATCAGAAGCACGACACCGCCAACAACGCCGATGCGAACCTGTCCACGTTCTGCCAGCACTGAGTGCCAGACATCATCGCCCCCTACGCCTACCCGCCGCGGGGCCTCGATCTCGCTGTCAAAGTGCCCCGCGCACCAGACTGGCCGCGGGGCGAGGTTGGTTCGGGAGGAGACGCACAGCGGGTAGGCTCAGATCACAACCCGTGAGGGATCGAAACAGCCTGAGCAAAGCCGCCACGACAGTCCTACGATGCCAATGCCTCAAAGGCGCGCCTTATAATTTGATGAGATTATTTACGAATTTCTCAAAAATTAAATTTTATCATAAAGACTCTCTATCTAATTCGCTCTTTTGATGATCTTGAGAGCGATAACCTATGCGACGCTGTGCCGTCGTAGTTGCTGCTTGGCAACTTCGGCAACGCCCGCGCTGGCGGCATTTCCCCGATCGGCTGGCGCGGGCGTCAACTGCTGGAGAGGGCGCGATGGCTTACAGTGTCAGGGTGCAGCAGATTGGGTCGGCAGGTACGCCCAGCGGGAAAGCTTTGATCTACGAAGCTGACAGTGAAATGGAGGCTGTCACAATCGCCGCTTATGAAGTGGAAGCGCACAGGTCCAGCAAGCGTCGTATCGCAATGGTGTGGGACCCCGCGGGTCACCTAATGCTCGCCTACACAGGTCGCGCGAGGGGTAGGTCTGATGCAGACCGAGGCTGAGCGGCGGGCCCAAGATGATCACGATCGCGCCGCCAAGATCATGATCGGCACCTTGTTCGCTCTACAGATCATGAGGCTCGGCGTTCTGCTTTGGTTATGAGGGGCGGGACGCTTCGCGCACGCTCATCTGAGGCTGAAATTGCTCCCAAGACCCGCTCGGCGACGTGCATCTCTACAACCGCCGCCGACCTCGTTCTTCGTCGGCTACCGCCTCCACCGCGGCGATGGCGTTCTCAAGCTCCGCAATCCGCTTCAACGTGCTGTCGGCAGGCATCGTGTCGTACTGAGCGACTTCCATGATGAGGTCGCGCTGGCCGGGTCTTGAGGCGGTCCAGAAGGGCTTCGAGCTTGTCCATAGCGCGCTGTAACGAGGCGTGCCTCCCTCGACAACATGGCGTTGCGAGCCGGGTAGTAGGTCAGTTCAAAATCCTACCGAAGTCGCCCCGGCCACAATGGGCGCGCACCCGCGTGGCATGACCCAGGCATGACCAACATTACGAAACGCAACCATGTGATCTCGGTGTTCCCGAGCGAGCAACAACCGGGCTCCTATCGGTGGAGCATCACGGCTCTGTCCACCACATCGGTGACCCAGTCGCCCTACGCCTTCGCGACAGCGTTAGGAGCCACGATGTCAGCCGAATGCTGGTTGCGCGTGATCGTGGAGAGGGGCAGCGAATGACCTTGTCGTCGCTGATCATCGAGGAGCGGATGGACCAAGATCTGGCCTGAGCCAGCCCTCCCACTTGCCCCCAGCGATACGTCGGAGAGACGACCGTTTTCTTGACACGCAGATATGTCGAAGAGGGCTGCTAAAAACTTAATATTCTGGGTTTTCAACTCATAGGAAGCCAAGAGCCCTTTTCTCAATCAGTTTTCAAACCGAACCTGTAGTTGAGACTTTTACCACCTAAATAAAATACAATCGCAAAGAACGCCTCTAACTGCAATACTATTTTGAAGTGATTATTTATTTTAGTTGGATTTTTTACTTTTTATTAATCCATGTGCCGTGACAATGAGATTGTATAAGAGGTATTTTTACAACAAACATGGAGCCAGCAATGTCAGATAGACGTCGTATTCCACGACAGCCCTGTAATTTGTCGGCACGGATTTTTGTCCCAAGATCTAGAGCTGTAATTCCATGCGTTATTACTGATATTTCATCCCATGGTAGCTTCATAACTACACTTGAACACGATCAGGTTCCTCCAAATTTCGATCTTTCCATTGGTATGAGCAGCGTGCCGCGCGCCTGCCGCATCGCCCGTCGAGAGGCTAACGGCTTTGGTGTTGAGTTTCTTGAACCGGTGCGTCTCGAAGTCGAAGAAATTCTGATCGAGTATGCGTTCAAGGAAGAACTCATGTTCGAGGCGCTCAGCCCGGCTCTGGACGGCACAGAAACGATCACTGGGGTACGTCTTCGTCAGACAGTGAACGCTATCATGGATCTGATCGAGCGTCGTAATGCTATGATTTGGCAGCACGCCAACGTGCAACAGACTTCGACTATGAGCGAGAGGCCAATTGCTTCCTCAATGCCAACAAGACACTATCAAACGCCTCTCGCAAAACTTTCGGCATCCGCATAAATCCTAGCTCATTCAAGCTGGAGAGATGGCCGTTGCACCCTGCCGATTGCGGGTTGGTGCCCACCGCATTGATTTACCGATCTGTTCTATCAGCTGCTCACTCAGCCAGAGTCAAAGAAACGCAGGCGATCATTAAGATCGCCTGCGTTTTGGGCTGTGCTGAGTGCATAACTTCGATTTGCAGGGTAACCGACCGTTTTACCGTCAGACTGACGGGCGGTCCGATTTCGCGCCTCTAGCCGGGTCAAACCTGTCGGGAAAACGTGTCGGTAAATCTATGATCGGGGAATGGGTGTTTTGAACCCCGACACTCTGTCTATGCCTGCCCCTGGCGCTCCCACGTGTTCTGCGACCGCGTGAGCAGGTTGCCGGACAGGCAGCGGCGGGCCACCTTGGGATGACATCGACCGCACATGTTTTGGTCCGGAGATCCCTCGCATGGCTCGCTTCGCACGATTCGTCCTGTCGCTTGCCTCTGGTGCGGCCATGCTGGCCTCGCCAGCTTTGGCGCTATCCGCCAAGGACTGTTCCGTGAAGTACCAAGCCGCCAAGCAGGCTGGCACGCTGAACGGGCAGAAGTGGAACGACTTCCGGAAGGCTGAGTGCGGGGCACCAGCTGACACGCCCACAACCCCCACCGCGAACCCATTCTCACCGAA
>NZ_JAKSYR010000085.1:0-340 GCF_022829705.1 Methylobacterium sp. E-025
AAGGAGGCGGTGAAGGCCGGCATCTCCGGCGGGGCGCCGGTCGCGGCGGCGGCCACCGGCGCGGTCTCGCTGATCCTGTGGGCGCTGATCCTGATCGTCCGGCTGAAATACGCGGTGCTGATCCTGCGCGCCGACAACCGCGGCGAGGGCGTCATCGTCGCGATGCTGGCGCTGCTCGGCGCCCGCCACGCCAAGGCCGGCACCTGGCCGGCGCTGCCGCTGGTGGTCGGGCTCGTCGGCGCGGCCCTTCCCTACGGAGACGCTGCTACCACCGCCGCGATCTCCTGGAGGGTGGGGGTCGGATGCCCGCACGTCGGGCCGCCGGGGCTCGATCCGGGTT
>NZ_JAKSYR010000087.1:0-1197 GCF_022829705.1 Methylobacterium sp. E-025
ACCATGGCCAAAGAGAAGTTTGCCCGCACGAAGCCGCACTGC
Organism: Methylobacterium sp. E-025; assembly: GCF_022829705.1. Taxonomy (NCBI): domain Bacteria; kingdom Pseudomonadati; phylum Pseudomonadota; class Alphaproteobacteria; order Hyphomicrobiales; family Methylobacteriaceae; genus Methylobacterium; species Methylobacterium sp. E-025. The sequence goes on from NZ_JAKSYR010000087.1 coordinate 43, forward strand.
AACATCGGCACGATCGGTCACGTCGACCACGGCAAGACGTCGCTGACGGCGGCGATCACGAAGGTCTTGGCGGAGTCCGGCGGGGCGACGTTCACGGCCTACGACCAGATCGACAAGGCTCCGGAGGAGAAGGCGCGCGGGATCACGATCTCGACGGCGCACGTGGAGTACGAGACGACGAACCGGCACTACGCGCACGTCGACTGCCCCGGTCACGCCGACTACGTGAAGAACATGATCACGGGCGCGGCGCAGATGGACGGCGCGATCCTGGTGGTGTCGGCGGCCGACGGCCCGATGCCGCAGACCCGCGAGCACATCCTGCTGGCGCGCCAGGTCGGCGTTCCGGCGCTGGTGGTGTTCCTCAACAAGGTCGACCTCGTCGACGACGCCGAGCTGCTCGAGCTCGTCGAGATGGAGGTGCGCGAGCTTCTGTCGAAGTACGACTTCCCCGGCGACGACATCCCGATCACCAAGGGCTCGGCCAAGGTCGCGCTCGACAACGGCGACAAGGCGGTCGGGCACGACGCGGTGCTGGCGCTGATGAAGACGGTGGACGACTACATCCCGCAGCCGGAGCGTCCGATCGACATGCCGTTCCTGATGCCGATCGAGGACGTGTTCTCGATCTCGGGCCGCGGCACGGTGGTGACGGGCCGGGTCGAGCGCGGCATCGTCAAGGTCGGCGAGACGGTGGAGATCGTCGGCATCCGCGACACCCAGACCACGACGGTCACGGGCGTCGAGATGTTCCGCAAGCTGCTCGACCAGGGCCAGGCGGGCGACAACGTCGGCGTGCTGCTGCGCGGCACCAAGCGCGAGGACGTCGAGCGCGGCCAAGTCGTGTGCAAGCCGGGCTCGGTCAAGCCGCACACCAAGTTCAAGGCCGAGGCCTACATCCTGACCAAGGAGGAGGGCGGGCGCCACACGCCGTTCTTCACCAACTACCGGCCGCAGTTCTACTTCCGCACCACCGACGTGACCGGCGTGTGCGTGCTGCCCGAGGGCACCGAGATGGTGATGCCGGGCGACAACGTGACCATGGACGTCACGCTGATCGTGCCGGTGGCCATGGAGGAGAAGCTGCGCTTCGCCATCCGCGAGGGCGGCCGAACCGTCGGCGCCGGCGTCGTCGCCGCCATCAACGCGTAGTCG
>NZ_JAKSYR010000089.1:0-334 GCF_022829705.1 Methylobacterium sp. E-025
GGGGTGCGCGCCGGAGGGCCTCAGGCGGCGCGATGCCGAGGGGATTGTAGCAGGCCTCGCGCTAGGCGAGCCGATGCGTTGCGCCAGGCATAGGTAAGAATGCTGGTGTGATACCGCTCCGAACACGCGCGTTTCCCGCCCCCCTCGGCGGGGGAGGGTGGGCCTCGCGTCAGCGAGGGTCGGAAGAGGGGAGCGACAGTGCCGGATGCGGCGCGCCCCTCTCCCGACCCGCTTCGCGGGCCACCCTCCCCCGCAGAGGGGGGAGGGGAAGTGGACCGCGCGTTTCATCCACCAAACATGCAGCGAGCCCCCATGCCGAACTGGAACCTCGAGA
>NZ_JAKSYR010000092.1:0-2485 GCF_022829705.1 Methylobacterium sp. E-025
GCCTGATCGTACAAGGACGGAGCACCTCCCATGGCAGCCACGAGCTCAAGCCCGTCCGAGGGTCCACACCTGCGCACCATCGCCATGCCGCGCGACACGAACGCTGCTGGCGCCATCTTCGGAGGCTGGACGGTTTCGCACTTGGATCTGGCCGGCGGAACCTTTGCTGCCCAGTGAACTAAGGGCCGCGTGGCGACGGTCAGCATCGACGCAATGCGTTTTCTCAGGCCGATCTCGGTCGGCGATGAGGTGAGTTGCTACTGCGCCCTACAGGAAGACGGTGAGACATCGTTGGGCGTTCGGATCGAGGTCTGGATCCGGGATAGGACCGGAGGTGATCCGCAGAAGGTCACCGAAGGGGTGTTCACCTATGTCGCCTTGGACGACGAGGGGAAGGCGCGGCATCGGACCTAACTCCGGTCTAACAGGAACTGGAGGCGTTCGCCGTTCTCAGGGTGCAGGGCCGAGGTGTCTGGACTCCTATGCATGGATGCTTTCGGGAAGCGTCGATGGTGGTTCGAACGGCTGAGTTGGGTCGGGACCCGCCCGTCCGCTCTATGACCGACTTGGGTGGGAAGCCGCCCGTCCGCTTCTGCGCCGAGAAGGAGCAGAAGCGGACGTTGAAGTCGGGATTGAACGTCGGCCGTAGCACCTGAGTCGTGAGGTTCTACCTCAGGCGGCTCTGACGGTAGCGAGGAAGCGATCGACTTCCGCCGCGAGGTGCTCGGACTGACGCGACAGCTCGGACGCCGCGCCGAGCACCTGGGTCGCCGCCGCGCCGGTCTTCTCGGCCGCGGCCGCCACGCCGGTGATGTTGCCGGTTACCTCCGCCGTGCCCACAGCCGCCTGGCTGACGTTGCGCACGATCTCCTGCGTCGCCGCGCCCTGCTGCTCCACCGCCGCCGCGATCGAGGTCGCCACGTCGCTGATCTGGCGGATGCGCCCGGTCATGCCGCCGATCGAAGCGACCGCGTGACCAGTCGAGGTCTGGATCTGCGCGATCTGGCCCGAGATCTCGCTCGTGGCCTTGGCCGTCTGCTCGGCCAGCGCCTTCACCTCCGCCGCGACGATGGCGAAGCCCTTGCCGGCGGCGCCTGCACGTGCCGCCTCGATGGTGGCGTTGAGGGCCAGCAGGTTGGTCTGCCCGGCGATGTTCGAGATCAGCCCGACCACGTCGCCGATGCGCGAGACCGCAGCGCTCAGTGCCTGCACCAGGGTGCCGGTCTGGTCGGCCTCCTGCACTGCCGCGTGGGCGAGCGCCGCCGAGCCGCCGACCTGGCGCCCGATCTCCAGCACGGACGCGCCGAGTTCTTCGGCTGCCGCAGCCACCGTGGTGACGTTGGTGCCGGCCTCCTCGGCGGCCGTCGCCACCGTGGTGGACTGGCTCGCCGTCTCGGTCGCCGTCGCGGTCAGGGCCCGGGCGGTGGCCTGCAGCTCGGTCGCCGAGGACGACACCATCCCGACGATGCCACCCACCGCCGCTTCGAAGTCGTCGGCCATCTGGCGCATCCCCGCCTTGCGCTGCGCCAGCGCCGCTAGATCGCCCTGCGCGGTCTCCGCTTCGATAGCGCGCGTCCGGATCAGGTTGTCCTTAAACACCTGGACGGCGGCAGCCATCGCACCGATCTCGTCGCGACGTTCCTTGGCCGGCACCTCTTTGCTCAAGTCCCCCGCGGCGAGACCGGTCATGAACGCCGTCATGGCCCGCACCGGCCGCACCACGCTCCGGCCTATAATTGTCGCGAGAAGACCGATCATCACCGCAACGATGGCCGCGCCGCCGAGCAGACGCATCAAGGTCGGCCGCATTTGCGCCGCCGTGTCGTCCGCGTAGATGCCCGATCCGATGATCCATCCCCAAGGCGCGAAGCCTTTTACGTAGGAAATCTTCGCCACCGGTTGATCCATACCGGGCTTGGGCCACTGGTATGGGACGAAGCCCGCGCCCGATTGCTTCACCCGTTCGACCACATCCACGAACAGGTGCTTCCCCGAAGGGTCGACGATGTCGGTGATATCCTTGCCGACAAGGTCGGCCTTGGGATGCAACACCATGCGCGGTTGCATGTCCTGGATCCAGAAGTACTCGCTGCCCGCGTAGTGTAGGCCACGAACAGCCGCTACCGCCGCGTGCTGGGCGGCATCGCGGCTCATCCGGCCGGCGCGCTCCTCGCCTTCAAAATAGGCGAGGACCCCTTGCGCCGCCTCCACGAGATCACGCGTCTTCAACTCTCGCGCGTCCGTGACCGTCTGAGACATGTCCCAGGCTGCCAGCCCGATGAGCATTGCCATACCGCCGAGAGCGGTCAGGGTAATGAGCTGTATGCGGGTGCCTACGTGGAATGCCATGAGATCCTGCGGGGAACTGCGCAAGGGCGGAGTAAGGACGATGGTACCTCGGCGCGTATCACACACGCTTGCTACCAGACGTAGGAAGCCACCGCCGATACCTGACCGCTGGGGTAGAATTGCAGGCTATCGCGCA
>NZ_JAKSYR010000096.1:0-3287 GCF_022829705.1 Methylobacterium sp. E-025
ACCGCGTTCGACCGCATTCGTCGCTGGGCTATCGGCCGCCCGCGCCCGTCAGCTACCCGGGTCTGGCCTTTCGGCTACCCATGGCCGCCACCATGCAGTAGCCTCTCAATCGGCTCGGTCCAAAATACCGGTCAGGTCACCGGCACATCGCGGCACCCGTCGCGGTAACTTGCTTCAGACCAGGGGCCGCCAGTCTGTAACCCGAGCTGTGTCGCATACTAGCTTTCGCTGGTGATATCTGGGGTCCCCTGCCCCGTGAGCAGATCAGGACGCGGCCGAACCGTCGTCGCTGTAGGATTTGTGACATCACCTCGAACGCTTCCTGTGCTCGTCGAGGACGATGTGCCTTTGATCCGCGCCGTGGTGCGGACGACCCTCGAACAGGTTGGGTAGACCGACGTGCACGAGGCTGGCGATGGAGCCGCTGCGCTCGCGATGCTGAACCAGCGCCGCTACGGCCTCGTCATCGCAGATTGGAACATGCATCCGATGACTGGATACGAGCTGCTCCGTCAGGTGCGTGAGGATCCGCAGCTTCGAGAGACGCCGTTCGTCATCATGACGACGAAGGACCAGGCCCACTGCTTTGTCGCCGCGCGTCGGGCAGGTGTGAACGCCTGCTTGGTCAAGCCGTTCATGCCGGCAGCCCTACGTGAGACGATCAAGCAGATCTGGCCCGGTAGCGAAACGCCAGCGGCGCAGGTCCAGGAAGCGGCGACTGCGCTGCTGTAGCTGACCCTGCCCGCCAGCCTGTGATCTGATCAGGCGGCGGCGCAGAGCTGTTGACGATAGGGGCCTTCAAGCTCAGCGTGCTCCGGTGCCGCCCGTCGACGGGGCGGTGGTGCCTGAACTTCCGGCGCCCGGCGCACTGGCCCCTGTGCTCATCCCATTCGCTCCCGGCGCCATCATTGGGTTTGAACCCGTCCCACCGCCGGCGTTCACGCCGCCAGGAGTTTCGAGTTCCTTCGCTGGCCGGTGGTTGACCTTCCGGTGCTGCTGGTCCCCATCCCAGTTCCGGACGTACCAGAGGGAGCAGTTGCCTGCGCGAGTGCGGCGCCAGACAGGGCGAGGGTGTACGATACAGCGAGCGCGAGTGTTCTGATCGACATGGAATTTTCCATTGCTGCGACAGCACAGGCGCATCGCAAGCAAAATCAAACGCTTATCCCGTCGCGTTCGTTCGGCGAACAAGACACCTAGATTTGCTCCAAATGGATATTCTGTTCGAAGAATGGGACGCGTCTGGGTTGTGCTGATGGACATGCACAACTTGAGATAGACTCATATCGAAGAAACGTCGCTCGGCGAATGAAAAGAAGGCAACCTGATCTATATTTTTTACTTTTCATTAACCTAGATATTTGATTCTATCAATGCTATCTAAGTGCGTCGACTTGCTCGCAGAGCATTGTGGGACATGACGCCTCGATTGTGGTTTCTCAGTTCTATAGGAATTCAAGGGATGCCAAGTGATGCCACGCCCGATCCTGATGAAGTTCCCGTTCGGCATATTACGGGCGCTGTCAGTATTGTCCTAAACGGTCAGACGGTCGCGCTCAACTTGTTCACGGACCGGATGGCCGTGCTCATGGATGGCAGCGTACAGCCTGATCCCATTGTAGCTGCACGTCTACGTCTCGATCTCGCGATGGCCCGCGAGATCCGGGATCAACTTGATGCTCATATCAGCGGCTTGACGACAAGCCCAAGAGGCAGTTTGCAGTTGAACTGAGGATTTCCGCTGAAGGGCTGATTAGCTTCAAAAATTCAATGTTGTCGAAATGAACTGAACCCCGATCGCCTCGTTCTCTCGACGGATGAGCCTGCAGGCATGTTGAACCCCATCTGCCTCAATCAGCAGAGTGAACGCCTCCGGCACCCCGATTGCTGACGGCAGGGTGAGCTTCGCCCCCACGTCCGAGACGTTTCGGACCGTGCAGTCCATCACTGACGCCCCGTTGGGGAAGATGATCTTGGCGGTCTTAAGAACTCGCTTGCGCGGCGCACTGCGGCGCTCGATCTCTGGATGCCCCATCACAGCACCACGCATTCATTGAAGGTCGTTGGGCTGTATGGAAGCTTGAAACGAACAGCGATCCCGTCGGCAGTGTGTCGGACGACAATGGCGAACCGCTTTCCGACGGTCACGGCTGAACCAGGATAAGGTCGTTCGCTCGTCGCGAGGGCCACACCTGACATCGAAAGATCAACGATCTCTGCGCGGACAGTCTGACCGTTCGATAGTGTAACGTTTACAGCGCGTTGGGTGGGTACGATCCGAGGATCATTCCGCTGATCGGCTGTGTCGTTGGCGTGAGCACGAAGCCAAGCAAGTCGATTGTCGATCCTCGCCTTGCGCCCTGCACTGGCTTCAACGAGCATAGTGAACCCAGCGGAATTTACCTCGCTTATCCGACCAGGCACCACGCCGATTGCATCAAGATAGCACGTCGTCTTCATGCCGGGCCGGACCACTGGTAGCCCACCTCGCCTTCTTATTTCGATGCGCGCACTTGTTGATATGATGGCGACGCATGTCGCTTCGCTGCCAGTCTCTAAAAGGAATCTTCCATGAGTTTCAATCATGCGCCGTCATACATATTGCTAGATTGCTATTACCGTCCCTATATAGCAGCTTATACGTTTACAAATTATCTCAGGTTGAACGTACTGCCAAAAATTGCTCCAAAGCCAACCTGGCTGCAGCGGGCTTCAGGAAAACCCGCTCCCGGCATGATCCTTGAAGGCGTTCGCCGGCCTGGCTTATCCAGGCACCGTGCGCGGATCGCGGTGTCCGGATGAGCCCCTGACCTAGGTGAGATCAGCGCCCCGGTCGGCCGCACCGGAAGCGACGTTCAGCCTTCAACCCAGCATGTCGAGGGTCTGGAGCCACGCATGACAGAGGGTGGGCCAGACGCTTGCGGGCGTGCCCGGCTCCCCAATGCCGAAACCATGGCCGCCCTTGCTGAAGCGGTGGAACTCGACCGGGACGCTCATGTGCCGACAGGCCGTGTCGAGGATGCGGCTGTTCTCCGGACTGATCACGGGATCGTCGTCGGTCTGCACGAGGAAGAGCGGCGGGCAGCCCGGACGCAACTGTGTCTGGAGCGACTAGGCGGTCCGCGCTTCGGGCTTCGGCTGCTCGCCGACGAGGTTCCGCCGGGTGCCCGTGTTGTCGTAAGGCGGCTCCAGCGTGACGACCGGATAGATCAGGGCCGCGAAGTCGGGACGGGCCAACTGCCGATCGATCTCGTCCACCGGCGCGTAGGTGCGTAGGCCGGCACGCA
>NZ_JAKSYR010000098.1:0-327 GCF_022829705.1 Methylobacterium sp. E-025
GGATCGAGTCCCTGATGGACACGCTGCGCAAGACCAAGAGTAACCCCGACTCCTTCGAATAGAGGAACACCTGTGGGGCTTCGGCCCTACGCACGAAAAAGAAGGCACCGCACCGTGGTTCGTGGCCTTTTTCATATGCACCGTAACTCTTCCCTCCCCCCTTAAGCGGGGGAGGGTGGGCCTCGCGTGAGCGAGGGTCGGGCGAGAGAAGCGACCTCTCCGGATAGCTCGCTCCCCTCTCCCGACCCGCTTCGCGGGCCACCCTCCCCCGCAGAGGGGGGAGGGAGACGTGCGGCAGTCGTCGTGTTTCACGGGAACGGCGCTCAT
>NZ_JAKSYR010000100.1:0-373 GCF_022829705.1 Methylobacterium sp. E-025
GCCATCGGCCGGTTCTACATGGAGCGGGTGCTGCCCGAGACCGCGATGCGCTTCGGGCGGGTCAAGGCCGGCGCGGACACGACCATGGCCTTGCCGGCCGAGGCGTTCTAATCACGCCCTTCCCTCCCCCCTCTGCGGGGGGGGGTCGCCGGCGAACGCAGCCTCGAGAGGGGACCACACGCTCCGCATAAGACCAAGGACACATGGAAACGGCGTGACCCAGACTTACACACACCACCGCGCCAGTAGCAGGCTCGGGCGGGGCAAGCCGGACCGGTCAGCTCACGCCGTCGCTGCGTTCCCCCAAACCGGCGCGACACCTCTCGAGCCAAGCCTTCCTCCTGCCCCCCATCCTAGCCACATCCGCCCGCCC
>NZ_JAKSYR010000003.1:0-1493 GCF_022829705.1 Methylobacterium sp. E-025
GCACGTCCGTCGGCAGGACCGGCTCGATCACCGCCCACTCTTCATCCGTCAGGTCAAACCGCGCCATCCTCGGTCCTCCATTCGGAGAACCAACGATGCCACGGCCAAACCGTGCCAGACGTTATGAGTTCACGACCTAGGGAGGCATTTTCCCACCCTACGCATGAGAGTGATTTCGAAGGAACGATTTTAGGTCGACATCTGACCTGTTTCAAAATCATCTCATGTATACCCAAGAAATCCATTCCCTATTCTCCCTACACTCCCGTTGAGAAGAAAAAGAGAAATAAAGAGAGAGGCTTAGGAAGGGCTGATTTTACGGGAGGCTGGCGAATTCTGCTGACCCTACCGTCCCTATCCTCCCGTACGAGGGTCTCTGGGTATGGCGTAGGCCAACCGATGGCATGCTGCGCGCTGCGATTGAGGCCGAAACCCAGGCTGCCGGCGAGATCGATACCTGCACCACCCACCCGTGCGAGTGCGTCGTCGCCTCGGCCTAGCCGAAGCACGATACGACCGAGGCGGCGAGATTGCCGGTGACGCGCGAGCGGGTCGGAGGGTGATTAGACGCGTCCGCGGAGGTGGTTCACTGCCGCCCGTGCAACGGTCGGGCTATCGATCTAGCCGATCGCCTTCGATCAGCACCCGGCGGCAGCAGCGGCGGGGCATCGGCACGGAAACGGGGAAAACCGTCGTCTACCTCTGGTCAGGCCCGACGATTGAGCGTCAGTTCGTGCCCTCTGACGCCCCCGCGCGCCTACAGCGGCTTCCCGCAGGGAACTTGAGGACACTAGGAGGCTACGTCGGCCTGCTGCCACCCAGCGACGAGGGTGAGCTGGATCAAGGACTTAGCCTCGATTTAAGGTGTAAGGGCGGCTAGGGAGGCGTTTTCTCACCCTACGCATGAGACAGTTCGAGGTATGAGGTACAGGGGCACCCCTTTTTTCTATCTCTCATACATACCCGAGAAAATACCTCCCTCTTATCCTCTCACTCCCAAAAAGAAGAAAAAGATGAGTTATAAGAAAGGGATAGAGAAGGGTTGAACTATGGGATGCGCGCTGATCGGCAGCCTCCTCCCCGCCCCATCGTCCCAACAGCGGGACTGAACGCACGGTGTTGGCCGCGGTGAGCCCTCGACGGGCATCGAGCTGCCGATCGCCATCGGAGCCGGCGAGCATCCCATCCGGTTGACGAGACGCCAAAGCTTGGTAGCTTTGGCGCCATCCTCTCTGGAGAGGAGACACGGCCTCGTCGCGCGACAGCGCGACCAGCCTTCGATCGTCCAAACCGGCTTGCAAGGTTTCGGGGGCGTTGCGTGAGGGCTTTGATGGCGTGCCGATTAGGCCGTAAATCGTTTTCTGTTCGCTCAGAGCTTGGTTCGATCGACGATCGGATCGAGGCCGGGTGTGCGATGACCGGCCTTGGCATACCCAGGGCGCGACGCGTCAGCCCTCCAAGCTCAGGCAGTGCCACGACGTTGGCGTCCCAGG
>NZ_JAKSYR010000006.1:0-2957 GCF_022829705.1 Methylobacterium sp. E-025
CGAGATCGATCGGCAGTTGGCCCGTCCCGACTTCGCGGCCCTGATCTATCCGGTCGTCACGCTGGAGCCGCCTTACGACAACACGGGCACCCGGCGGAACCTCGTCGGCGAGCAGCCGAAGCCCGAAGCGCGGACCGCCTGGTCGCTCCAGACACAGTTGCGTCCGGGCTGCCCGCCGCTCTTCCTCGTGCAGACCGACGACGATCCCGTGATCAGTCCGGAGAACAGCCGCATCCTCGACACGGCCTGTCGGCACATGAGCGTACCGGTCGAGTTCCACCGCTTCAGCAAGGGCGGCCATGGTTTCGGCATTGGGGAGCCGGGCACGCCCGCAAGTGTCTGGCCCACCCTGTGTCATGCGTGGCTCCAGACCCTCGACATGCTGGGTTGAAGGCTGAACGTCGCTTCCGGTGCGTTGATCTCAGCCAGATCAGGGGATCATCCGGGCACCGCGAGCCGCGAATGGTCGTCGGCTGCATCGGCCGGGCGAACGCGCTCAAGGGGCCCTGGGGGGAGCGGGTTTCTGTGACGCACCATGGTTTACTGGGACGCTCGGAACCCGCCTTGACCGTTCCGGTTGCAATGCCGTGCCCGACACCGCTTACCTGCCCCGCATATCCGCGTTTCTCAAGGCCGCAGGACCCGGTCTTGTCGTGATGCTCGCCGACACCGATGTCGGGAGCCTGATCACCGCCGCGCAGAGCGGAGCGCGTTGGGGCTATTCCCTGCTTCTGCTGCAACTCCTGCTCGTGCCGATCCTCTACATCGTTCAGGAACTCACCGTCCGCCTCGGCACGGCGACAGGCCGTGGTCACGGCGCGCTAATCCGAGAGCATTTCGGACCCGCTTGGGCCTGGATTTCATTTGGCGGTCTCGTCGTGGCCGGTATCGGAGCCATCGTCACCGAGTTCTCGGGGATCGCCGGCATCGGTGACCTTTTCGGTGTGCCGCGGATCGTCAGCCTTGGTTTACCGGTGGCGATCCTGCTGTGGCTGGTGTTCACCGGGGGCTACCGGTGTGTCGAGGTGGTAGCCATCGCCGTCGGCTTGTTCGAACTCGTGTTCATCGGACTCGCTATTGCGGCCAAACCTGACCCAGGCGAAATCCTGGCCTCGTTCGCGCACATACCGCTAAACGACGGCGGCTTCCGGGTTCTCATCGCAGCCAATATCGGCGCAGTCATCATGCCATGGATGATCTTCTACCAGCAGTCGGCGATCGTCGATAAGGGCCTTGGCTGGCAACACGCACGCGACTCGCGCCTGGATACCCTCGTCGGTGCGATCATCTCGCAATGCGTGATGGGGGCGATCCTGATCGCGGCGGCCGCCACCATCGGGAAGGGCGGCCGCGGAACAGCCCAAGGGCTCGATACGGTCGGCCAACTAGCAGATGCCTTCACACCGGCGCTGGGCCCATGGCTCGGACACGTCGCCTTTGGGGTCGGCATCATCGCGGCGGCGTTCGTGGCACTCAACGTCGTCGCACTGTCGCTCGCCTGGGGCTTCGGCGACCTGACGGGCCGAGCGCACTCCCTCACCTTGTCGCCGCGTCAGGCACCAGCCTTCTACGGCGCCTTCACCTTAGTTGTGGTCGCCGGTGCGATCGGAGTGCAGCTCGTACCGAACCTTGTAGCGCTCAACGTCGCCGTAGAAGTGATGAACGCGCTCCTGCTGCCGCTGGCCCTCGGCTTCCTCATCCTGCTCGCCACCCGTGCCCTGCCGCCAGACCGGCGGGTCGAAGGCACCTACAAATGGGTGGTCTACGTCGTATCCGGCCTCACGATCGCCTTCGCGATGGTTGGTGTCCTCGATGGGGTTGGGCTGCTTTAGGGCGGTTGCAACCCGATCTCGACGCGGAGTCAGGGCCGCGCCGTCCACTCGTCCGCCGTCAGTTCCGGGCCGGTGACGCAGAGCATGCCGTTCGTGACGATGCCGGAGGCCATCGGCGATCCCTGCCTGCCAGTCCTCGACGTGGATCGTAGGAGGTGCTTGCCGCGGCGAGATTGCCGGGCCGCGTGGACGGAATGGCGCCGAACGATCGTCCCGCGAATGAGAACGGGGCGCCGGCCCGGGAGCCGGGACTGTTCTCGACACGCAATCGCGCGATCGAGAGCACGTTGAGCACCATCCAAGGCGTCGCGGATCCGCCCGGCTCGGATCGGTATGCCAAAGCGGGCTCGCGCCGTGCGGGCGAGGGTTGCGACCTCGGGAGAGGCGGAGCCGGTCAGACGGTTCATGAGCCCAGAAGCGGCGGCACCGGCGGCCGGAATGGCTGCATCGAAAGCCCCTCCTACCATTGCGCCCGTCAGCGCATTCCCCGCCACGTCGCCTGTCCGACACTACGCTCGCCGGATTTCAAGTCGCACCGGGACGCGTCAGGGTCCGCCGTGACCTGACGCCGTTATGGTCTCCGCGCCTTGAACCTGCTGTCGGTCTCGTAGGTCGCCACGGCCTCGGCTGGGATGCGGTACAGCTTCCCGCCCTACTCATGCATTGCCGGCGATGCGGCAGCAGCAGATGGGGCATTGAAAAGCGGCGGATCGGACTACAGCGCAGCGGTGAGCGGGGACAACCTTTGAAGCCCGGCAAAAGCTATACCACACCTATTGCGTTCGATCCGACTTCGGATAGAATAGAATTCGTTCCAGTCCATCTAGAATTAAACAACTCAAGCGCGCCTTTAAAGGCGCGTTTTTTGTTTCTTGCCCCGATTTTTAGACGGGTAGATTCGGAAAACGACAAACGCCCCAGGAGGTTTCTCCTGGGGCGTTGTTTGATCGACCGACCCATCCAACCGAACCGCGGCTCTGGGCGAGCCGCGGCCGATCCGGCAGGTCCTAGTACGAGCCGAACTTGTAGTTCAGGCCGGCGCGCACGACGGCGAACTCGGTGCTGTTGTTGCGGTTCAGGCCGCTCTGCACGACGGTCACGCCCGGCGAGGTCAGGGTCACGGTG
>NZ_JAKSYR010000007.1:0-17766 GCF_022829705.1 Methylobacterium sp. E-025
CCCGGCGATCGCGAACGACGATCTGATGAAGCATCTGGCGAACCCGGCCGAGCAGGTGCTGCAGACGGTCGACTACGCCAACACGCGCTATTCGAAGCTCGACCAGATCAACGCGGGCAACGTCAAGAACCTCCAGGTGGCCTGGACCTTCTCGACGGGCGTTCTGCGCGGCCACGAGGGCTCGCCGCTCGTCGTCGGCAACATGATGTACGTCCACACGCCGTTCCCGAACATCGTCTACGCGCTCGACCTCGACCACGAGGCCAAGATCGTGTGGAAGTACGAGCCCAAGCAGGACCCGTCGGTGATCCCGGTGATGTGCTGTGACACGGTCAACCGCGGCCTGGCCTACTCGGACAACGCGATCATCCTGCATCAGGCCGACACCACGGTGGTGTCGCTCGACGCCAAGACCGGCAAGGTGAACTGGTCGGTGGTGAACGGCGACCCGAAGAAGGGCGAGACCAACACCGCCACGGTCCTGCCGGTGAAGGACAAGATCATCGTCGGCATCTCGGGCGGCGAGTTCGGCGTGCAGTGCCACGTGACCGCCTACGACGCCAAGACCGGCAAGAAGGTCTGGCGCGGCTACTCGATCGGCCCGGACGACCAGATGCTGGTCGACCCGGAGAAGACCACCTACCTCGGCAAGCCGGTGGGCAAGGACTCGTCGACCAAGACCTGGGAAGGCGACCAGTGGAAGACCGGCGGCGGCTGCACCTGGGGCTGGTTCTCCTACGACCCCAAGCTCGACCTGATGTACTACGGCTCGGGCAACCCCTCGACCTGGAACCCCAAGCAGCGTCCGGGCGACAACCGCTGGTCGATGACCATCTGGGCGCGTAACCCCGACACGGGCGTGGCCAAGTGGGTCTACCAGATGACCCCCAACGACGAGTGGGACTACGACGGCAGCAACGAGATGATCCTCACGGATCAGAAGGTCGGCGGCAAGGAGACCCCGCTGCTGACCCATTTCGACCGCAACGGCTTCGGCTACACCCTCAACCGCGCCACCGGCGAGCTCCTCGTCGCCGAGAAGTTCGACCCGGTCGTCAACTGGGCCTCCAAGGTCGATATGGACCGGGCGTCCCCCGGCTACGGCCGGCCGATCGTCGCCGAACGCTACTCGCCCGAGCGGACCGGCGAGGACGAGACCACCACCGGCATCTGCCCCGGCGCGATCGGGGCGAAGAACCAGCAGCCGGCGGCGTTCTCGCCCGGCACGGGGCTGTTCTACGTGCCCACCAACCACATCTGCATGAGCTACGAGCCGTTCCACGTCACCTACACGACGGGCGTGCCCTATGTCGGCGCCACCGTCGGGCTGCAGCCGCCGCCGGGCGAGTCCCGCACCGGCGCGTTCGTCGCCTGGGACGGCGTCGCGGGGCGGATCGCATGGTCCCTGCCCGAGCCGTTCTCGGTCTGGTCGGGCGCCCTCGCCACCGCCGGCGGCGTGGTCTTCTACGGCACGCTCGAGGGCTACCTGAAGGCCGTCGACGCGGCGACGGGCAAGGAACTCTACCGGTTCAAGACCCCGTCGGGCATCGTCGGCAACGTGATGACCTACCGGCACGGCGGCCGTCAGTACGTGGCGGTGCTCTCGGGTGTCGGCGGCTGGGCCGGGATCGGCCTGGCCGCCGGCCTCACCGACCCGGCGGACGGCGCCGGCGCGGTCGGCGGGTACGCGGCACTGTCGGATTATACCGCGCTCGGCGGCCAGCTCACCGTCTTCGCCTTGCCCGTGCGGTGACGAGGCTGCGATACCAATCTGTGGGTGAATTTCCCACATCAAGCAGAAACATGCGCGTCGCACGATGTCGCTCCCGTTCGAGGAGCCGATCGATTCGATGCCGGATTCGCCTGCCACGCCGCGACGCCTGCGCCTGCGCGACCTTCTCGTCGCGATCGTGCTGACCGTGTGGATCGTCGCCGTGGCGCGGACCGAACGGACCGCGCAGCTGACCCCGCCGGTCGTGTCCTACGCGGCGGCCTCGCGCTGAGGCAGATCTCACAGCGTTCCGTCCGGGCGCTGCCCGATCGGCGCACCGGGCGCCGGCGCCCGGCCCAGGTCGAGACGCAAGGGATGGCCGCCCGAAAGCCGGACCGGCGTCGGCTCCGTGCCGGTTTTCGTGTCTCCCTCCCCCGACGCCGATCCGGCCCCGGAGCTTAGTCCATAAGCGAATTCAAATTAGGAAAACAAACTGTACATTCCCGCTTTGTTCCGGTAAATGATCCTCATCGAAGGCGATTCGGATCGATGCCATGGCCAGACAACCGAGGATCGGTGAAGAGGTCCGGCAACTGAAGGGGCTTCTGGCCGGGCTCTCCCTCGACACGAAGCTGCTCCGCCTGGAGCAGGCACTCCGGCGAAAGGATTGGTCCGACCAGCCGCGCGCTCCTTTCGGTCAGCCTAACGGTGGGCAATGGATTGCCGGCGGCGGTGGGGATGGGAACGCCGTCGATCCGGACGTGCTGCGGCTGATCAAGCCGCAATGGGCACAGATGCCCGCAGCCGAGCCCACGCAGACCCGCGAGGAGACCCGTCTCGACGACGGCACCCGCATCCTCTCGATCCGCATCCGCGCCGGCCGGCGCGACTTCGACGAGCAGCACGCGGTCACCGCGCCGGACGGCGAGAGCCGGGTCTTCGAGACCCTCGGGGCGACGCAGACGATCCGCGACGGCGTCTCCGGCGAGATCCTGGGGCGCAGCACCTTCACGGCGAACGGCGCCGAGCCGGACGCGACGGTGCAGCCCGCCTTCCTGCAGGCGGTTCCGCTCGCCCTGGCGGCCGTTCGGGTCCTACGGACGCTCGAGCTCGCCGGCACGCTCTTCGCGACGCTTTCGGCGCAGCGGGGTCGCTACGGCACCGTCCTCGGCACCACGGCGCACGAGTTCCGTGGCGCCGAGGACTTCAAGCACATGCCGGCGATCTGGGTTGGTCCGCTCGACCAGGCATCCCTCGACGCCGCCTGCCCGAAGACCGGTGAGATCCA
The DNA here is from genome assembly GCF_022829705.1 of Methylobacterium sp. E-025. Lineage (NCBI taxonomy): Bacteria > Pseudomonadati > Pseudomonadota > Alphaproteobacteria > Hyphomicrobiales > Methylobacteriaceae > Methylobacterium > Methylobacterium sp. E-025. The sequence continues at coordinate 3,000 of NZ_JAKSYR010000007.1, forward strand.
GACCCAGCTCGACGCGGTCGCCATGGCGGTTCGACAAAGTGGCGCGTATCGAACGCCGCAAGCCATCGGCACCGCGATCCACGTGCTGATGGATCGTTGGGCAAAAGCCCAGAACATCGCCGATTTCAAATCGGAGCTGTCGATCCTCAAGACTGGAGACGAAGGCTTGTATGGTCAGTCCGGCACGAGCCGCCTCGACCAGTTTCATAGCCCACAGCCGACCGTCGCCTGCGTCTACGACTACAAGACGGGGCTTCGCGGCCTCGGTTGGTCCGATTCGGTGCGTTACGCGACCAGGGCCAAGATGCTGTTCCCCAAAACGCAGCGGATCATCGTCATACAGATGCGGGAGTCGCGATGACGACCAAGAAGCAGTTGGCTCGGCTTTTCCGGGACGTGCTGAAGCACAATCCGGATTGGGTCCAAGTGAAACCGTATGCGATCTGGATCCGCCCGATCCGCCATTGTATCGCGCAGATCTACATCTATCGCGGCAGGTCTGCCGATGTATTTTGGCCCAGGTTCAGTATCGCGCCCTTGTACTGGAGTGGCGCGAACTGGGATTGGAATGTCGGCAGTTTTTCCGAGGGGTTCCGACGCGAGCCTCTACCTGCCCCCTTCACGCGGGACTACTTCCTCCAGCCCGATTACGAGCGCAGGCCGGAATTTCCCCAGCTTGCCGCCTGGGCGGCCACGGTCGGGGACTTCGCGTGGGCAGATCCCGAAATCGGCCGCATCTTCACGCGCGCGGTCGAGGAGCAGGTCCTGCCGCTGCTGCGCCCGATGGCCCTCGACCACCATGCCTATTTGGACTTCTACCGCAGCCATATCATCCCTCGCGGTAACGTTCACGACGAGCAGCGCATGGCGATCGCGCTCGCGGAGGGCGCGCTGGACGAGGCGCGCGAGTTCCTGGGCCAGATCTGGCGGTGGTACGAGAGCGACACCTACGGCGATTACGAGCCGCCGGAGATCCTCGACTATCCCAAGCGCGGCGCGCGCACGCAGCGCGCCATCGAGGCCTGGGAGAAGGCCGGCCGCTGCACCGACTACCGGCGCCGCCGCCGCCGCATCCTCGAGATCGTCGAACCGCTCCGCACCGGCGATCGCGCGGCCATCGCGGCGATCCTTCACCGCTGGGAGGCCGAGGCGGCGCGCTTCCACCAGGCCGAGCGCTGGTGGGAGCCGACGCCGTTTCCCATCGAGGAGGGGCTGGCCTGAGCGACCGTCGATCCGACCTCACAGAGGCCCTTCCACGGTCCAGGATCGCTCCTCGAGCGATTCCCGGGTCGTCCGGCTGCTTCGGGTCGAGGCGACGCGCAGCCGGAAAACGCTTGAATTCTTCGCGTTCACCCGCTAGATCGTTCCTCATCAGTTCTGGTTGCAGTCGCGAGGCTGCGGTTCGGGAGTGGGCCCCACCGGGTCCGCTCTTTTTTATTGCCGCAAGCCCCTCTCCTGTCCTCCGGAGCGCCGCCCCATCAGCGAGCCCGATCCTGAGCGCAGTCATGTCAGAGCCGACCGCCGTCCCCTCGCCCGAGCCGTCGGCTGAGCCGACGGAGAAGCGTCTGGTCCGCGAGACCGGCGTCGCCGCGCGCGTGGCGCAGGTGATCGAGGGTCCGATCGAGGGGCTCGGCTTCCGCCTCGTGCGGGTCAAGGTGTCGAGCGCGAACGGCTGCACCGTGCAGATCATGGCCGAGCGGCCGGACGGCTCGATGTCCATCGACGAGTGCGAGACCGTAAGCCGCGCGATCTCGCCGATCCTCGACCTCGATGACCCGGTCGGCATCGCCTACTATCTCGAGATCTCCTCGCCCGGCATCGACCGTCCGCTGGTCCGGGTCTCCGACTTCGCCCGCTGGGCCGGCTACGAGGCCAAGATCGAGCTCGCCGTGCCGCTCGGCGGCCGCAAGCGCTTCCGCGGGATCATCGGCGAGCCGGACGCGACGGCGCTCACCGTCCCGGTCGACCTGCCCGACGTCAAGGAAGGCCTGCCGAGCCGGGTCTCGCTGCCGCTGCGCGACCTCGCCGATGCGCATCTGGTGCTCACGGACGAACTCGTGCGCGAGTCGCTGCGGCGCGGCGGAGGCCCGGTGCAGGACCTCGACGAGGCGCTCGACGACGACGAGGCGGAAGACGCCCCGGCCCTTCCGCCGGCGCCGTTCCCGAAGCGGCAGAAGGCTTCCGCCAAGCCCAAGGCGGCCAAGCCGAAGCCCGCTTCGGACGCGCCCAAGAAGCCCGTGACCACCAAGGCGGCCCGCCTCAAGGACCGCGACTCGCTTCACTAGAGCATCGCCGCCCGCCCCGCTTGCAAAGCGGCGACCGGGGCGGCACCCCAAGAGAAGGACCGACACAGATGGCCGTCGTCAGCGCCAACCGGCTCGAACTCCTGCAGATCGCCGACGCGGTCGCCCGCGAGAAGGTGATCGATCGCTCCATCGTGATCGACGCGATGGAGGAGGCGATCGCCAAGGCGGCCCGCTCGCGCTACGGCGCCGAGACCGACGTGCACGCCGAGATCGACAACAAGACCGGGGCGCTGCGGCTCTCCCGCCACCTCCTCGTGGTCGACCTCGTCGAGAACGACGCCCGCGAGATCACCCTCGACCAGGCCCGGCGCTACAATCCCGGCGCGCTCGTCGGCGACGTGATCTCCGACACCCTGCCGCCGTTCGATTTCGGCCGCGTGGCGGCCCAGTCGGCCAAGCAGGTCATCGTCCAGAAGGTGCGCGACGCCGAGCGCGACCGCCAGTTCGACGAGTACAAGGACCGCATCGGCGAGATCGTGAACGGCCTCGTCAAGCGCGTCGAGTACGGCAACGTCATCGTCGACCTCGGCCGCGGCGAGGGCATCGTCCGGCGCGACGAGATGATCCCGCGCGAGACCTTCCGCCCCGGCGACCGCATCCGCTCGTACCTGTTCGACGTGCGCCGCGAGGTGCGCGGGCCGCAGATCTTCCTGTCGCGCTCGCATCCGCAGTTCATGGCCAAGCTCTTCGGCCAGGAAGTGCCGGAGATCTACGACGGCATCGTCGAGGTGAAGGCGGTCGCCCGCGATCCGGGCTCGCGCGCCAAGATCGCGGTGATCTCGCGCGACGGCTCGATCGATCCGGTCGGCGCCTGCGTCGGCATGCGCGGCTCGCGCGTCCAGGCGGTGGTCGGCGAGCTCCAGGGCGAGAAGATCGACATCATCCCGTGGTCGGAGGACCAGGCGACCTTCATCGTCAACGCGCTGCAGCCGGCCGAGGTCGTCAAGGTGGTGCTCGACGAGGAGGCCGACCGCATCGAGGTGGTGGTGCCCGACGACCAGCTCTCGCTCGCCATCGGGCGCCGCGGCCAGAACGTGCGCCTGGCCTCGCAGCTCACCGGCTGGGACATCGACATCCTGACCGAGGCCGAGGAGAGCGAGCGCCGCCAGAAGGAGTTCGCCGAGCGCACCACCGTGTTCATGGGCGCGCTCGACGTCGACGAGACCGTCGGCCAGCTGCTCGCGGCGGAAGGCTTCCGCAACGTCGAGGAGATCGCCTACGTCGACATCCAGGAGCTGTCCTCGATCCAGGGCCTCGACGAGGAGACCGGCGCCGAGATCCAGGCCCGCGCCCAGGATCACCTCGCCCGGATCGAGCAGGAGCACGACGACCGCCGCACCGAGCTCGGCGTGCAGGACGAGCTGCGCGAGATCGACGGCCTGACCACGCCGATGCTGGTCTCGCTCGGCGAGAACGACGTGAAGACGATCGAGGATCTGGCCGGCTGCGCCACCGACGACCTCGTCGGCTACACCGAGGGCCGCGGGCCGGAGGCCAAGCGCCACGCCGGCTACCTCGACGGCTTCGAGGTCTCGCGCGCCGAGGCCGAGGCCATGATCATGGCCGCCCGCCTTCGCGCCGGCTGGATCGAGGCGCTGCCCGAGCCCGAGGCGACCGAGGACGCGGCGGAGCCCGCCGAGGCCGAGGCCAACTGACGACGCGAGGTCGGGCGATGATTCAGGCCGCTCAGCCGCCGGCTGACGAGGGCATCGAGGACGTCGTCCTTGATGCCGGGCCGAATCGTGGCCGACAGGGCGCGCTGCGCACCTGCATCGTCACGCGCACCGCGCAGGCGCCCGACGCGATGATCCGCTTCGTCCTCGGGCCGGACGGCGCCGTCGTGCCGGACCTGCGCGCCCGGCTTCCCGGCCGCGGCGCCTGGGTCAGCGCGCGCCGCGAGGACGTCGCGACGGCCGTGAGGAAGCGGGCGTTCAACCGGGCGTTCAAGACGCAAGGCGCGACAGCCTTCGCCGACCTGCCCGACCGGATCGCCGAGGGGTTGCGGGCCGACCTGCGGCAGGCGATCGCGCTGGCCAACAAGGCCGGCTGCATCGTGACCGGCTTCACCAAGGTCGAGGCGGCGATCGGCGCGCAGCCGCGCGTCGCTGCCGTGATCCATGCGTCGGACGCCGCGCCCGACGGTCGCCGCAAGATCGCGGCGGCATTGCACCGGCGGCACGGCGATGCCATATCCCGCATACCGATCGTTGACGACTTGTCCGAAGACGAATTGGACATGGCCTTGGGTCGGGATCATGTGATACACGCTGCGCTCGTCGCAGGAGTCGGGGCCGCCGGCTGCCTGGCGCGTTGGCGTCGGCTACGCTCCTTCGAGGGCGTCGCCGCGGCGATCGAGGAGCGCGGATCCGCCGGATACGGCGGGGATGCTCCCCCTCTGCAAGACGATGCCGTGACGGATCAGGCCGGCGCTCCGCGGGTTGCCGGTTCACGCGACGATGGAAACCCTCAGGGTTCAGGCTGAATGAGCGATACGAATAATCCGGGCGACAAGACTCTGAGCAAGACTCCTGCGAAGCCGCTTTCCTTGAAGCGTCCGATCGAACAGGGGACCGTGCGCCAGAGCTTCTCCCACGGCCGCTCCAAGCAGGTCGTGGTCGAGACGGTGAAGCGCCGCGTCATCGGCGCGGCGCCGGCGCCCGTCGCCCCCATCGCGGCCCCGACACGGGTCGCCCCGCCTCCGCCGCCGGTCGCCCCGCGCCCGGCGCAGCGGTCCGCGTCCGGCGTCGTGCTGCGCACGCTGAGCGAGCAGGAAAGCTCGGCGCGCGCCGCAGCGCTCGCCGACGCGCAGCGCCGCGAGCAGGAAGCCCGCCGCCAGGCCGAGGCCGCCGCCGAGGCGCAGCGCGCCCAGGCCGCAGCCGAGGAGCGCGAGCGCGAGGCTGCCGCCGCCGCCAAGCGCGCCGAGGAGGCGCGTCGTCAGGAGGAGGAGAAGCAGCGCGCCGCCGAAGCCGCTGCCGCCGCCGCCGAGGCGCGTGCCGCCGCCGAGGCGGCGCCGGCCAAGGCGCCCGAGCCTGCCGCCGCGCCGGCGCAAGCTTCCGATCAGGTCGCCGCGCCCGCGGCCGCTCCGGTTGCCGCTGCGCCCGCGGCCGCCAAGCCCGCACCGGCTCCGCGTCCGGCCGCGGCTGCGACGCCTGTCGCTCCGCAGGCGGCGCGTCCCGCCGCCGGGGCCGCGCGTCCTGCGCCGGCCGCCGCACGGCCGCCGCTGACCGCGCGTCCGACCCCGGCCGAGCCGCGCAAGACCATCACCGCGGACGTGCGCAAGCCGCAGAACCTGAACTTCATGGCGCGCCCCGCCCCGGCGCCCGAGCCCGAGAAGAGCGCGAGCCCGACCACCGCGGCACGGCCCGCGGGGACCGCTGCGCGTCCGGCCGGCCGCCCGGCGGCGAACGAGGACGAGAGCGAGACCAAGCGCGTCATCCGCCGTCCCGGCATGCCGCTGAAGATCATCACGCCGCCGAAGACGCCCAAGCAGCCCGGCGGCGACCGCAACCGCGGCCGCCTGACCATCGCGACCGCGACGTCCGGCGAGGACGAGCGCACCCGCTCGATCGCCTCCTTCCGCCGTCGCCAGCAGCGCATGAGCGGAAGCCGGCAGGTCGAGCAGAAGGAGAAGCTGTCGCGTGAGGTGACGATCCCGGAGACGATCACGATCCAGGAGCTCGCCAACCGCATGTCGGAGCGGGCGGTCGACGTGATCCGCCTGTTGATGAAGCAGGGCGAGATCCACAAGATCACCGACGTGATCGATTCGGATTCGGCGCAGCTCATCGCCGAGGAGATGGGCCACACCGTGCGCCGCGTCGCCGAGTCGGACGTGGAAGAGGGCCTGACCTCCGACGAGCCGGATCTCGACGAGGATCTCGATCCCCGTCCTCCGGTCGTCACGATCATGGGCCACGTCGACCACGGCAAGACGTCGCTCCTCGACGCGATCCGCAAGGAGAACGTGGTCGAGGGCGAGGCTGGCGGCATCACCCAGCACATCGGCGCCTACCAGGTCGCGTCGCCGTCGGGCGACATGATCACCTTCATCGACACCCCCGGCCACGCGGCCTTCACCTCCATGCGCGCCCGCGGCGCCAAGGTGACGGACATCGTCGTGCTCGTGGTGGCGGCCGACGACGGTGTGATGCCCCAGACGATCGAGGCGATCCAGCACGCCAAGGCGGCGGGCGTTCCGCTGATCCTGGCGATCAACAAGATCGACAAGCCCGAGGCGAACCCGCAGCGGGTCCGCACCGAGCTGCTCCAGCACGACATCCAGGTCGAGTCGATGGGCGGCGAGACGCTGGAGTTCGAAGTTTCGGCCAAGACCGGCGACGGCCTGCCCGACCTGCTCGAGGGCCTGCAGCTGCAGGCCGAGATCATGAACCTGCGCGCCAACGAGAAGCGCGACGGCGAGGGCACGGTCATCGAGGCCAAGCTCGATCGCGGCCGCGGCCCCGTCGCGACCGTGCTGGTGCAGCGCGGCACACTGTTCACCGGCGACATCGTCGTCGCCGGCGCCGAATGGGGCCGCGTCCGCGCGCTCATCGACGACCAGGGCGAGAACATCCAGTACGCGGGACCGTCGGTCCCGGTGGAGGTCCTCGGCTTCAACGGCACGCCGGATGCCGGCGACCGCGTGATCGTGGTGCCAAGCGAGGCCCGCGCCCGCGAGGTCACGGAGTATCGTGCCCGGACGAAGCGCGAGCGCCAGAACGCCCGCACCGGCGGCGCCAATCGCTCGCTCGTCGACATGATGCGCGACCTGAAGGAAGGCGCCGGCCGCAAGGAGCTGCCCGTCATCATCAAGGGCGACGTGCAGGGCTCGGTCGAGGCGATCTCGGGCGCGTTGGAGAAGCTCGGCAACGACGAGGTCTCGGCCCGGATCCTGCTCGCCGGCGTCGGCGGCATCACCGAGTCGGACGTGACCCTCGCGACCGCCTCGAAGGCGGTGGTGATCGGCTTCAACATCCGCGCCCACAAGGAAGCGCGGGAGCTCGCCGAGCGCAACGACGTCGAGATCCGCTACTACAACATCATCTACGACCTCGTGGACGACATCAAAGCGACCCTGTCGGGCATGCTGCCTCCGACGCTCCGCGAGGAGCGCCTGGGCGAAGCCTTCATCCAGGAGATCTTCGAGGTCTCGAAGGTCGGCAAGGTCGCCGGTTGCCGCGTCTCCGACGGCGTGGTCCAGCGCGGCGCCCATGTCCGCCTGATCCGCGACAGCGTGGTGATCCACGAGGGCAAGCTCTCGACCCTGAAGCGCTTCAAGGACGACGTGAAGGAAGTCACGTCGGGCCAGGATTGCGGCATGGCGTTCGAGAACTTCGAGAACATGCGCGCCGGCGACACCATCGAGTGCTACCGGGTCGAAGAGATCCGCCGCACGCTCTGATCGCGTTCGACAGCGCATCGACACGGCGGCCGCGGCTCCTGCCGCGGCCGTCTTTTTTCGTACTCCAGTCCTGCCTCGTCTGCTCGACGACCCGGTGCCGGACCGCAGAAGACCATGGCTCAGAAACCCAACCCGAACGGCCCCACCCAGCGCCAGCAGCGCGTCGCCGAGCTCGTGCGCCACGCGCTGGCCGAGGTGCTCCAGCGCGGCGACATCCAGGATCCGGTCCTCGGCACCCACGTGGTGACCGTGCCGGAAGTTCGGATGTCGCCCGACCTCAAGCTCGCCACCGCCTACGTGATGCCGCTCGGCGGCATGGACGAGGCGCCGGTGATCGCCGCGCTCGAGCGCAACCGCAAGGCGCTCCGGCAGGAGGTGGCCCGGCGGGTGAACCTCAAATTCGCCCCCGAGCTGCGCTTCCTGCGCGACGACACGTTCGACGAGGCCGCGCGGATCGACGCGCTGCTGCGCAACGAGCGCGTCCAGCGCGACCTCGACAAGGGAGTGCCGGACGAGGACGACGCGGAGGTCGGGTGGGGGCGCCCGTGAGGGTCGGCCCCCACCCGATCGAAGACGCCATCGCGGCGCGGCACCGGCAGGCGGGCGCGCACCGATCCAGATTCCGTTTCGCCGATTGACGTAAAAAAGCATGATGCCGACCGAGGTTTCCATGAACGACGTCCCGACCTCCGAGCATCCGGTCTCCGCGCCCGAGATGCCGTCTTCGGGCGAGCGCCGCAGCGAGGAGGGCCGTCGCCCGTCCCGCGGCGGTCCGCGGCCCGACCGGCCGAAGAAGCGCGACGTGTCGGGCTGGGTCATCCTCGACAAGGGCGTCGGCATGACCTCGACGCACGCGGTCGCGGTGGTGAAGCGCGCCTTCAACGCCAAGAAGGCGGGGCATGCCGGCACCCTCGATCCGCTGGCATCCGGGATCCTGCCGATCGCGCTCGGCGAGGCCACCAAGACCGTCCCCTTCGTGATGGACGGCCGCAAGGCCTACCGCTTCACCGTGAGCTGGGGCATCGAGACCGACACCGACGACGCCGAGGGCCGCCCGGTGGCGACGAGCGAGGACCGCCCGACCCGCGCGGCGGTCGAGGCCGCCCTGCCGAGCTTCGTCGGCGCGATCGAGCAGGTGCCGCCGCGCTACTCGGCGATCAAGATCCAGGGCGAGCGCGCCTACGACCTCGCCCGCGACGGCGAGGTGGTCGAGCTGGTGGCGCGTCCCGTCCAGATCGATCGCCTCGCGGTGGTCGAGCACGAGACCGACCGCACGGTGATCGAGGCCGAGTGCGGCAAGGGCACCTACGTCCGGGCGCTCGCGCGCGACCTCGGGCGCATGCTCGGCTGCCGCGGCCACGTCTCGGCCCTGCGCCGCACCCGGGTCGGGCCGTTCGCGGAGGCCGATTCCTGCAACGTCGCCGGGCTCGACGCCGCCGGGCCCGAGGGCAGCCTCGCCCACCTGATGCCGGTCGAGACCGCCCTCGACGCGATCCCCTCCGTCTCGGTCTCGCGCGATATGGCGATGCGCCTGATGCGCGGCCAGTCGGTGATCCTGCGCGGCCGCGACGCGCCGGTCGAGGGCAAGATCTTCGCGACCTGCGGCGGCATCCTCGTCGCGGTGGGCGACGTCGAGCGCGGCGAGCTGGTGCCCCACCGGGTGTTCCACCTCGGCGGAACGGCCGCCGGCCGGGCATCCTGACGTCGATGGCGTGAACGGGCCTTCTTTCCTCCCCCGCAGAGGGGGAGGGAAATGCGCAGGTCGGAACTCTCCTGGAGCTATTCTCCGCGGTCCACCTTCGCCGCCGCGCGGTCCCGCCGGATGCCGCGCCTGAGCGCGACGAGCTGCCAGATCGCCAGCCCGAGGGCGAGCGCGAAGACCAGCCCGATGTCGAAGGCGGCGAAGAGCGGGTCGCTCACGCCGGCTCGCGCCCCGTCGCCTCACGCTCGCGCAACGCCTCGATCATCTCGAGCACCCGTACCGCCTGGCCCGGGATGTCCCACCAGGGGCGGGCCAAGGGCGTGCGCGTCGGCACGGCCTCGATGAGGTAGGCGGTCTCGGGCAGGCTCGGCGCGTCGCGCTCGGTGCCGCCACCGAGCGGCAGCGCGGCGCGGGCGAGCAGCTGCAGCTTGCGCCCCGCCCCGACGCGGGCGCGCCGGGTGACGCTGTCGAACCCGTTCCGGGCGATCTCCGCACCGATCTCGGCATAGATCAGGCGCGCGGCCCGGATCGCCGGACGGCAGGCGAGCGGCAGGCTGCCGATGCCGGCCTCCGAGCGGGCGTAGAGCACGTCCGCGGCGGCGAGCAGCCGGGCGACCACGTCGCGCAGCGCGTCCGTCGCGACCGGCTCGGCCAGGAACGCGTCCGGATCGATGCCGGCCTCGTCGAGCCAGTCGAGCGGCAGGTAGAGGCGGCCGGCCCGCGCATCCTCGCCGACGTCGCGGGCGATGTTGGTGAGCTGCATCGCCACGCCGAGGTCGCAGGCCCGCGCCAGCACGTCGGCATCGCGCACGCCCATGATCAGCGTCATCGTCGCGCCGACGGAGGCCGCGACGCGGGCGGCGTAGGCGCAGAGCGCGCTCAAGGTCGCGTAGCGCCGCCCTTCGGAGTCCCAGGCGAGGCCTTCGAGCAACGCCGCCGGCAGCGCCTGCGGGATCGCGTGGTCGGCGACGACGTCGGCGAGCGCCCGGTCGGCGGCATGGTCGGCGGGGTGGCCGGCATGGATGCGCGCGAGCCGCGCATCGAGCCGAAGCACCGCCCCGGGCGCCGCGCCGGCCTCCGCGTCGTCGACGAGATCGTCCGACAACCGGCAGAAGGCGTAGAGCCCGTAGGCCGCGCGCCGGACGCGCGGCAGCAGCAGGTGTGCGGCGGCGTAGAAGCTGCGCGACCCCGCCCGGATCGCGGCGCGGCAGGCGGCGTGGTCGGCCTCCGACGCGTGCGACGAGGCCGGGCGCAGGGCGGCCAGGAACGCGGCCGGAAGCGACTCAGGCGAAGACGCGCGCATCGGGAACCACCGTATCGAGGACGCGGGCCGTGGACAGGACGCCGGGCAGGCCGGCGCCGGGATGGGTTCCGGCGCCGACGAGGAACAGGTTGCGCACGTCTTCCGACGCGTTGTGCGGACGGAACCACGCCGATTGCGTCAGCACCGGCTCCAGCCCGAAGCCGGAGCCGCGGAAGCTCAGGAAATCGTCGCGGAAATCCTGCGGCGTCGTCACCTTCGAGGTGATGAGCTCGGCCGAGAGGCCCGGCAGCACGGTCGCCTCGAGGGACGCCTCGATGAGCCGGCGGTAGGGCTCGGCGAGCGCCGCCCAATCCTGGCCGCCGGCGAGGTTCGGCACCGGCGAGAGCACGTAGAACGCGTCGCATCCCGGCGGCGCCAGCATCGGGTCGGTCTCGGTCGGCCGGTGGAGATAGAGCGAGAAGTCGTCGGCGAGGTGCTTCCTGTGGAAGATGTCGTCGATCAGCGCGCGGTAGCGCGGCCCCATCAGGATGGTGTGGTGGGCGACGTCCGGATATTTCCGCTTCGTTCCGAAGTACCAGACGAACAGGCCCATGGAGGAATGGGCCTTGTCGACCTTGCGATCGGTCCAGCGCCGTCTGGCCGATGCCGGGACCAGATTGCGGTAGGTGTGGGCGGAATCGGCGTTCGAGACGACGATGTCGGCGGCGATCGTCGTGCCGTCGGCCAGGCGCACGCCGGTGGCCGCGCCGCGGGCGACGGTGATCTCGGCGACCTCCGCGTCGCAGTGCAGGGCGCCCCCCTGCCCCGCGATCAGGCCGACGAGGCCGTTGACGAGGCGGCCGGTGCCGCCCATGGCGAAGTGCACGCCCCAGCGCCGCTCGAGATGGGCGATCAGGCAGTAGATTGCGCTCGCCCGGAACGGGCTGCCGCCGATCAGCAGCGGGTGGAAGCTGAAGATGGTCCGCAGGCGCTCGTCGCGGATGTACTTCGCCACCACGTCGTAGACGCTGCGGTGGCCGCCGAGCCGCACGAGGTCCGGCGCGATCCGCAGCATGTCCCGGATGCGGCCGAAGGGCACGTGGCCGAGCTCTTCGAAGCCGACGCGGAAGATGGCCTCGCTCTGCGCCATGAAGCGCTCGTAGCCGGCGACGTCGGCGGGCGAGAACTTGGCGACCTCCGCCCGCATGGCGGCCAGGTCGCCGGAATAGTCGAAGGTGGCGCCGTCGTCGAACCGGATGCGGTAGTAGGGCCGCATCGGCACCAGGGTGACGTCGTCCGCCATGCGCCGCCCGCACAGCGTCCACAGTTCCTCGAACAGGAACGGCGCGGTAACGATGGTCGGGCCGGCGTCGAAGGTGAAGCCGTCCTGCCGGTGGACGCGGGCCCGCCCGCCCGGCTTGTCGAGCCGTTCCAGCACCGTGACCCGGTAGCCGCGGGCACCGAGGCGGATCGCGGCGGCGAGCCCGCCGAAGCCGCTGCCCACGACGACGGCGTGGGGCCGGCGATCCGCATGTGTCAACGGTACCAACGCATCGAGTGTCAACATGGTTTGACACTAAGGTCGATTGCCGACCTCAGGCAAGGGCCTTTCTGAGGCACAGGCGGACCGCGGCGCCTCGGCTGCGGTCAGGGCGTCGAACTCCGCGAGGATCGCCGCGGCGACGCGCTCGGGCGCTTCCTCGTGCGCGAGGTGGCCGAGGCCGCGCATCAGCTCGACGCGGGCATCGGGCAGGCGGTCGCGCACCGCGAAGGCGGTGTCGGGCGCGATCGCCTTGTCGTCGGAGCCGACGACGAGCAGCGTGCGGACGCCGAGCCGCGGCAGCGCGCGGTCGAGGGCGTCGAGGTTCCAGTTCGCCATCATGCCGAGCGCTCCGGCGACGTGGGCGGGCTTCCGGAACAGGCGGCGATAGAGGTCGAGCCCGACGGGGTCGATGCGCGAGCCGGTGCCCTGGATCAGCCGCTGCACCGCGGCGCGGTCCGCCGTCCAGGCGAAGATCTTCGGCGTCATCCGATTGAGGAACAGCATCCGCGCCATGCTTGGGAACAGGATCGAGGCAAGACCTGGGAACGGCTTGAGGGCGCCGTTCAGCGCCACCAGCAGCCTCGGCGATAGCCGCGCGTCGAGGCAGGTCCGGGCCAGGATCGCGGCGCCCGCCGAATGGCCGACCGCCACGACCGGCCTCACGCCGAGCTGCCTCGTCAGGTCGGCCAGGGCGGACGCCATGCCGGGAAGCGACAGGCGGCCGGCCGGCAGCGGATCGGTGAAGCCGTGGCCGGGCAGGTCCGGCGCGATCACGCGGAAGCGCCCGGCCAAGGCCGGCATCAGCCCGCGCCAGGAATGCGTCGCCGCGCCCGTCCCGTGGACGAGGAGCAGCACGGGAGCGTCGGCCGACCCCATCGCCTGCACGTGCCAGCGCAGGCCGGAAGCCTCGACGAAGCGGCTGGCGTCGCGATGCGGCCAGTCGCGACCGTCGCGCTCCCAGTCCGGGCGGTCCTCGGACATGCGTGTCATGGTTTCCTGAAGGACCTGGTTTCCTGAAGGACCTGCCGATGCGAGCCGTCACGCCGCCGTGCCCGCCGCCCGCACCGCGGCGCTGAGCTTGCGGGCGTCGGCCTGCGGCAACGGGAGATAGCGGGCGCCCATCGCCTCGGCCAGGGCGCGCGCCGAATCCTGCGGGCGCGGCGCGGTGTCGATCAGGATCGCGGAGAACGCCGCCGCGCGGAAGCGCCGGGCCGCGGCGAGCGCGTCCTCGGCGGCGCGCGGCCGGCCCGGTGCGCCGGCGCGGTCGACGTTGGCGCGCCCGTCGGTGAGCAGCACGACGACCGGGGTGCCGCCGCCGCGCCGGACGGCGAGCGCCACGTCGGCCGCCGCATCGAGCCCCGCGGCCAGCGGCGTGCCGCCGCCGCCGGGCAGCCCGGCCAGCCCGCGCTTGGCCCGCACCAGCGAGCGGGTCGGCGGCAGCACGAGCTCGGCCGCCCGGCCGCGGAAGGCGACGAGCGCCACCCGGTCGCGGCGGACATAGGCCTCGGCCAGCAGCAGCTCGACCGCCCCCTTCGCCTCGGCGAGCCGCTCGATCGCCGCCGAGCCGGAGGCGTCGACCGCGAAGATCGTCGTGCTCTCGGTCCGCTGGCGAAAGCGCGTGATCCGAAAATCCTCCGGCCGCACCAGGATCGCCCGGGCGTCGCCCGCTCCGGCTTCGGATCGCCGGAGGGCCTGCCACGGGGCGGCGGCGCGCAGGGTCGCCAGCAGCGCCAGGCGCCCGCGGCGCGGGTCGCCGGCGCGCGCGCCGATCGGCCGGCCCTGCCGCGCGGCGGAGGCGGCGGCCCCGGCCCTTCCCGCCTTGCCGCCGCGCGCAGGCGCCTGCCCGGCGGCCAACGCCGCGAGCAGGCCGGGCGGGATCGCCGCGCGTGCCGCCGCGAGCACGACGTCGTCGAGATTCGGCGATTCGGCCTGCTGCTCCGTGCCCGCCGCGTCCCCGTCGGGCTCCGGCGGGTTCTCCCCCTGCGGCGATCCGCGATCGTCGGGGGGCGGTTCGGAGGCTTCGGCGGGTTGCTCGGGAACCGGCATCCGCGTCGCCCGCGGGCCGAGCACGAGGGCTGCTGCCTCGACGAGATCTCGTTCCGCGAGCCCATCCCGTCCGTCGCGGGCGGCGATCAGCCGGGCGATCCGCACGGCGAGCAACGGCCCGCGCAGGGACGTCACGCCGAGGGCATCCGCGGCAGCGCAGAGCGCGGGGATGGCGTCGGACGCGTCGTCCGGTTCGGGCGTGGGTCGGGAGCGGTCGGGAGCGGTCGCGCCTCTCCCCACCTCCTCTTCCCTGCCGAAGAGCCCGCGCGCCTTCCCTCCCCCCGACGGATCTCGGGCCTGCCCGAGATCCGCACCCTGTCTGCCCAAGTCGGGCAGGCCCGACTTGGGTGCGGGGGAGGGTGGGCATCGCGTGAGCGAGGGGCGGGAAAGGGGAGCGCCGGATCCGGCATCGTCGCTCCCCTCTCCCGACCCGCTTCGCGGGCTACCCTCCCCCGCAGAGGGGGGAGGGAAAAGCGGTTCCTGCGATCGCCGTTCGGGGTGGGCGGATGCGAAAGCCGTTCCAGAA
>NZ_JAKSYR010000041.1:0-32581 GCF_022829705.1 Methylobacterium sp. E-025
GGCGTTCATGCCGAGCTGGGCGAGAAAGTAGGTGCCGAGACGACCGGCCGCGTCATCCATCGCCACGGTGGTGCGATGCAGGTCGCTCGACCCGAACAGGCGGATCATGCGGTTGCGCAGGTCCTCACGCTGAAGGAGCAGAAACACGACGACGACGAGGACGATACCGACCGTTGTGAGCGGCTCGAAGACCGGCCCCAGGACCTTCTCCGCCAGCGCCAGTGGCGAGATCTCGGGTTCCTGTACCCGGACGAGCTGCGCCTTGGGCGTATCCCCTCCCGGGCCGGTCGCCGCACTGGTGCCGGCGGCGTCGGCCTTCTGGGTGGCGTCGTGGACCTGATGGCTGAACCTGGCAATGACCTTGTTGGCCTCTCCGAGCCACCCCTGCTGCAGCCCGGCGAACTTCTTCTGCACGGTCACCTGGTACTGCGGCAGGTTGCCTGCGAGCCCCGCCACCTGGGTGCCTATGAGCGCCCCAATGCCGCCGATGACCGTCAGGGCGAGCAGCACGGCGACGATGACGGATGGTACCCGGCCGAGCCTGATCCGGCGCAGCAGGTTGACGACAGGGGCGAGGACGAAGCTGAGTAGCACCGCCAGGACCAGCGGGATGAACACCTCGCGCCCGAAATACAGGGCGGCGATCAGGACCACGCCCACTGCCAGGGTCAAAAGGCCGCGTAAGCCCGGCACGAGCGGGGGAGGCACCTGCGCAGGCTGACGGGGCGGGGTATCCGAGATCGTGGTTGCCATTCGACGTCCCATCGGATCGTGTCCGACCGAGCGTCGTCCCCATCGCATCCGTCAGCGACCCCTCGCGCCCCTTAGCGGCGGTATCATGACGCGACGGAAACCGTCGCCGTCGAGTTCCGCTGACCCACCCGAGTGGTTCTTTCCGGCAGGGAAGATGCTTTCGGTGTAGGCCTTATCTCAGCCTCGCACCCATCTCGGATGACCATCTTGTACGGTTTCATCGTAACCCTCGCCCGCCAACGCCCGACGCCGGGCATCCGCTTCGGCGTACCGTTGCTGATGGTCGCGGCCATGACGTTAGTGCGCTACCTCGCGCCGACGTACGTCGCACCCTTCCTGCTCTACATCCCGGTGCTTCTCGCCGGGAGTCTCGCCTTCGGCAAGAGCGCCGGGACGCTGGTCCTCGTCCTCTCGACCCTGATCGCGACCTGGTTCTATACCCGGGACGGGAGCCTGGGCGGCGTCGACGTATCGCTGCTCTGTCAGTACGCGTTGGTCGGTGCCATCATGATCTGGATCTGTGACGCGCTGCGTCGGTCCGTCGTGCACAACGAGGCCACGCTGGAGCGCCTCGACGGCGCGAACCGCATCCTTGTCAGCAACCAGACAGAACTGACGGAAGCCAACGCCCGGGCCGAAGCCGCGAAGGAGGCGGCGGAGGAA
This sequence comes from Methylobacterium sp. E-025, assembly GCF_022829705.1. Classification (NCBI taxonomy): domain Bacteria; kingdom Pseudomonadati; phylum Pseudomonadota; class Alphaproteobacteria; order Hyphomicrobiales; family Methylobacteriaceae; genus Methylobacterium; species Methylobacterium sp. E-025. The sequence goes on from NZ_JAKSYR010000041.1 coordinate 1,417, forward strand.
CACAGCCGTGCCAAGAGCCGCTTCCTGGCCAACATGAGCCACGAGCTCCGGACGCCGCTGTCGGCCGTGATCGGCTACTCCGAGATGCTGGAGGAGGAGGCCGAGGAGCTCGGCCAGGACAGCCTCCTCAAGGACCTCGGCAAGATCAAGTCGAACGCCCAGCACCTCCTCGGCCTCATCAACGACGTGCTCGACCTGTCCAAGGTCGAGGCCGAGAAGATGGACCTTTACCCCGAGGACATCGACGTCGCCGCCTTCGTCACGGACGCCGCCGGCACCGTCGAGGCGCTGGTGGCCAAAAAGGGCAACGTCCTCGTCGTCGACGTCGTCGGCGAGGTGGGCTCGGCGCGGACCGATGCCGTGAAGCTGCGCCAGTGCCTGTTCAACATGCTCTCGAACGCCGCCAAGTTCACCGAAAGCGGCACCATCACGCTCCGGGCCGGACGCGAGACCGATGCCATGGGCGATTGGTTGCGATTCTCGGTTCGCGATACGGGCATCGGCATGACGCCCGAGCAGGTCGGACGCCTCTTCGAACGCTTCTCGCAGGCCGACGAGACCACCACGCGCAAGTTCGGCGGGACCGGTCTCGGGCTCGCCCTGAGCCGCGCCTTCGCGCAGTTGCTCGGCGGCGACATCACGGTCGAAAGCGTGGAGGGCCAGGGCACGTGCTTTACCTTGCGCGTGCCGGCGGTCGCACCCGACCGTGTCGTCGAGGCGGCACCGACGGTCCCGGAGAACCAGGTTTCCTCCAACGATCTCGTGCTCGTCATCGACGACGAGCTGGCCCAGCGTGAGCTGATGACGCGGTTCCTGGAACGCCAGCGCTTCTCGGTCCGCACGGCCGCCGACGGGCGCACAGGCCTCGAACTGGCACGCTCGCTCAAGCCGCGGGCCATCCTACTCGACGTGATGATGCCGGAGATGGACGGCTGGTCGGTGCTCGCCGCCCTCAAGGCGGATCCTGACATCGCTGGCATCCCCGTGGTCATGGTCAGCTTTGTCGCCGACGCCGCGCTAAGCGCCTCGCTCGGGGCTGTCGAGGCTGTCCCCAAGCCCGTCGACTGGGGTCGGTTGCGGACCATCATGGAACAGTTCCGGGCGGCGGACGGGGACGTACTGGTCGTCGACGACGATGCGGACATGCGCCATCGCCTCCGAACGATCTTGGAGCGCAACGGCTGGACCGTCCGCGAGGCCGGGAACGGCTGCGAGGCGCTGGACCAGGTCCGGCACGGCGTCCCCCACCTGATCCTGCTGGACCTGACCATGCCGGTGATGGACGGGTTCTCGTTCCTGCATCGGCTGCGCGAGTTGCCGGGATGCGCCGACGTTTCCGTCGTCGTGCTGAGCGCCCGCGATGTCACTGCAGAGGAGCGCGACAGGCTTTCCGAAGCGGACCGCGTCATGCGAAAGGGCGATGCGAGCCTCCAAAATATCGCGACGGAGTTGCGCAAGCTCGACAACCGGCAGCCCGATGCCGGACCCAGGGACGTTGCCGAGGGGCCTCGTCTCGCCTGACGGATATACGCGTGTTCGCCCCGCCAGACGCGATGGCTGCCAGGACCACCGTGTGGAACGGTCAATCGTCCACCGGCCGAATGCGTGGCCTGCGCGTTACCTCCGAGCACGCCCGCGGCGCGACGGCGCCGGCCGACGCCTCCGGCAACCAACGTCCCTGGGCCGTGTTCCCATCGTGAGTGCCGGCGCGGCGGGCATCGTCGAGGAGGTCGCCGGTCCCGGGATCGACTGAGACGCAAACGGCCAAGGCCACCGGAGACGGGTTCGTGGATCGAGGAAAGAACGACCGGGCGGCGGCATTCGACGCCTCCCCCAATCCCTATCTCGTCCTCGACCGCTCGCTGAACATCGTCGATGCGAACCAGGCGTACCTCCGCAGCACGAAACGCGCGCTGGACGACATCGTTGGGCGATGGGCCTGGGATGCCTTCCCGACGGACCCCGAGACGCTCAGGCAAGCCATCGCCTCGTTCGAGCGGGTGATCCGCACGCGGGCGCCGGACACCATGCCGCTGCTGCGTTTCGACATCCCACGCCACGAGGCGGACGGGGGTGGCTTCGAGGAGCGATACTGGAGCATCACCCACACCCCCGTGCTCGACGCGGGAGGTGAGGTCGCGACCGTCCTCCAGCATCCCATCGACGTGACCGAGCTCCAGCGCCTTCGCGACGCCGCGAAGGGTCTCGCAAGTGCGGACCAGCCGGACATGGACCCCGCGCAGGCGGGCATCTTCGACAGGGCACGAAGCGTCCACGAGACCAACCTCTCGCTCAAGGCGGAGAGCGAACGGCTCTCCGAGATGTTCCGGCAGGCTCCGAGCTTCATGGCACTCGTACGCGAACCCGAACACCGGTTTGAGATGACCAACGACGCGTATCGGCGCCTCATCGGCGGCCGCGACGTCATCGGCCAGACGGTTCGGGAAGCGCTCAGCGAGATCGACGGCCAACCGTTCTTCGACCTCCTCGACCTCGTCTGCACGACGGGGGAACCGTTCATCGGACGCGGGGTGGAGATCGTGCTGGGGCACCGGCACGGGGAGCCGAGCGAACGGCGCCACCTCGACTTCATCTACCAGCCGATCCGGGATCGGGAAGGGACCGTCGTCGGTATCTTCATCGAAGGCAACGACGTCACCGAGAGGAAGGTCGCCACCGACGAGTTGCGTGAGCGCGAGCAGCGCCTGCGCCTGATCGTCGAGGCCGCCACCGACTATGCCATCCTGACGGTGGATGCCGACCGCGTGGTGACGTCCTGGTCGGCAGGCGCGGCCGAGGTCTTCGGTTTCGCCGCGGAGGACATCGTGGGCAGGAGCGCCGACATCCTGTTCACGCCGGAGGACCGCGAAGTCGGCCAACCGGAGAACGAGATCGCGGCAGCCCGCGAGAACGGTGCCGCCCCTGACGTCCGTTGGCACCTTCGTCGGGACGGCAGCCGCGTATTCCTCAACGGGGTTGGTGGCTGCTGCGCGATGCCACCGGGCAGGAAATCGGGTTTCTTAAGATCGCTCGCGACGAGACCGAGCGCATGGCCAGGGACACCGCGCTGCGCGACCTCAACGCGAACCTGGAAGCCCGCGTCGAGGACCGCACGCGCGAACTCATGACGGCGGAGGAGTCCCTTCGACAATCGCAGAAGATGGAAGCGGTCGGGCAGTTGACCGGCGGCGTCGCGCACGACTTCAACAACCTGCTGACCATCATCCGCTCGTCGGTCGATTTCCTCCGCCGCCCGGAGCTCGCCCCCGAACGCAAGCAACGCTACCTAGACGCGGTGTCGGACACCGTCGACCGGGCGGCCAAACTGACCGGTCAGCTCCTCGCGTTCGCCCGCAAGCAGGCGCTCAACCCGGAAGTGTTCGACGCCGGTGTCCGCCTGCGCGGCGTGGCGGACATGCTCGACACGGTCACCGGGTCCCGTATCCGCGTCGTCATCCGGGTCCCCGAGGCTCCCTGCTTCGTCAGGGCGGACCTGAGCCAATTCGAGACTGCGCTGGTGAACATGGCCGTCAATGCCCGGGACGCCATGGATGGCGAGGGCACGCTCACGTTGTGCCTCGCCGGGTCGAGCTCGATGCCGCCCATCCGCGGCCACGCGGGCGCAGACGGTCCCTTCGCCGCAATCTCGCTTATCGACACCGGGACGGGCATCACACCCGACAGCATGGCACGGATCTTCGAGCCGTTCTTCACGACCAAGGCAGTCGGCAAAGGCACCGGCCTCGGCCTTTCCCAGGTGTTCGGGTTCACCAAGCAGTCCGGCGGCGACGTCGACGTCGAGAGCGTGGAGGGCGAGGGCACGACGTTCACGCTCTACCTGCCCGAGGTAATCGTCGCCGAGACAGCGGCGGTCGACGACAGGGTACCGGACGACCTCCTGCCTGCGGGGTCGGGGCAGCGCATCCTCGTGGTGGAGGACAACGTCGAGGTCGGACGTTTCGCCACCCAGATCCTTGAGGACCTCGGTTACGAGACGACCTGGGCCACCAACGCCGAGGACGCGTTGGATCGTCTCGGCCCAGACGGCAACGGCTTCGATGTCGTGTTCTCGGACGTGGTAATGCCAGGCATGGGTGGCATCGCGATGGCGAAACAGCTCCGGCGCTCGCTACCCCGCGTGCCCGTCATCCTCGCGTCCGGTTACAGCCACGTCCTCGCCGAGGAAGGCGCCGACGGGTTCCCCCTGCTCCACAAGCCATACTCGGCCGAACAGCTCTCGCGTCTCCTGCGGCAAGCCATGGCCACGCGCATCTGAAACCCAAGGCCCCCGAATTCCCCTCGCATGCCGTCCAGGGCTGTCAGGTTGCATCCGATGCGGGGGTTACACCATCCGCTCGATGTGACCCGGGGATCGGGAGATGAACTACGTCCCGCCTTGGCCTGCGTGAAACCGGCCATGTCCTTTTCTCCGAAAGTTGGTGCGGATGGCCGAGGATCCGAAGAACGGGTCGCCGTAGGTTGCGTTATGATGGAATGATCCACGAGCCTCCGGCATGGGGCACCCCCGCGGTGCGTCCGACATCCCAACGACCGATCCGAGGCGGCCGGCTTACCGCATGACGCTGACGACCCGCGTCCTCCTGCTCGTGCTGCTGGCCCTGGCCCCTGCGCTCGCGATCCAAGGCTACAATGAGTATGCCCTGCGCGCCTCGCGCAACGAGGCCGTGCGCACCGATACGATGGCCACGGCCAGGACCGTCGCCGACGATCTTGCACAGGTCGCCGAGAACGTCCGGCAGGCTCTCAATTTCGTTTCGCAGGATCCCGCGGTGCGTGCGCTCGAACCGGAGGGATGCACCGATTATCTGCGGCGGGCCGCGTGTAACAATCCGCATCTCGCGGTCCTGGCGCTGACCCGGCCCGACGGGATCATCGTCTGCAACAGCGTCGGGTCCCCGCCAGGTTCCTACGCCGTGCCCGAGCGCGCGTACCAGCAACGGGCCATCGCCGAGGACGGGTTCGTCATGGGTACGTATGCCCACGGCACTGCCAGCCGGAAGGACTCGCTGCACTTCGCGCAGGTCCTGCACGGCGGTGGCGGCGAGACCGTCGGCGTGCTGGCCGCGGCGGTCGATCTCGATTGGCTGGCCCGTTACCTACGACGGAACCTACGGCTCGCAAGCTCGTTCCTCACCGTGGCGGACGATACCATGACCATCCTCGTGCGGTATCCAGGCGGCGAGGACTGGATCGGGAAACAGGTGCCGGCGGAGCGGCAGCGCGTGCTCGCGGACCGCGGCGAGGGTGTCCGCGTGGATCTCGGCATCGACGGACGCGAGCGCGTCCTGGCCAATGCCCACTCGACGGGGCCGACCTCGGCCGCATGGGTGACGGTCGGTCGCGACCGCGACGTCGCCTACCTGGACGTCGACGCGGCGACACGGCGTGGCATCGTCCTGATCGCGTTGGGCACGGCGGCGGCGCTTGTTGCCGCGCTGGTGGCTGGCCGGATGTTCATTCGGCGGCCGTTCGACCGGCTGCTGCGGACGGCGGCGGCGTGGCAGGCCGGGGACCTTGCCGCCCGCACCGGCCTCCAAGGACCTGACGAGTTCGGCCGGCTCGGACGCAAGCTCGACGCGATGGCGGGCACCCTGCGCCGTAACGAGGAGGAATTGCGCGGCGAGATTTTGCGCGGCCGCGAGATGCAGGATCGGCAGGTGACGATGCTGCACGAGCTGAACCATCGGGTGAAGAACACGCTCGCCACGGTCCAGGCCCTCGCCCGGCAGTCGACGCGCGGAGGCGAGGCTTCGGGCGAGCAACTCGAAGCCCGCATCCTGGCCCTCTCGAAGACCCATGACCTCCTCACCCGGGACGATTGGTCGGGTGCCTCCCTGCGGGCGGTCCTTGAGGGGGAGATCGGCCCCTACCGCGACGGGAGCACCTCGTTCGTCTTGGACGGCCCCGAGGTCGACCTCCCGCCGCGGCACGTTCTGTCGCTTGGCATGACCTTGCACGAGCTCGTCTCCAACGCGGCCAAGCACGGCGCGTTGTTCGTGCCGGACGGAGGCGTCCGCGTAGCCTGGAACGTGATTTCGGCGGAGGGCGGCACCCGGCGGCTGCGTCTGACCTGGACCGAGTCGGGAGGCCCCCCAGCCGGGCCTCCGGTACGGCGGGGGTTCGGCACGCGGCTCATCACGGTCAGCGTGGAGCGCGAACTCGATGGCGCTCTTTCCCTGGATTTCGCGCATGACGGCCTGCGCGTGTCCGTCGACGTACCCTTGGCGGCGGCGAGCCCGGGCCACCTCAGCCCGCTCGCACCGACGCCGCATTGAGGCAAGCGCCTTCCGTGGCCTGAGGGCACCGATGCGCTTTGTCCGTATGCCAGTGGCGGCGCGCCCGAGGCATGGAAGACGGAACGGAGGTGGCCCGAGCCGAGGGATGCCCGGCAGGACTGCAGACCTGGAACAGCACTCCGCCGATGGATGCACGATCCGGGACTGCGCTTCGTGGCGGGAGATCAACCCGCTGGGAACTCGACGCGTACGACGGTGCCCGTCGTTCCACCGTACGACAACATGCCGCCCAACTGGCTCGCGAGCCCCTGCGAGATCCGGTACCCAAGGCTTTTGCTGGTGCCCGGGTCGAACCCTTGCGGCATGCCACGGCCGTCGTCCGCGACGGTAAGCACCATACGATCCGGACCGAGCCGTTCAAGCCGGATGGTGATGGTGCCCGGGCTGTCCGGGATGAAGGCGTGCTTGAGCGCGTTCGTGACGACCTCGACCACGAGAAGCGACAGGGTGGTGAGGCGGGTCAGGTCGAACTGCATCGGAGGCACGTCGACCAGACAGACGATGTTCCTGGCGCCCGTCGCGTCGAGAAGGTCGGTGCATAGCTCCTGAAGGTAATGTCCGACCGGCAGGTCGATCCGCTCCGGGTCGTAGAGGCGCCGGTGGATACGGGAGATGGTCTCCAACCGTATCCTGGCCTCGTCCAGGGCGGCGAGCGCCGCGGCCGGGTCGTTGCCCACCTTGCGCTTCTGCAGGGTGAGGAGCGCCGCCACGAACTGCATGTTGTTGGCGACGCGGTGCTGCAGTTCCTGGAACATCGTGCGCTGCTGGTCGTACAGCGACGCGGTCACGGACCGTTCCACCCGGAGCCGTTCACCCGCCCTGTGCATGAGGTGGATCAGCGCGATGTCGACGCCGACGATGAAGGCATAGAACGCCAGCGCCACGGCGGTAGAGCCGTCCAGGGCGAACGAGTGGTACGGCGGGAGGAACAGGTACCAAGCCGCCGCGCCGCTCAGGACGGCGCAGGTGATGCCCGGACGCAGGCCGCAGAAGAAGGTCGTGAGGATCACGGCCGGGAAGAACGTCAGGTACGGGAAACCCGGTGGCAGGATGTCGTCGATCGCCGAGCGCAGCGCGCACGCGACCACGAACGTGGCGACGGCGATGGCCTCCCCAAGCCATGGTCGTTCGCGCAGGCGTTCCCCCGCGCGTCGAATCCCGACGAGCCATGAATGACGAATATGCACGACACCAGATTCGACGTTGGCCACGGCGGGCGAGCCTAGGACTTTGCGGTATCGCGGTCGAGCGTCCTAGGAGGCAAGGCGAGGGCTCGCAGGTATCGTGGTATTCGTGCAACGAACCGATGATCGATGGCGACGAACGCCGCCATGACCTTTGATCAGGGCCTGCCTGTCGGAACGCCGCCCGCGTGCAGGTTCGGCTCCGCGCACGTACGGTCGTCCTTCTGAAATGGTCCCCGACCCGCTGGCAATCCAAGTCATCGCTTGCCGCCCGCCCCGTGTGGGAGATGAGATGGCCCGCGGCGCTCGATGGCGTCACGAAGGTGGCGCGAGGAGCAGTATTAATGGCCTCCCTTGCAGGACGTCGTGGGAAAAAATTGGCGATCTCCCACTCGTCGCGTCGCGCCATCCACGAAGCGATGTCGTGAGAGGCTCTCAAGGTTCGTCCTGCGCAGATCGCCGGGCAGCCTCGACAAGTATGGCGTCTCGACCGCCACGAAGAGAAACGGAGCCGCGGCAGCCCGACGATGGACCGTCGACGGCACCTCGATGACATTGGTGAGGGCGGGGCCTCCTGCCGCATTCCCGAACCCAAGGCCGGGTCCACCAGCCGCTGGCACGCCAATCTTGGTCAGTCCACGCGGGTGGGAGTTGGTCTCCCGTCACGTTTACTTGCGCGAGTTCAGCTATGCCGGGCTAGGCTTGGGCCGTGAAGCCATGAGGGGCAAGGCGTGGCGGCTACGGCTTCCTGCTCGGTGCAACGAACGGGTTGGTCTCCGCAGGTGCAAGGTTCTTTCCGTAGCATCCCTCCAGCCGGTCCAGGCCGGCCGCGCTCTTGTCGAGCGCCACCTGGATGGTCGAGCCCTCTCCCCGCACCTCCAGCGCATCGCCGAGCCTGAGTGACTTGAGGAAGCGCTCGTCCTTGATCGGGAGGGAGACGACGTTGCCGGTCGCTGCGACCTCCGCCTTCAGGATGGATGTCCCGGCGGCGAGCTCCACGGGATAGTTCTTGCCCTTGCCAAGCTTCCATTTCGGGGAGCTCATGCTGAGGTCCAAACCGTCCGAATCTCGGGCGAAGCGCACCTCGACCCCATCGTCGGTCGTCCGGGTCATCGTGCAACGCTCGAACTTCTGGCCCTTCGCGATCGCCTCGACCTTCCAGGGGCCGATGGCGACGGCCTCGTCCTTAACCGGCTCGACGGCGTTGGCAGGTGCCGCGACGACGACGAGAAGGGCAACCACGACGTTTCGCATGAGTCTCTCCGTTTCGAGGGCCGACGTCAGGACGCGAGCCCGTCATAAGGTTGCGCAAGGTTTATGACCAACGTGGCGCCGTGAAGAGCGAAAAGGTCGGCCAATCTGGACCCCATTGACGAACGCGGATCGCCCCTACGACGCGCCGTGTATGGCGTTCACGACCTCACAGGTGGTGTAGGGCTTGGCCACGAACAGCCCGTGGTCCGGCACCTCTTCTTCCCGGAAGCGTTGGCTTCCCGAGGTCAGGATAAGGCGGATCTCAGGCCAGGAACGGAAGACGCGCTCGGCGGTCTTCCGGCCACACATCGAGCCCAGCATGTCGATGTCGGTGAACAGGACGCCGACATCGTGATGCGCGCACAAAATGTCCCACGCCTCGTCGGCGTTCACAGCCCCGATGACGGTGAAGCCGGCGTCTTCCAGCATCATCACGGCGGAGAAGCGCACGAGCTCATCGTCCTCGACGATGAGGACGATCGATGCGGGCAATGGGCGCTTGGCAGGCATCATCACCCAAAGGTCCGAATGAAGATCGGTTTCGTCCGCTCGGCCGCGACGCAGACGCGGACACGGCGGCTGAACGTGGAGCCGCCCCGACGATCCGGCTCCGTGACCGTCCGACCCGCATCCGTCTGCTCCCCGCCGGATGCGTCCGGCCGTCCGGCCACAACAGCGGATATGTCGAGCGCATCGTTAACGCTGGCGGTCCAAGGAACGAAGACATCGGTTTGCGCCGGTGCCACGCCTCACGTGGCTTCGAGGGGCGTGAGGTCCTGCATGGGGGGCGACGTGGGAGGCTCGGCGGGCCGCAGCACGAGCATGCGGGCGAGAGCAGGAGTTTCGCCCGGTCCGTCATCCGACGAGAACAGGTTCAGCGTACCGTCGGCCCCGATCCCAAGAAGCGGAAGGTCATGCCGGATGTCGACGGCATCGACCTCGGCCACGACGAACCGCCATCCGGCCTCGTGGCGGCCCGCCAAGGCGTCGAAGTCCGTCCTGCCATCGCCCAGCACCTTGCCGCGGGCGTCGCGGCTGACCCCCGTTTCCATATGCAGGAGGTGATCGGCGGACGGTGCGAGTTGGTAGACGCGCTCGCGGCCGACCTCCGGGGCCAGCCGGGTGCACACCAAAGCGTTGTAGAGCTCGTCCCTGGTCGCGGCGAGCAGATGGTCGGGGGGATGGTCGGCAAAACCTTCCTCCGCATGGCGGGACAGCAGTTCCGCCTGCAGCGTCGGTACCCCCGCGTGCCGTGCGGCAACCAAGGCGCCAGGGTAGGTGTCTATCAGGACCACGGGCACGGCGGCTCGGTGCAAGGCGACGACGAGATCGCTCGCCCACGGGGATGCCCCGACGACGGCAAGGCGCTGCGTGTCGGCGGCCGTCGACAGGCCGAACCGACGTGCGAGCGGCCCGAGCGAAAAGCCGTGTGCTAGGACCGTCGCGACGATGACCGCGAACACGGTGGGTTGGATCAGGTCGCCACCGGCATACCCCGCCTCGCTCAGGCGGGGACCCGCCAAGCCGGCGACGGCCGCCGCGACGATGCCGCGCGGGCCGATCCACCCGACGAACAGGCGTTCGCGTCGGGACAGGTCGCTGCGCAGCGTGGCCAACCAGATCGCCGCCGGGCGCACCACGAACAGGATCGCCGCCGTCAAACCCAGGATGGGCAGGGACAGCTTGCCGAGCACCGCGAGGTCGAGGTCGGCGGTCAGCACGACGAACAGGCACGACACCAGCAGGACGACGAGGGCCTCCTTGAACCGGCGCAACTCCGCCAGGCCCGGCACGTGCCGGTTCGCGAGCGCGATGCCGAACACGGTGGCGCCGATCAGTCCGGCCTCGTGCATGAGCAGGTTCGGCACGACGTAGGCCACGAGGGCCAACGCGAGCAGCACCGGCGTCTTCAAGGTCTCGGGAACGAGATCGCGCCGGAACCCCCAGGCTACCGCGACGGCCGAGCCGACCCCGAGGGCACCCGCCGCCAGCACGCCCTCGGCGAGGTGCAGGGACAGCGCGGTCACCGGGTTCTCGCCGGCCCCGTCGGGCACGCCCACGAGGATCTCGATGACGACCGCGGTGAGAATGGCCCCGACGGGGTCGTTGACGATGGCTTCCCACTTGAGGAAAGCGGCCGAACGCCTTTCAAGCCGGGCGTGACGCAGGAGAGGCAGGATCACCGTCGGCCCGGTGACGACGAGGATGGCGCCGAACACGGCCGCCGGCCCCCACATCATCCCCCCGATCAGGTGGGCGGCGAGCGTGCCCAGGACGAAGTTGATGGGCAGGGCGAAAGCCGTGAGCCGGAGTACGCCCTCGCCAGACGCCCGCAGTTCGCGGAAGTCCAGGGCAAGGCCGCCTTCGAATACCACGATGGCGACCGCCAGGCCTATCAGGGGCCGAAGGTTGGGTCCGAAATCGCGCGAGGGATGCAACAGGCCCAGCATAGGCCCGACCAGGAACCCGAGCGCGAGTAGCAGGACAATGGCAGGAATACGCAGCCGCGCCGCGATGATTTGGGCGGCGATGCCACCACCCACGATGCAAAGGACCGCCGTGGCCACGCCGTGTTCCATTCGCGATGCTCCGGATGGACGGCCGAACGCCCCCATGGCGACCGAACCTGTGAGACGGTTGATGGGACGATCGGCGGTCGCGTCGTCCCTTGCCCGACAGGCGGACCGCTAGGCACGAGCGGTAGGGGCAATCGGACGACCGCGATGCGGTTCCCCTCCGTGGCCTGCATTCCACTTGCATGCAACGTGGCGGTCGAGGTCCGGACGGGTAGCCGTCGTCCCGCGTGGCCGAGTTCGCCCCGAAGCGTGAATGGTCGGCCAAGTTCGAGATGAGGTCGCCCCGGTACACCACCCGGCTCGACGAGCTCCAAGTCGTCGCCGCGGCCCGATCCGCCCCCTGTTCCGCGATCACTGCCCTTGCCTCCTGCAACCGGCCAGGGCACGGTGTCCTCGTTCCCAGGAGACCCCGATGATACGCATAGGCCGCCACCCCGCCGACTGATCCCGGAGTGCCGCCACGCGCCTAGCCTCCGCTCACGCCGAGGCTGCCATGCATCGCCATCTATTTGTTTCTGATACACATTTTGGCCACGCCGGGATCTTGGCCGACCGGATGTCGCTCCGCCGTCCGTTCGCGTCTATCCAGGAGCATGACGAGGCGCTGATCGCGAACTGGAACGCCGCAGTCCGGCCCGACGACACCGTCTGGCACCTCGGCGACTTCTGCTATCGCTGCTCGGAGGCCTACGCCCGAGACGTGTTCCAACGCCTGAACGGCAGGCGCTTTCTGATCCGTGGCAACCACGAAAAGATCGGGGCACGCCTGCCCTGGGACGGGCTCGTCGTCGACGTCGCCCGGATCGTCGTCCAAAACTCCGACGGGACATCCACGGGGCTTTGGCTTTCGCATTACGCACACGTGGTGTGGCCTCGCATGCACCACGGCGACCTGCATCTCTATGGCCACTCCCACGGCAGCCTGCCCGGGACCGCCGCCAGGACCGATGTCGGCGTCGACTGCTTCGAATTCCGGCCCGTCACCCTCGACGAGATCCTGGCCGCCTCATATCACGAGGCATCGCACGCAGCCGCCGTACTCCTGCTCGGGGTCGGCGAGATCGTCTCCCTGTCGAACGTGCTCATTTCCGGCCAGGACGGGCTGACCAGGACCAAGCTCAACCAAGCCACCACCATGACGCGGGGGTTCGTCGAAGCCTACGTGGTCTCAATCCTGGCGGGCCGGGCCGGGGACCAGGTCTTCGGCGAGGTCAATTCCGGAAGCGGCGGCGCCTACGCCAGCGACCTCGGCATGTCCACGACCATGCTGGCCGCGATGCACTGCTCCCTCGGCCTGGGCGGAACGCTCCTCCATCTCGCATCGGAAGCGGAGGCCCGGGAATTCCTGCGGCACGACCTCGATCTAGGGCGGCGGGTCGAGAACGACCTGTGCCGCCTCTTCAAGGTCGCCGTCGCCTTCGTCGAGGCCCGGCGGGACACCATCGAGACCCTGGCCCACCGTCTCGTCGAAGCCCGGATCATGCCCGGCGACGAGGTCCGGCGCGTGATCGGTCGCCAGGGGGCACCGAACGACGTCCTCGTCACCCTGGGAGGCCACGATGTCTGAGCTCGATCTCGACGACCTCACCGCAGAGATCTTCAAGCGCGTCCTCAAGATGCGCAGCACCCTGACGTGGGACATCCGGGTGAACCTCAGTACGTCACGACGGTCTCGTCCTCGGCCATGGAGCTGCAAGCCACCGCAAGCACTATGGCTGGTATCGTGGCTGAGACGGCGAGCCAGTCGACCACCGTTGCACAGACAGTGAGAACGTCGGCCTCGAACGTCTCCACGATGGCAGCTGGTGCCAAGGACCTTGAAATCTCCGTTCAGGAGATCGAGCGGCAGGTCAGCACATCGGCAAGCCGGCGCAGCGGCGGTCCTGGCAGCGGAGCGGATGGCGTTGCTCGTCCGTGCCCTCAGTCAGACGCTTGCCGGCTCGGCGATGTGGTGAGCGTGATCTCTAGCATCGCCGGCCAGACCAATTGGCTCGCACGCAATGCTACGATCGAGGCTGCACGGGCCGAGGCGGCAGGCCGCGGCGTCGCGGTGGTTGCCCTAGAGGTCACGGCGCTGGCGGCGCAAACCGCCAGGATGGCCGGTGTGATCTCCCGGCGGATCAGCGAGGCGCAAAGCTTCACGCATTAAGTGGTATCGGCCATTTGAGTCGACGAAGGTCCAGTTGCGGCGGTCCACTGCGATGGGCCGGATCAAGCGTTCGGCGGCATTGTTTGCCACGCAAGTGATCCATGGTCGTGACAAAAGTGATGTCATCGGCGGACACTCCGTCGATCATGGCAAAGATTTTGGAGGTCGCGAGCCGGAAATGCCCGCCACCAGGTTCACGCGATCGCCGGCCGCTCGTCCTGCACCCTCCGCCGCTGCGTCATCACGGTATCGCGGCGCTCTTCCTGGGGTCAGCTTCAACTTGAGGGCGAGGTACTGCTTCTCGACGACAGCATTCTTGACGAGAACGAGGGACGTTCCATCCGCCGTCGTTGCTGTCCTCCGCGACCCGCCGCCATGTCTTCGAAGCGCTCCGAGAGACGGTAGGCCATCGCCACCATGAACGGCTTGCGCAGCGCACGAACGTCTTTGTCCCATAGGCACAGGTCTGACTTAGCGAATCCTTTGAAGCCGACGTCCATCGCCGATCGGCACAGATCCGTCATATAGGTCGCGATGGTGACGTCGACCGGCAAGCCAAAATACTGGATGCGTCCACCCTCCAGCCAGTGCCGGCAGTTGCAGAACCGGGCGATCGCACAGGCCACCAGGTTGACATCGTGCCGGCGATCCGTGGCTTGTCGCTGTCGACAACGCGCTTGTTTGATCTCGAAATCTAAATAGGTCAGCCCGTAGCGATCCATGAGCTCGCTGACTTTGGCTGCGGCAGCCATCGCTTCGCTCTCGCTGCAGCCGTTCGCGACGGTTTTCGCCATCAGAGCGCGGATCCGTTGCATGGCAGCTGATCTGTTGGCGTTCATCCCGGCCGATCTCCGTAATTGCCTCTGTGGCAATGCCGCTCTCATTCCTCAGACAGTCTCGTAGTGCTTCCCAAACGGAGAATGGGTTTTTCGACCCTGCTACGAGGCTTGAGGAGAGCGTAGCCAACGAGACATCCAAACAATGACGAGCCGATCGACGTCATCTTTTATTTGATGCGGGCCAACTATACGTCATATCGCGGGCCAAATACCCCACTTTGCGGGCGAACTTGACGCTCGGCACAGTGATGTCCGGCCGGCACGAGGGGCTTATCCCAGTCGGCGAAGGCTTCTTTGGCCTCGCTAGATGGGAGTGCCGTGAGATCTTGCGCGGACAGCTTCGCCAAGCCTGCTCGGATTTTCAGTGGCACCAACGCAGGATCGGCATTAACAGCGACTGCGTTCCGCATGGCCTCGGAATGGAGCGCACCGCCCAGTTTGCGCGCGATGACGGAATGTGTGAGCGGTGTCGGGCCGCCGATCGCTTTAAGGAGCTGCCTCGAAGAATCTCCTTGGCAGCGTGCGAAGGCTTCTAGAATCGGCCTGGCGGCGGCGTTCATGCGCTGGCGGACTTCCCCGGAGCGATCGGGTTCGAGTTCCGATCCCCACGGCCCGGGGTCATTTCCGTCCCCTCGAAATATATTGGCCTGCGCCGACCTTGAAGGTGACGTGGACCGCTTCGCGAGGGAGGGACGCTCAGGGTGCGTCCCTCTCGATGAGAGCCCAGGTTCTCGGGTCTATGGCGCGAGCCAAGGCGTTCCACATCCCCGTTGTCCGTCACCGCTCGCCTCAGTGTGTTGACCATCGTCGCCATTGTCTTCCGGCAATGTCGATGCGGATACACGGCCATGCAGTCTCACAACATTGCCGCGAGCGCAGTCGCTCGGCGTTAGCTTCGACGCATCCTCAGGAGAGGTTCTGTTTGGCATCTCGAAGATCCCGAATGACCGGCGTCGTAGACGGCGGCTTTCTGACTGGGCGACTTTCTCAAGCTTGGGGGACGGCATCACGATGGGCTCTTGCGGCCACTGCATGGATTCGTGCGACTGGAGCGATACGAGTACGCCCCAATATTTTAATGGGAACACTTTCTTATGGCATTGATGATTGGCGAGTTCGTGACGGCAGGCTGTGGCTTGCCCCCTCACAGTATGGCGCGGTTCATCTCACAAGAGGAGTCCGGGGAGCTTTATGATACCTCGGCAAGCGAGAGAGATTTAGAAAAGTCAGTTACAACAATGAGTTGCGTGAAAAGCGGGCGAATGGATTCTGTCGCATTCCGCCCTGTGGATTGGTTTCGAATCGCTGAATCGCGACTTCGAGTGTCGTCCTAAAACGGGAAGGTGCTGTTGCGGATAGGCCCGCGTACGGCTGTCAGGGTCGTCCTCGAGACGAGGTCGTAAGTCGCCATCGAATGACCTCTTCACGAGGGTGGTTTGGAAGCCGTGACCTTCGAGAGCGTCGGGGACGGCACGTGTCTTCCGCATGCCGGTCATCGCGTCCTGGGTCAGGATGGATGTGTTTCGGTCACGCCGGAAACCGTGTCGGTGTTCTGCAAGGAAAGCCGCACCCACGCCCGATCCGAATATGGCAGAGCACCTGGGTCCAGAGGAATGCTCGACCGAGATAGCCCAGGCCGAGGATCCAGAGGCGGTTGGGCCGCCCGGCGAGCACGGGTCGTACCCTGAAGGTGAGCTCCAGTCGACGACGTGGTCGGATCGGCAGACAAACAGGGCGACGCTGCGTAGCCGCACCTGCCCGCGCAAGGACACCTACGAAGCCACAGCTCTGCACCTTGCCATCCGCGACGTAGAGTGTCGCGTGACATATATTCAACACCTGAGAGAGATCGCAATGGAATCGTTATTGGCGTGTTGACAGGATCGAGTGGGATCATTCCATTCAAGACTATCTCTTTCAGTATAGAATCGGCCGGGAATGCAAGCATACAGTCTTATGACCGTCATGGACGTATAAACATCTGATAAGTATAATTGCACCGTCACGGTGCTTTGCCTCTAATATAAGCCTAAACTTTTAATAAGAATCGGGTTAAAGCTTATCTCGGGGAGGACTCATCCATGTCTCGAATGGGATTTGTATTCATTTTGCTGGCTGGCCCTGTATTGGCATCCTGTGCTGATCCCAATATTGCACCTGTTCCATTTCAACTCGATTCTGTAAAGGCTGCCGCAGTCATCGGCCCCAATCTCCGCACGATCTCGGAACGGGACCGCCTGATCTTCGACCAGCGAACGGGCGAGAATTTCGTTCTCCCGACGGTCTGCACCGAACCAAGTCCCGACGCGGCAATCGCTTTCGGGCGTGCTTTGGCCGCCAACGCGAGCGTGACGATCGGCGGGGATTCCGGCTCTGGGGCCTTCAATTCGAGTTCGACGGAGACTTCGACGAGCCTGGAGGGACGGACTGCTGGTGTCCTCGCCCTCCGGGACGGTCTGTCGGAAGCTTGTCGGGCCTACGCGAACGGGGTGATCGGTCAGGACGCGTACGCGCTTATCCTTAGTCAATACGGCAACCTTCTGGTGGCGCTGGCTGGAACTGGTACGGCTGGTTCCGCCGCGCCAAAGTTCACCGCTCAGGAAACGGCGGTCTCGGCGCTCCTCGTCAGTTGCATCAGCGAGCACGACCCGACGCGTCGCGGCACGACCCTGACGAACCCCCTTCTATCGGAAACGGTCTGCCGGAAGTTGATGAGCGGTATCGTAGCAGGGCGGCTCCTGAAGTCGGCTTCCTCCCCAGTCAGTGGCGCACCAAAATCCGCGGCGAATGGGGCTACGGTAAACGTGACCGTCGCCGCTGCGAAGTAGAGATTCGTCCACAGGTCGAACCCCCGCGAAAAATCCATCGGGCAAGGTGTCGTCATGAAGAAGCTCATCGTATTCGCCGACGGTACGGGCAATGCCTTCATGACGCAGGAGTCGAACGTCTGGCGGTTGTTCCAGGCTCTCGACCAAGGCGGTCCGGACCAACTTGCGCGCTACATCCCTGGCGTCGGCACGTCCGGCTTCAAGCCCTTTGCGGTTCTAGACGGCGCCACAGGCTTGGGTGTGCCGTCGAACGTCCGCAAGCTGTACCGCTTCATCTGCTGGAATTGGCGACCAGGCGACGAAATTTGGATGTTCGGCTTCAGCCGCGGAGCCTTCACCATCCGCACGCTGGCGGCGCTCATTGCCTCGCAGGGTCTCGTCCCAGCACGCATCGGGACCAGTCCCGTTTCGAGGGTCGAGATGGACCGCAATGCCATGGCCGCGTGGCGCGCGTACCGGACGAGGACCGCGCCGGCGGGCTGGACGCGTCCCACGATCGCTGTTGCTCGCGCGATCCGCGACTTCGGTCTGGCGCTTCATCACGGGCTCTTGGGCCATCGGTCGTACTCCGCAGTCCGTGCCGAGATGGATCGACAGCGACTGGTGGCCGCGACCCTTGAAGACCCATCGGAGAACCGAGTCGAGGTCGGCATCGAGTTCTTGGGCTTGTTCGATACGGTCGAAGCCTTTGGCGTCCCCCTCGAGGAGATGCGCCGCGCAGTGGATCGCATGATTTGGCCGATTTCGTTCCGGAATCGCGAGCTGGCCAAGAACGTCCGACACGTCCGACATGCGCTGGCGCTCGACGATGAGCGGACCTCCTTCCATCCCGTCCTGTTCGACATGCGCCACGAGCCAGACAGGCGGCGCATTCGGGAAGTCTGGTTCGCTGGCGTGCATTCGGATGTCGGTGGCGGCTATCCTGACCCTTCGTTGGCGCTGGTCCCGTTGCTGTGGATGCTGGATGAAATTCACGTCCTGCCCAACAATGGCTTGACCTTCAGCAAGTCTGCAGTGGCGGGCTTCAAGGCCGATGCCTCCTCGTTCGGTCCGCGCCACGACTCGCGTTCCGGGCCGGCGGTGGCTTATCGCTACAGTCCGCGGGAGATCCGCATTGACGGATCTCGCGGAGGGCCCGTCGTCCATAACTCGGTGCTCGAAAAGATGGTGCTCGGCAGCGACCTGTATGCCCCGGCGACACTTCCCGATGACGCCCGGGTCTGGGTGCCTCCGTCCATGGCGCCGAACGCAGCGGAATGCATCCTCCGCATTGGCGATTCTGCCATCACGGCTGCCGTGCCGAACTTGGCTCCCCCCGCCCGGATGCCCCAGCCTGTCCCGGGATACATCGAGCTTGTACGGGATGCCGTGTGGTGGCGGAGGGTCGCATATTTCCTGATGATCGCCGCCGTGGGTATCGTAGCCTCGTTGCCCTGGACGGCCGGACCACTCGCCGACGGGTTCGAACGGTCGATCCGGGCATTCCTTCGGCCATTCGGCGCTGCGACTTGGTGGGACGATCGACGGCGTGACTGGATGGGCGCGGAGAATGCCCTCAGCGGCAACCTTGATCTCGTCGCCCCGACGATCGGCACGTTCATTCCTGGCTTCGCGCGTAGCTACCTTGACGCGCTCGTCGCGCATCCGCTGCCGTGCTTGGCTGTGTTGCTGGCGACCTGGCTGCTCTACCTCTGCAGTTGCCGGCTGCGTGACCGCATTGCCGACCTTGCCCGATGCGCCTGGTTCGCCTCCTCTGGGCTACCTCAAGCGCCGGCAAAGCAACCCCCTTATTTCCGTCGTTCCGGGGCCGCGTCGCCCGGCGGAGCGGTGCGACCTTCCATACCGTCCCGGATCGCCCGGGCCGTACGAAACTCGACGACCTCCGAATTCGTGCACCGATCCATTGTCGGCGTGATCGCTCCGTCCTTCTTCGTCGCACTCATTGGTTTGACCATTCTCGTCGTCGTCAGCCGTATCACGGTGACGACGCGCAGCGCCGCCGGAACCTACTGCTCCCCGGGCTCCATCTTGCCATCCTCTCTAGCTGAAGGAGAGACCCGCCAAGCCCGCGGTCCGCTCGCAATCGACCAGATCTGCTCGCCGACTGGCATCCGCCTGGAACGCGGATCCCGCTACCAGATTCAGCTAACGATGACGGACCCTTGGTTCGACAGGGACGTGATATCCGGCACGGCCGGCTTCGCCGGGAGTACGTTGCCTTACGTCCTGGCGCTACCGCTAAGGCGCAATCCCGAGGCTGATTGGCTCCAACCCATCGCGCGGATCGGACTGCGCGACGCCACCGAGTTCGCGCTTAAGTTCGACGGCGGGGCTGAGGCGGGCCTTCCCGCCTGGAATGGCGTCGACTCGCGAGGCGACGTACAGTCCTGGAACGGACGCAGATTGCCAGCCAGCATACGTGGTTCGGACGCTCCGGTCGAACCCGCGCGGGCGCGAGGCTGTCGGCTCGACCTCAGGAGCCTTTCGGATAAATTGCCCTCCAGCATGCTCGCCAAAGCAGAGGACTTCCACGCCAAGCTGCAACGCTTGCCGACAACATACCTTTCGGAGTTCGTTGCCAAGGCCGACGGAGAGCTGTTCCTATTCGTCAATGATGCGATCGTTGGCGTGCCGTACTTTGATACCTGCCATTGGTTCTACGACAACAATCGGGGATCCGCTGTCGTACGCGTCAAGAAGCTAGAGGTACCGAGACTCCCGGACGGGCTCGGGAGGTAGCCGGTATCCGTCATGCCCAACGACGTACAGGAACGGGGGCATCGCGCAGATTTCCGACGCTGCGGCGACGCGGGCCTTGCCCACCGACAGGGGGGGGCGGCGGGATCAGCCGCCAGGGTTCGGTGACGTCCTCGTATTTCGGCCGCCGCGCCCACCGTTCGCATCAATCGCCCACGGCCGTGGCGCCCGTCAGACGCAGGTTGCATCTGCCCCAATTTGGTGGCCCAGGTACAAAAATCGTGCATCGTTGGTCGTGTGACGATGGCAGGACGAGCGGATGGCACTGATCCGCTCGGTTCGGTTGGCTAGATGACGACCTCTGGCGCAGGTGGCTGTCAAACAGCGTTGAACATTGACCCTGGATCGGCGTCGAACTTTGACCCCCTGGATGGGTATGGCGGGACGCCCTCGATCAGCCCGGCGAAGCGGGTCGGGGTGGCGCAGCCGGGCTGATCAGGGGTCCAGCAGGCGCGACGCGTGTGTCGGCCTCAGGCGCGGTTCTTGAAGCGCCAGCTCTCGTTGCCGGTCTCGACGATCTCGCAATGGTGGGTGAGCCGGTCGAGCAGCGCCGTGGTCATGTGGTCACGAGCCTAGTCGACGTTCTCGGGCGGAAAGCGCGCCATGCGATGATCGCCGCCACGGAGGCAATCGCAGCGCCAACCCCGAAGGCCGCCGGCAAGCCCGAGACGTACCGCCCAGGTTCGACGGCAAGGGTGTAGATCGAGGTGATGACCGCGATGCCGAGTGCTCCTCCGATCTGCTGATCCATTTGCAGAAGGCCGGACGCCGCCCCGGCGTGCTCAACGGGTACCCCCTCCATGATCGCCACGGTGCCTGGTGCGAACACGAGGGCGATACCGACGGCATGAACGAAGAGAGGGATGAGCACGGCCGGGAAGTAGGACCCGGCATCACCCAGCAGGGCGAAGCCGAGCAGGCTCACCGAGACCAGCAAACTGCCCATGACCAGCAAGGCACGGGTTCCAAACCGACCGATCAATCGCGGAACGAACTGGCTGATGCCGAACACGGTGGCCGTCAGGGGCAGGCAGGCGAGCCCCGCGATGAGCGGCGTGTAGCCTAGGACCTGCTGGAGGTACTGCACGAGCGTGAACAGGACGGAGAAGTGCATGCCGACGATGAGGGCCATCACCGCAAGTCCCCCAAGCCGGGGTCGGTCCCGCAGCAGGTCGAGGTCCAGCAACGGCTGCAGATGCCGGCCCGCGGACCGGACGAAGGCGACGAACAGGCGCGCTCCCGCCGCGAAGGACAGGATCGTGGGCGCCGATGACCAACCGTTCTCGGCGGCGCTGATGAAGCCGTAAACGAGGGCGACGGACCCCAACGTCGCCGTAATGGCGCCGACGACGTCGAGCTTGGCTTCCTTCGGATGGGTTTCGCCGACCAGCCGCCCGATCACCGCAAAGACCATCGAACCGACCGGCACGTTGATCAGCAGCGACCACCGCCAGGACAGGTACTCGGTCAAAACGCCGCCAAGGATCAGTCCCGCCGACGCTCCGACCGACGAGACGGCGATGAAGAGGGACATTCCGCGCGCCTGCTCCGCTGCATTGCGCGACATCGCCATGACCAGGGCCAGAACGCTCGGACCCGCCAATGCGGCGCCTATCCCCTGGAACACGCGTGCGGCGACCAGGATGCCCGAGGTCTCGGCGAGCCCCCCGACCAGCGAGGCCAGCACGAACACCGCGATGCCTGCGCGGAAGGTTCTGACCTGTCCCAGCATGTCACCCAGCCTCCCGCCCAGAAGCAGGAGGCCCCCGAACGCGAGGCCGAACGCGTTGAGGACCCAGGTCAGGGCCGCTGGGGAGAAGGCAAGGTCCGTCTGTATGCGCGGCAAGGCCACGACGACGATAAGCAGGTCCATGGCGAGCATGAACTGCGCAGAGAGGACGGTGAGCAGGGCGAGCGAGCGCCGCCCCGACGCGGGAGGTGCGCTCCCGCGGTCCGAGATTGCCATGACGGCATCCTTCGATGAGGGGGTGGATGATCCGCGGCGTCGGGCTTCGAGCCGGACGCCGCTACTCGCGGTCGGGTCGGCTGGGAAGCGAGGGCTAGTACCCGACGCCGCGCACGCCGCCCGCGGCCCGGATGGCTTCCCCCGTCACCCAGTGGGAATCGTTCGAGGCCAGGAAAACCGCGACCGGGGCGATATCCTCGGGCTCGCCGAAGCGGCCGAGCGGCGTGCCAGCGACGAGCTTCTCGCCGAATGCACCGTCGAAATGCCCTACGGTGGCCGGGGTGTTCGTATGGCCCGGCAGGATCGAGTTGACCCTGATCCCACGCGGTCCGAGTTCGCGGGCCAAGGCGAACGTCATCGTGTCGACGGCGCCCTTCGTCGCCGAGTAGACGCTGGAGGCGAGATACGGGTCGGAGCTGAGGATCGAGCTGACGTTGATGATGCTGCCGCCGGTCTCTCCGAAGTGCTTCACCGCCTCTCGGATCGCCAGGAAGTAGCCCAGCACGTTGACATTGAACTGCCGGTGGAAGGCTTCCTCGGTGAGGTCCGCGACCATCTCGAAGACGGCGATGCCCGCGTTGTTCACGAGGACGTCGACCCGGCCGTGGTCGGCCTTCACGGTGTCGAACAGGCGGGCGACGTCGGTCGACCTGCTCATGTCCGCCTGGATCGCGACCGCCTTCCCGCCGGCCGCCTCGATGGACGCGACGACGGCGTCCGCTCCCGTCCGGCTGGTCGCGTAGTTCACGATAACGGTGGCATCCTCGGCACCGAGTGCCTTGGCGATGCCGGCGCCGATGCCACTGGAGGCACCGGTGACGACGGCGATCTTTCCATCAAGCTTCATGGGTTGTCCCTAAGGTTCACGACTTTCGTCGCCGGAACCAAGGGGCCCCGTCGACGACCGGAACCTAAGTCGTCGGTCGATTATCCGCGTGCCGGTTACTCGCTCATCCTTGCCCAATCTTCTCAGTCGCTTGTGGCGGCGATCACCTGATGCTAGCCCATCAGGCATGACGGACGGGATGGACGAACTGCGCGCCATCGTGATGCGCGCCGGGGACAAGTGGACGCCAACAGGGCTTCCCCGCGTGTCGATGGTCCGGGCGGAAGCATGCTCGAACCAGGTGTACGAGCCGATGCTCCACATGGTCCTGCAGGGGACCAAAAGCCTGTCGGTCGGTGATCAGATCCTGCGCTTCGAGCCAGCGACGTACTTCCTGATCCCGGTCGACGTGCCGGCAATCGGCCAGATCCAGTCTGATGGACCCCGGGAGCCGTATCTCGCACTTAGCCTGACCCTGGACCCGGGCGTTATCGCGAACATGCTCGACGACCTTGGCGATGCCCGGTTGCCGACGTGTGGTCCTTGCTTCTCGGTCACCGCCGCCGAACCGGAACTCATCGACGCCTGGCTCCGGCTGATGCGCTTGGTTGATCGACCGAACGAGATCGGCATGCTGGCACCGATGATCGAGCGCGAGATCCTGTTTCGCGTGCTTCAGGGGCCGCAGGGAGACCTGCTCCGGCAAATCGGCCGGCCGGACAGTCGATTATCCCAGGTCGGACGGACTCTCGAATGGATACAGGCACACTATGCCGAGCCATTCCGTGTCGAAGTCCTTGCAACGATGGCGGGGATGAGCGTTGCGGCCTTCTATCGCCACTTCAAGGCGATCACCGCGATGACCCCGATCCAGTACCAGAAGCGGCTTCGCCTCCTGAAGGCGCGCCGGTTGTTGCTGTTCGAGCCACGCGATGCCGCAGCCATCGCTTTCTCTGTCGGCTACGAGAGCACATCGCAGTTCAGCCGGGAGTACGCGCGCATGTACGGCATGCCCCCGGCTCGCGACATGGCTCGCTTCAGGCCGCCGCCGCCCGTACGTCGACGCAACTCCGTCGATGTGGCTCGGCCAGGTGTTGCGTGAGCCGAGAACGGCACCGTTTTGCCCATGGCGAGAGATGCAAAGGCCTGCTTACGGGAAGCGATAACAGAATAAATTTAGACTGGGTTGGGTCGGGACCCGCCGCTTATTGATCGGTTCGGGTGGATTTCTGCCATTCCGTTTTCTGAAGACAAGCGTGGAAGGCCGGACACCAATCGAGCCCGTGCGGTCAGCCGAACCACTCGCCGACAGCCCGCCCTTTCCACCGCCTTTCACGAGCGAGACGCACAAGTTTCAAAACCTAAAGGCAGCGGCGGACTGGCTTGACGCGGACGTGCCTGATCTTTGAGACACCCTGCGCGCGGCACGGCGAGGCGGTCGTAGAGAGGTGAGCATGCCCCGGGGACCATCAAAGCGCAGGCTGCCTGATAGCCTGACGCAGCATCTTTCCGATCCAAAGATCGTCGCCTTAAAGCCCCGAACTACAAACCGGCGCGGCACCCAGCGTGAGCCAGGGTTGGCGCAGAAAATCGCCTTATCGGCCGTGCCCCTCATCGTCCTCGTGCTGGCCGGCGGGTATCTGCTGCGCCTGTGGTAGCAACCCAAGTGCGTAGCTACACCCCGAGCGCGTTGCCCCGCTCGTTCAGCTTCGTGTGATCCAGGTGCTTCGCGAGAGCTTTGATGGCCAACAAGGCGCTCTGACGCATCGTCTCGACCTCGCTATGCCCTTGCTCGTTGTGAATTCCGTACTGGCGCATGGTAGCGGACACAGCCGAAATATTTGCTTCCACAGTCTCAACTGCTCTCATCACTTCGGGGTCAATCTCATAGGAACTTTTTATATCCTCAATATGATTTTGGCTATTATTTAGGTAATCGGCGACATTGGACGGATTGCCTAATTCTAACTCAATTTCTAGATTTTGAATCAATTTTGCGGTGCGCTGAACCATCGGCATCGTTGAGACGTCCTGTTATTAGATCAGGACGAACCATCGCACCCTGCCAGTATGAAAGCGAGCCCCGATCAACCTTCTCGTCTGCATTTATCGCGATCTTGTCGGTGTCAGCCGTGCGAGAAATCTCGCTGATCGGTGTTGAGCGCTGGTGCCCAGATCAGTGCGCCATTCTAAGCGCCGACGGCGTCTTCGTCTCTTTTCTGGATTGAACGCCCGCCGCGGATCAACCTCATTAACCGATCACCGGCATCCTACGATCAACCGTGAGGGTGCGTGCGTGTCGAGAGTCCCAACTGTCGCAGTCGCCGGATTGTGGTCCGCGATCACCGTAGCGGCGCTCACCGCCGTAGCGCTGGAGCAATTGGAGCTAGTCGGAGGCACTGAAGCAATGACCGCAGCCGTGACTATCAGAGCCGATCCTACCATCCCAGCCTCAATCATCCTCACCGACGCGACCGGAGCAAGATACTGGACGCGTAGGGATTGAGGGCTGCCTAGCTCGGCTGCTCTTCGGTCTCCTCGATCGACGCCTCGTCCTCCATCTGCGGGGTAGGCGCTGGGCTCGGCGGCGGATCGCTCTCGGGCTGCTGAGGGCCCGGTGTCGGATCACCGATCGGCGCCGGCTCGTCGCCTGGCTGCGGTGTGTCAGCGTCTCGCTTCCATGATGTCGCGCAAGAGCGAAGCGATGGCCACCGCGTCTGTTCCGTCCTTCCGGCCCGCTACTCACACATCGCGTCTCAAATCGTGGCCGTTGCGCACTGGCTGAGGAAGTGCCGGCGTGCCACGTCAGGCTATGACAAAGCCGGATGCGAACCGCTGCGAAGTGAAGGTCGATGGTGCCTGGAAGCTTGTCAGCCTCATCGAGGCTCAGGGCATTTACGCCAAAGCCGGGAAGCGCTGTCCAGCCTGCCACGGCCGTGTTGCAGTCTCTGGATCGTACACAGCGGTCGGGAAGCGATTGCTCGTGCATCGTCGAAATCACGATGGGTGCCCGCTGATCCTAAGGGTGTATTGCGGCACTCCAGCCCCGCATCCGGAAGCTGTGGAGTAGGATCGATGGATGGCGTGTCGGGACCCAGTCGTATGAACAACCCGAGCACCAGCTACCTGTCTGAGGCGAAGACCGTCACCGACGCCCCCTGTCACGAGGTTGCTCAGGCCCTCCGCGCGATCGGCCTGCGGGTAGAGCCAGCCTGCGGCGAACTGAGCCTGTGGCACGTCGACGATGAGGAGATGACCGACGCGGGCCTGATGAAGCTCGCGGCGCTGTTGAGGCTCGTGCCCGGATCGGCGATGATTCAGTGAGCGTCGGGGACGACAGCTCGACCGTAGGCGGCCGCGCGCTCGACGCCATGAAGCGGGGATACAAAGCGCCAGCGCCTGCATTGCCAAAAGTCGCGAGACTAATGCTCAATGGGCGCCGAGGCACGCTATGCTCGATCCCGACGAGATGATTGCTGCCAGCGTCATGGAGGGGCACAACGTCGTGCGCGCCACACAGACGGTTGTGCAATCGTGCAAGCTTATCGTAGCTAACGCCGATCATCAGCTTTATGAGGCAGCTGCTTTAAAGTTGCGCACCCGTGCCCTGTTAGCCGCATCGCTGGCTTTGCTGCACCAAGAGAGACGATGACTGAGACAACGGCGGGGCTCAAGCCGTCCGGCAAGCACACGTGCTCATGAGCTGATAGAACCTGCCCCTTTCACGGACCGTCCGAATCTACCCTAGTGCGCGCTTGCCCGGCGCGCCTTTTTTGCAATAACGAGGAAATTAGGGCGTAGCCGATTGCAATAAATATTTACTGATGTCATCGATCCTATCGGATAAAATAATGGAATAATTATTTTCCGCAAATGGGGCAATGATGTCAAGCGATGAGAAGATCAGCTTCAAAAGCCTTGACAAGCTGCCAAGGCCACCTCGCTACAGCGCAATATTTTTAGAGAAAACTGGCAATCTCGTTGGAATGGTGAGGCTAATAGCCGACGACGACACTGCTGCACTATCTCAGGCCCAAGCTCTCGTAGACGGTCACGCTGTCGAGCTATGGGATGGCGTACGATTCATAGAACACTTTCCGCCGGTGGACTGAACGCGTTGTCGGTCCGGAGACTCACGTCCAAGCGGTTTCGTTCGATCTCGGACGAAACCGTCTGACGCGCTAGCCGGTTGACCACCTCGTGGCCAGGCGCGTCGAAGACCCGCTCGCACGAGCAGCAGAAGGAATTGCGGTTGCAGAGGGCGCAGGCCTTGGCGCTCATTCGCAGCGGCGCCTTGGGCAGATGGACCGGGAGAAGACGCCCCAAACCTCGATGGCAGCGTCGGGACATAGCTGGAATTCGGGGAGGCGCGGTAGGCGAAATAGAGGCTGATGCGAGGCCCCTGGCGCTTCCAGACCTTGAACGAGCGCTCCCCATCGATGTCGACCACGACGATATCGCCGGGGCGAAGAATCAGCGACCGGTCGACGATGGCGAGGTCACCGTCGAACAGAAGGGCAAGGATCATGCTGTCGTCACCGACCCGAACCAGGAAGGTCGCCGGGCGATTGACGATCAGCAGGCGCTGGAGGTCGATCTCCTCCTCGATAAAGTCGTCGGCTCGGCTCGGAAAGACAGCCCGGACGGGCTTGGCTACAAGGGGCACCGGAACTGGAAAGCCTGATGACGATGTCGATGACTGCATGGTGCTCCCCCGTAAATACAGAAACAAAAGCAGAACACGTTCGGCGGCTTCCGTATAGCGGCTACGCTTGCTCGGGAAGGCGCATTCTGGTGTGGCCGCCCGGCCCGTGATTACGGGCTGCGGCGGGACGATTGGCTGGGATCGCGCCGCATCTGCAAGCACCATCAACAGGGCGGTGTCGCAGGCCCGCAACTGCGGACCATTAGAAATGTTGTCCGATTGGGTCGCACGAGGTGATCCGATGGGGGCGGACTTGCAGGACGAAGATAGCTCGAAGCGTTTCCTCCCCGCCCCGGAAGTGCTTCTCGCAGCCGTTGAAGCATCGGGCGAGGCCATCCTCATCACCTCCGCCGCTCTGGATGGTGATGGTCCCAGCATCGAGTACGCCAATCCGGCCTTCGTACGGATGTCCGGCTATGCCGCCCATGAGATCGTCGGACTCACGCCACGACTGTTTCAGGGGCCGAGGACCGACCGATCCGTACTCGACCGCATGCGCACGGCGCTCGTCGCCGGCGAACCGTTTCAAGGAGAGGCGGTCAACTACCGCAAGGACGGATCGACCTATGTCGTTGAGTGGCTGATCACACCCCTGCGGGAGGGAGATGGACCGGTCACGCGCTGGGTATCAGCTCAGCGCGACATCACCGATCGTCGTGGCTACGAGGATCGCCAGGCCATGATGGTACGTGAACTCCACCACAGGGTGAGGAACACGCTCGGCACCGTACAGGCCGTTCTCAACGCCACCCTACGGTCGTCGTCCACCTTGGACGAGTTCAGGCAAGCGTTCTCCGGCCGGATCGCTTCCCTGGCCAAGACGCATGCCATGATCACCGAGGACGTCTCTCAGGTCGTCTCCTTCGACGAGATGCTTCGGAACGAGCTCGATGGCTACGTTGAGGCGGGTCCCCGGCACATCGAGCTACGCGGACCCTATGTTCCCCTGCCGTCCGATCTTGCGGTACCAGTCGGGATGGCGTTGCACGAACTTGCCACGAATGCCGTTCGCCATGGTGCGCTTAGCGATCCCAGTGGTCGCCTGGAGGTGACATGGTCGGTCGAGGCTGACCCCGTGTGCCCGGTTCTGCATTGGATCTGGAGCGAGCATAGTGGGCAGTTGGTCCAGCCGCCCACCCGGGAAAGCTTTGGCACCAAAGTGCTCAATCGGGTACTGACCCAGCAGGCTGGAGCCCAGGTCAACGTTGGGTACGATCCGGATGGATTGAGGGTAACGGTCGCCCTCCCGATGCCGGCCGCTGGGATCAGCTAAAGGTCGAAATCTGACGGATGAAACTCACGGCCTAAGTCCGCTCCCGCCCCTTCGCCGAAGGTCAGAAGGTCTGCCTGCAGGCGTGTGATGGTGATGAAACAGGACAGTAAGGCTGGGTCGGGTGGATGCCGGCCCGTCCGAGGTCTGCTGCCACTCCTGGTTTCGGTTGCGAAGGTCGCTTCAGGGGCCGAACAATGATTTTGCGCGTCACCATCACTTAAGAAAGCCAGCGCATGAAGCGTTCACTTACCACCAGCTTCGCGTCGCCGCCGCCTAGCCAGCATCAGGCCCCAAACACCGAGCCTGCCGATGGGGCGCCGCTGCCTGCGACTTGGCGTGAGACCGCACCCATCGCGGCTGCCCTGATCGCCATCCTGAGCGCGATGGAAAGTGGTTCAAAGGCTGGACCTGCCGTGAAGGCGTATCGTTCAGCCATCCGCCGTCAGGAGCAGGACGCCGCGACGATCGGTGGACCTGATGCGATGGAGGTGGTGCTTCGACAGGTCATCGAGGCCGCTCCAGATCAGGCTGGACGCGAGGTTGCCCTAACAGAGTCATGGGCTGGGCTGCCGGGGTGGCGCACATGATCCCGGCCGACACCGCTGCGAAGCTCGCCAAGATGCTGCCCCGCCTCGCGAGCGAGCACGACGGCGAGGTGGTCGCTGCAGCGCGTGCGATTGGACGGACGTTAGCCACAGCGGGGCTCGACTGGCATGCTCTGGCGAGGACCATCCAGATTGCGCCTACCAGGTCGGCTCCTTCCTCGCCCCAGCAACGCTCCTCGACCAGCCCCGACACCAAGAGCGAAGCACCGGACGCCCCATGCCGCCGAGCGGGGATGCGTCTCAAAGACACGCAGGCGATCGAGCCCTGGAGCAGAGCAGCGCGCTATGCCCTGATGCTGGACTGGACGATGCCCAAAGCGTTCGGCGGTCGTTTCCTGAGCAAGACAGACCGGGGCCGCCTCAAAGGCTTCGAGAGGAACGTCTCCGTCACGAACGCCGACGCTGCCTGGATCGAAGCTGTCGTCATCCGGGCGCATCAGGCCGTCGAGGCATGGCGCAGCAGGGGAAAGGCGGCAGCATAACTCTCTACAGTCAGGTCGCCTAGAGGCTGTTATGGACCCGTGGTTCGAGGATTCCAAATGAAGGGGCATGACCTCTTCACGCAAAGCCTAACCGTCCGACGCCTCCGATGATGAGTGGGCGCTGGTCGCCCCTTACCTGACGCTACTGCGCGAGGATGCGAAAGCGGCGCGAGCATAGCTTGCGCGCGGTGTTCAACGGCCTGCGCTACGTCGTGAAGACAGGGGTGTGTTTCGGCGTGCAACTTTGACCCCGTGAGGCGAGGGATCGGCGTCCAATTCTGACCCCCTAACCTCGTTCTCGCAGATTGCCATCCGGTACGGCCGGAAGGGTGGTGTAGGGGGATGAAGGGCGTGGACACGATTGCGCGCATCCGGCGCAAGTTCTTCACCCGCGGCCGCGCGATCAAGGACATCGTCCGCGACCTGCACGTCTCCCGCAACACGGTCCGGAAGGTCATCCGGTCGGGGGCCACCGCCTTCGCCTATGAGCGTGAGGTGCAGCCGCTGCCCAAGCTCGGGCCATGGCGCGACGATCTCGATCGGATACTGACCACCAACGCCGGCAGATCTGGCCGCGAGCGGCTGACGCTGATCCGGGTCTACGAGGCGCTGCGCGGGCTCGGCCAACCGCCGCTTCCTGCAGATGTGCTCGCACTACCTCGTCGATCCGGTCGCCTGCACGCCGGCCTCGGGTTGGGAGAAGGGGCAGGTCGAGAACCAGGTCGGGCTGGTGCGCGAGCGCTTCTTCACCCCGCGTGTCCGGGTGAAGAGCTACGAAGAGCTGAACGCGCTCCTGCTCGATCAGGTGACTTCGCCGAGAGCTTGCAAGGCGGGCTGCCAGCAAAAAGCCCGGCCGCTTTGCAGCGGCCGAGCTTGATCACATCCGCAGGTTCTATGCAGACCTTAGCTTAGAGCGTTTTCGGGCTGCGCTGAATCGGGCAGGTGGGGTTCACGCGGCGCTGTTGGACTGATTCACTGATCGCTCTTGAGAAGGAGCGAAGCATGGGCCGACCCTACAGCCAGGATCTGCGCGAGCGCGTGGTGAAGGCCGCGGCAACGACCTCGCGCCGCCAGGCGGCCGCGCGCTTCGGGGTCGGCATCGCGACCTCGATCCGCTGGATGGCCGCGCTCACGACGACGGGGACGGTGGCCGCTCGTCCGCAAGGGCGGGCGCGCCGCTCGAAGCTCGATCCGCACGAGGCGTTTTTGCGTGGCCTGATCGACGGACAAGACGACATCACCCTTGAGGAGATGCGCGCTCGGCTCCAGGACGAGCACGACCTCACGGTCGGGCTCGGCACCCTGTGGAGCTTCCTCGACGCACGCGATCTCACCTACAAAAAAAGACAGCGCACGCCGCCGAGCAGGAACGCCCGGACGTGAAAGCGGCGCGCGAGGCCTGGT
>NZ_JAKSYR010000044.1:0-12111 GCF_022829705.1 Methylobacterium sp. E-025
CCCTGTGAGATCAGCACATCCGCCTGCCGCAGCTTAGCAACAATCTCCTCGGGCTTCGGGTGCTTTGCCATCTTGTCCGTCCTCCAGGCTCAAAAGCCATACCAAAGAGCGGACCACTTCAAAGGGAGCTGACCACACGCGCTTGTGACAGCCAATGGCCAAGCTGTGTGCTACCTTAGCGCGGCTCCTGACCTGGGGGCATTAGATCCAAGCCCAACCTCGGCGCGCTCTTAACCGAGTGCGATTTTTCTTTGAAATTCAGTATAAAAGACGCGTGCTCTGAAGCTTGGCTTCTGGCAATGCAGTGGGACGGCGCAACGGACGGGTTTGATGGCGGGCGAGGACAGGATTGGCTTCGATGGGCTGGACAAGCCGCCGATGCCCCCACGCTACCGAGCTATCCTCATTGGAAAGAGCGGTGAAGTCCTCGGGATGGCTCGCTTGAACGTAGACGACGATCCGACCGCGATCGTTGAAGCTAAAGCCCTAGTGAATGGACACGCCGTCGAGTTATGGGACGGTGTGCGCTTCATAGACCATTTTCCAACTCCTGACTGACCTTCTCAATATCTAGGCCGGCAACGTGTGGATGCTGCGCGTCCGTAGGTTGTCGTCGAGTGCTCGCAGCATGGTCCGAAATTCCGTATCGCGTGGCTGGCAGGTGTAGGGGTCGGTCATCATGCCTGCCGCCTCGCGCGGATCATCCAGGCATCACGGTCCGCACGCGCCACGGCCAACTCCATCTGCAATTCCTTGAGCGAAGAACGTCTACCAAAGACCGCCCAGCGGCGTTGAACGGCGAGCATCCGAGCAGGCTTCGGATTTCTACTCTGGTGTTGCCGCGCGGGTCTCGCCGATCGAGCTACAACCGTCTAAGCCCGTGATCCACGGGAGACTTCTATGTACCGATCGATTGCCGCTGTCCTTGCCATTTCAATCAGTCTGGCTGCGTGCCAAAGTGCAGCGCCCGGTCCCCACCAGACTGCCGTTTTTCAAGAAGACATCGCGCGCCTCAAGGCCGAGCGCGATGCCGGACGCATCTCATATACCGAGTGGGCAGAGCGCACGGGTGCAGCGGTGCGAGCGAACGTTACGCTAAGCCCAGATCAGGAAGCGGCAGTCGCCTACCGGACGCAGCTGGCTCGCCGCGTGGATGCGGGCGAGATGACGCCGCGACAATTCGAACGTGAGAGCGCTCGTACCCTGCAACGTGTGAAGTCGGGCAAGCAGGGCGCTTAACGGTCGCAAACCGAATTGACGAGCTTCTTGTTGCTTATAGTGCTTCTGCAGCCGTTTAGGCTGGTCTCTGTCGCCTTTGTGGATAGTGCTCCTGCTAAAATAGCGTGCTGGTGACAGGACCAATACCTGATAGGGTCATGGACGCTCAGATCGAACGCTGCGCGCTCACAAGGAGTAACCCTTTGCTGAAGACCATGTTTCTAGCGCTGAGCCTGCTCATTGCAGGGCTATCTCTCGCACCTGCTCCCGCTTCCGCCGCGCAGATTGGTATCGCCGCCATCCCTGAGACGGCACCGGCAGTCGAGCCTGTACAGTTTGGCTATGGCTATGGACGCGGCGGTTACGGCCGTGGTGGTTACGGTCGGGGCTACCGTGGTGGCTACGGTTATGGTGGACGTGGCTACGGCGGACCGCGCTTCGGCCGGGGCTATGGCGGTTATGGCCGCGGCTACGGCAGGGGCCGCGGCTACCGCTACGGCCGTCGAAGCTTCTACTGACCGATCCAAGCGCTCCGCTGAAATGCGGAGCGCCCCTCATGATCTCGGTCAACCAGCTATCCAAACTAACGCCAGCACGCACATCAGAAAGGCCGCGGAGGTAGCGAGCACGGCCGTGACCTCGCGGTGATCGAGGAGGGCGATGCGGACGGTGGCGATCATGGCAGCAGGCTGGATGAGTGGTGGGGCCGATCACCATAATTGCCGAAGCTTGTCTATTCGGTGTCTCGAAAGCGGTACTTTTGGTGAAACCCGAACCTGTCGCTCCACGGCAACATTATCGACCCGCGACACGCTGCCCAGCCATATGCTTTAACGGAACGGTTCACCACCGCCGCGCTTGTTCTCTCGATGGGTTCGGAGGGGCGCGATGAAGGTGTTTCAGGTCAGGCAGCGTGCAACCGGTGCCATCCTTTGGACCGGCTCGGCAATGAATGAGATCGCAGCCCTTGACGCGATGGCGCATGAGGCGGGGTACTATGATCACTCAGACATCCCGGAGACAGTCAGCGGCGGTGGCTTGGCTGTCGAGGTGGTGAAGGTCTGAAGCCTTCTCTGTAATCGCTCGGCCGACTTGGATCTCTACTACCATCAGCCTGCAGGCGCTGTCGTACTGATAGGGAGCATCCCGACTATGACCGACCCGAAGCGCACCGAGACCGATCCCACTGAAACGCCGCCCGGCGAGCGATCCTACGGAGATCTTCCGTCAAGCGGCAGGTCACAGGGTTCTCTGTCGACCGGTGCTACAGAGCCGAGCGATATTGGGGCGCCGCGGAATGACGAAGGATCCACTGGGCACGAGGCATTCGATAAGGCACGAGCGGAAACACAGCAGCGGGAATAAACTTTCTGCAAGCGTCGGGTGACCAGCCGTGGGGCAGTCTATCAGCCACTCCGCAGCATTAGTCCTAACCGTGGTTCCGCTTCCGCTCACCACGCATCACCCCCTGTCAGAGTTGCTACCAACTCGGCCTGCAACTCCTCCACACGGGCGTGCATCCCACCTACAGCCACGATGTTGCTAGGCATGATCGGCAGTGAGATCACCTAGCTCATCCTTGAGGCAAGCATGGATACGCCGAAGCCAAAGCTGGGCCTCCGCTTCACCTGCCTTCGCCGTCTCAGCCTGCTGCTCCGCGAGTTTGGCCCTTGCCTCCGATAGGCGAGCAAGTTCGTCGGCCTGATTGGCTCGCAGAGTGGCTACTGCTGCGGTCGCCTCGGCAGCCTCCGCACGCCGTTCGGCATCCTCGGCCTGCTTGACGCTCCGTTGGATGATCGACTGCGAGTGACGCGACACTTCCTGAGCAAAATCACGTGCCTGGCGAACACGGGCTCCAACATCTCGGATCAGGTCAATCGCTGCAGGCCAATCGACCGCATTAGGTTCGCCTCGGGCCTCCTGTGGGACAGGTACACCAGGCTCGGTGAAGAGCGGTACGATCTTGTCGTCCAGCGACGCCTCGGCGGCCCATTTGGTGCTGGGGCGCCAAGCGTCGTTGGGTTCAGGATCGTGCCCGTCCGGGCGTGCATCGACGGCACGGGGCTGAGCAGCAGCCGACATCAAGCCCCTCCCTTAGCACCTGGTTCAACACCGAACTCCCTCGCAACCGTATCGTAGACACGGGATAGCCACTCCTCCGCAATCCGTGCTCGCTCCTCGGCGGCTTTCACCTTTTCGTCGGCGGCCTTGAGCAAGACATCAGCACGACTCTGGACATCGGCGGTGCGTGCCTCAGCAGCACGGACCCGCTCGGCAGCGTTTCGAATATCTTCCCGCGCGTAATCCAGCAGTTCCCGTACGCGCAGCTCCTGTTCCTGCGCCTGTGCCTCGACCTCGCGGGCATGATTGGCTGCATGACGAACGCGTTCGATCAGCGCGGACCAGTCACGGGCCGAGGAGCGCGGTGCTGAGGATAACGGCTCATCCAGGTTGCCGGCGGGCTCAACGAGCCGCACCACCTTGCTCTGATGCGTCACAGAGACCGGATCGTCCGCGGGAACATCCAGAGAAGACAAGCCCTGCCAGAGGTATTTTTTGGCCTGGTCCATGAAGCTGCTCTCTGCGGCTGGCGAGGCCTTATTAGATCAAAGGCCATCAATTAACGTTCTGTTCGGGTTAGTTACCATTCTCATTGCGGATAGGGAGTCATCTTTCGCTAAGGCTGCTGGAAAGGGCGATGGTGTTTCCAAGAGGGCACAGTCGGCGATTGTGCCCCTCCGAGATCGCCTCGCTCGATTTATGTTGTTTTATAATCCCCTTGATTGAGTTTACGACTTTCCGCATCAATCGCCTCCATGTGGCATCGTATTCCTTGCAAAATTGCGATGGGAGATCGTACTCTCTAAAGCTTCAAAGGATGTGTGCAACTCGCCAACAGCCGAGGGGGGATCAGCAAATGCTGCGCGTGCTGTTGTCTGACAGCTAATGAATGACTGTCGTAGGGATGCGCCAAAAGCGGTCCCCAGGGCTGCCATGAGCCGAAGGGCGAGCGTATCAACCGTCAGATTTGAACCGAGTGATGGATCATGAGGTTCGCGGAAGTTTAGCTAACGACCTTAGATCAGAAATCACTTATCGCCGCTTTTCGCCATGCTTTTGTAGAGCAGGATCAACTCCCACCAGCCGAACGCCCAGACCATTGCCCTTTGAAAGGTCTGTCGTCACACCAGCTTCACCCAAGGCACGCTCGATCGCCTCAAGTGTCGCGTGGTGAGGATCGCGTGCGCCGCGCTCGAAATCCACGAGGGTACGCAGGCCGATCCTCGCGGCAGTAGCCAACTGCTCACGGCTCCAATCCAGCAAGGCGCGCGCCGCGCGACACTGAGCAGGAGTGATCATAGCAGCGAACAGGTCGCACTTTTCATGCGCATAATAGTTGACATATATCGCGCAATACCGCACTATTGATGTGCACCTAACCACTTTTATGTGGACATGCAACGCCGATCATCAGGCCAGTCCGTTTTCAAGTTCGCCTACGGATCAAAATTGCCGGACGAAGGACCCATCTAAATGTCCCGCCACGCTCCTCAGGTCACACATGCAGACATCGCTCGCGCGATACGTGCGGGCCAGGACAACCATGATGGGTAGGGCGCTACACATCTCCGACGCATCGGAGATTACCGACGAGACGCCGCTGCGGCTCGATGTGGCCGCGGCACTCGCCTACCCGGGCGGCGGCATGACCGCTTCCGGCCTGCGCACGGAAAAGGCTCGCGGGCGGCTAGCCGTCGAACGCGTCGCTGGCCGCGATTGGACGACCCTCGGCGCCATCGCGAGAATGAGAGAGCTATGCCGCGTCAACGCAAACCCGCCCGACTCTGGCTACGACCTGAGCGAGGCGGAGCGGCAAGGTCGCGTCACGAGCGGCCTGGCTCATCCTCGACGGAGGCAAGCAGTACCCCACAGGATGCTTTGAGGGCGATCTTGCAGCAGCCGAACGCGCTCTCGCAGAGCACAACATCGCCAAGCATGCCCCGTCGCGGTCGCTTCGGGACCTCGAAGCAATCCCGGTCGCGGACGTGCTGATCTTGTACCTTGAGGCGCGACGACGCGTGATCGAAGCGTCCGACCCGATCGGCTATCGCCGGCTGAAGGGACGGATCGGCCGGCTGAACGACTTCTTCGGTGGCAAACGCCTGTCCGATATCAAAGGGCCACTGTGCCGCGATCATGTCGTTGCCAGGAAACGGACCGGCGGCGCCCGGCGCGACCTAGAAGACCTTCGAGCGGCCATCGGGCATCACCGGACCGAAGGCTTGCATCGTGGGATCGTCAAAGTCCCGTTGCCAGAGAAAGGGGAGGGGAGAGACCGCTTCCTAACGAGAGAGGAGGCGGCTCGCCTGCTTTGGGTGTGCTGGCGCTACCGCGAGACGCAAACCGTCCATCGGGGCTCGAACCGCGGCCAGGCAGTTCAGACCGACAAGCGCCCGCTTCGGCACCTCGCGCGGTTTATCCTGCTCGGCCTCTATACCGGCACACGTGCCGGAGCGCTTGCTGCTGCTTCGTTCCACCGCGGTAAGGGCAGGGCCTATGTCGATCTCGATAAGGGGCTGTTTTACCGGCGAGCCGAGGGCAATCGCGTTACGAAGAAGAGGCAGCCCGTCGTGAAGCTGCCATCGCACCTCGTAGCGCACTTGCGCCGCTGGGCGGTGACGCCGCGCCGCGATGGAACGATGCCCGAGTTCGCAGTCGAGTGGAACGGCAAGCCCGTTGCGTCGGTCAAGACGGCCTTCGCATCGGCGGTCCGCCTCGCCGGCCTTGAGGAAGCTGCTTCACCGCATGTCCTCCGGCACACCGCGGCGACTTGGCTGATGCAGCGCGGTGTCAGCATCTGGGAGGCGTCCGGCTTCCTCGGCATGACGCCTGACGTGTTGATCAACGTCTACGGTCACCACCACCCGGACTTCCAATCCGGCGCCGCGGGAGCCTTCAAAAACAGGAGCAAGAAGAGCGTTTCGTTGGGTAAATCGTTGGGTGACCGCCCCGGGGCATAAAACGATGCCTGCTTAAACCGTTGTGATGATTGGTGGGCCCGGCAGGACTCGAACCTGCAACCAGACCGTTATGAGCGGTCGGCTCTAACCATTGAGCTACAGGCCCAAGCCGTTATCCCAGCTTGCCTTTTAGGCATCTGAGCCGCCGCCGCCCAACGTGGGGCGGCAGGGCGGCGACGGAAACCCTGCTCTTGCCTACCGCGAGCCGGTGCCGGCGACAAGCGGGGTGGGGGCTCGGACGACCGTGCTGTCGCTCCGATTGATCCGATCGCGTCTCGGCTCGCATGGCGACCAGGATGCTGGCGTGCGGGACAGGACCGGCGATCCGGAGCCTGTCATCCTCGCGTCTCCAATCGTGATCCTTCCTGTTGCGAGGCGCGCGGATGGTAGTTGCCTGTGCGCTAGCGGATATGCCGTTATTGCTTAGCACGCTAAATCAGCCAGGCGAGATCACGCGGCACTTCCGAAGAATAACCAATTTTTAGATCGGCGATTCTCGATATGCGTCCGGCCACCTCGAAAATCGCACATTACAGGCTTGTATGTAAAAAAACCATTCAATTTATATACGACGTCTATAATTACCATATTTGATCGGTCAGATCAAGAATTGCCCAATTGCATGTTCATGTCTTCGAGCCAAGCCTGCGCACCAGCGCCTGCCCGAGTGCGGATCGATTGCCGCAGTCAGCACGCCGGCTAATAAATGCATTCTTCTCGGCTTCAATCGCCGGCGGTCGATTTTTTCTTTCGGAATGCGCCGTTCCGGTAGATGCCACATTTACGTCCGAAAAGGCATTCTTGTCCCGCCACGGTGAACCCTGGGGTCCAAGCATGGTCGACTACGTTCTGGAGGGCCCGCGCTGGGGCACCGGCAATGCAGGATCAAGCGGCGGCCTCGTCACCTGGGCGATGTCGGGGTCTGTTCCCGCGAGCTTCGTCCCCGTCATCGCAGCCGCTTTCGCCGACTGGACGGCGCACGCCAACATCGCATTCCAGCAGGTGTCGACGACCGCCGGCGCCGACATCGCGTTCGCCAACAGCTCGATCGATGGCGCAAGCAACACGCTGGCGGTCACGAGTTACGGTTATTCAGGAGCGCAGTTCCAATCCGCGACGGTCACCTTCGATAGCGACGAGGACTGGCATGCCTCGGCCAATCGCGTGATCAGTACGGATCACGCAGATCTGTTCCTCGTCGCACTGCATGAGATCGGCCATGCCATCGGCCTCGGTCATTACAACGCCACGCCCGCCGTCATGAACGCGGTTCTGAACCCGAGCGTGACGGATCTCGTCGCGTCCGACATCCATGGAGGCCAGGCGCTTTACGGCCCGCCTGGATCGACCGGCACGCAGGTCTCGCTTGTCGACGACGCCTTCTACCGAAGCCACTACCCCGACGTGGCCGCCGCCGGCATGGATTCGACGTCGCACTACAACCAGTACGGTTGGCACGAAGGACGCGATCCCAACGCGGCATTCTCGACCGTAGGCTACTTGGCGGCCAATTCGGACGTGCGCGCCGCCGGCTACAATCCGCTGGCTCACTACGACACCAACGGGTGGCACGAGGGACGCGACCCCTCCGCGGGTTTCGACAACGAACTCTATCTCGCCCACAATCCCGACGTCCGTGCCGCAGGGACCGACCCTCTCACCGACTACCTGCAGCACGGGCGGGCCGAAGGGCGGCAGGCCTATGCCGCGGTCGGCCGTGCCGCGGATCTTGCAACGCATCCTGGCTTCGACGCCGAATACTACCTCTTAGCAAACGCCGACGTGGCGCGCGCCGCGATGGCTGCCGGCGGAGACAGCTTCGCCTTCGCCTACAACCATTACGAGACGAACGGCTGGCACGAGGGACGCAATCCCAACGCCGTGTTCGATGTCGCCGGATACCTCGCCGCCTATGGCGACGTTCGCGGATCCGGGATGGACCCGCTCGCGCATTACGAGACCTATGGGTGGCGCGAGGGACGCGACCCGTCGGCGACCTTCGACGCCCACGCCTACGAGGCGCATTATGCGGATGTCGCCGCAGCCCACATCGACCCGATGCTGCACTTCCTCCAGTACGGCGGTGTCGAAGGTCGAACCGCTTTCTCCGACGGGCACTTCGGATAATTTCGATCTGGCGAGCGCATCGCGCGGCTGGTCGCGGTCTGCGGTACCGGGTTCGGCCTCGGCGGACCCGGCACCTGGACGCGATCGTCGAGGTCGCCGGGCCCGCAGGTTCGGCGCGGAAAGGTCGCCAGCCCCAGCCGTCGCCCGGTCCGCCTCGAGCACGCTGCTAAGCCTGCCCGAGGCGCATCGGCTCTTCAGGCTCGATTGATCCGTGGGGGATGCAATCGTAGGGGATGCTCTGCCCCATCGCCGCCGGCGGTTCGGCGCGCCGGCTCCTGACGAAGCCGCTCGCAGCGACCGCGCCTTCGGACGCGAGGCTGCCGAGCACCGAGCGTAGCTGCCGAATGCTACTCCGCGACGGCCGGCGCCGCCTCCGCGATCGCCACGCGCGGCACGAGCAAGGATGCCGACAGCGTCAGCAGCGCGACGGCGAAGACCGTCCAGAAGGTGCCGTGCAGGGCGTGCTGCAGGCTGAGGCGGGCCGCCTCGCCGGCTGCGCCGAGACTCGCCGGGTCGTCGAGCAGGCGGCGCAGCTGGTCGGGATCCACCCCGGTCCCGCCGTCCGGATGGATCAGGCGATAGTTCAGCACGGCGCCGAGCGCGGTGGCGCCGAGCGTCGAGCCGAGGTTGCGCGCGAAGATGTTCGAGGCGGTGGCCGCCCCCCGCTGCCCCCAGGCGACGCTGTCCTGGATGATCACGATCGCCGCCGTCGACAGGAAGCCCATGCCGAGGCCCATCACGATCGACCCCGCCGCCGCCACGACCGGCGAGGTTTCTGGGCCCAAGGCCACGAAGGCCGTCGCGCCGATCGGCAGCAGGGCGGCGCCGAGCAGCAGGACCGGTCGCAGGCCGAAGCGGACGAAGCTGCGCGCCGCCGTCGTCGCGCCGATCGGCCAGCCGAGCACCATGAGGGTCAGGGTGAACCCGGCGACGAGCGGCGATTGCCGGAGCACGCCCTGCACGTACATCGGGAGAAAGGCGGTGAGCCCGATGATCGCCATGCCCGAGAGCAGCGTCGCGGCGTTGGCGGTGAGGATCGGGCGCTGCCCCCACAGCGAGAAATCCAGCATGGGGTCGGCGGCCCGCCGCTCCTGCAGCACGAACAGCGCGATCGCCGCCAGGAAGGTCAGGCCGGCGGCGACGGCGAGGGCCGGCGCGGCCGACGTCTCGGTCAGGGCGATCATCAGCGCCGCGATCGCCACCGTGAAGAGGGCCGCCCCGATCACGTCGATCCGGCGCGGCTTGCGCTCCACCTCCTCGCGCAGGAACAGCAGGAACAGGACGGCCGCGAGGACGCCGACCGGCAGGTTGATCCAGAAGATCCACGGCCAGCTCAGATGCCCGACGATCAGCCCGCCCGCGAGCGGCCCGGCCACCGACGAGACGCCCCAGACGCTCGCGAGGTAGCCCTGGACCCGTCCGCGCTCGCGGGCCGCGTAGAGGTCGCCGACCACGGTCATGCTCACGGGCTGGATCGCGCCGGCCCCGACGCCCTGCACGAGCCGGAACAGGATCAGCGAAGGCATCGACCAGGCGATGCCGCACAGCAGCGAGCCGACGAGGAACACCGCGATGCCGAACAGCAGCACCGGGCGCCGGCCGTAGAGATCGGACAGCTTACCGAACACCACGGTGGTCGCGGTCTGCGTCAGCAGGAAGGAGGCGAACACCCAGGCGTAGAGATGGAGGTCGCCGAGCTGGCCCGCGATCTGCGGCATCGCCGTCGAGACGATCGTCGCCTCGATCGCGATCATGAACATCGCCGCCATCACCGCGGCGAGGACCAGCGGGCGGCGCGTCGTCGGTGCGTTCAGCATGCGCCGGCTTTAGGGCTCCTGCGCCGCCGGCGCCAGAGGACGGCGATCTGCTGGCCCGCGCCCGCGCCGGCAAAACTTTCTCGATCGCGCGACGTAGGGGGTGGGCGGAAGGACATCCGCCCATGCTGGCCTCAAGCCTGATCTGCCTCGTCGCCGGGACCGGCCTGGTCGCGGCGTCCCTGCTGATGCCCGCCTATCGCCTGCGACTGGAGGTCATCGGCGCGGGGCTGTTCATCGCCGGCCTCTGCCTGCTCGGCGCCGAGCTTCCCCTGTTGCGTTGAGGCCGGTTCCCAATCGCGGGTCGTGTCCCGCCGCCCTGCGGCTCGGTCGTCATGCCCCTCGGGTGCGGGACGGGTTTCCCATCGCCGCCCGGGCGGCACCGTCTCCACGGCATCTCGGGGGCGTCCGCCCCAGCGCCACGCATCGGTCCGGGCGCCGCGATCCGCGCATGGCGGCCGGCGAGATCCGCCGCGCGGCCGGCTTCGAGAGGC
Organism: Methylobacterium sp. E-025; assembly: GCF_022829705.1. Classification (NCBI taxonomy): domain Bacteria; kingdom Pseudomonadati; phylum Pseudomonadota; class Alphaproteobacteria; order Hyphomicrobiales; family Methylobacteriaceae; genus Methylobacterium; species Methylobacterium sp. E-025. Next base: position 10,675 of record NZ_JAKSYR010000044.1, read on the forward strand.
ACGCCGGAATCGGGCCGGATCTGATGAGCGGATGCACGATCCCTATCGGCGTCGTCGACCGATGAACCCCGCACGCACTTGATTCGAATGCCAACTCGGCCGACTGCGCCGGCAAGGGGACCGCAGGGCGCCGCCCACAGGTCTGCGCAGGAACGCTCGAACATGCCGAACACGTTTGGCCTCAACCGCACCCTCGGCGGCGCGATCGGCGCCATCGCGCTCGTGTCGGTCCTCGGCAGCGGCACGGTCCTGTTCACGCTGGACCGCCTGAACGAGGCGACCGAGGCCCGTCGCAAGGTGACGCTCGTGGCGCGCGGCCTCGACGCCTTTCGCGGCGCCATGCTCAACCAGGAAACCGGGCTGCGCGGGTACCTCATCACCGGACGCGACAGCAGCCTCGAGCCCTATCGGGCCGGCCGCCCGGCGCTCGATGAGACCATCGATCGGCTTCGGGCGCTGACGAGCGGCGAGGCCGAGACGTCGCGCCTGCTGGCCGATGCCGTCGCCGCCGCCCGCACCTGGCAGGCCGAGATCGGCGAGCCGGCCGTGCGCATGGCCGCCGACCCGGCGCGACGGCCCGAGGCGGCGCGCGTCGAGGCCGAAGGCAATGGCAAGCAGCTGTTCGACACCCTGCGCGAAAAGCTCGCCGTCATCGAGACCAAGCAGGACGATGCCCGGAACGCGCTGAACGATCGCGTCGCGGAGGCGCAGCGGACCGCGTTCCTGACCCTGTGGGGCGCGGCCCTGATCACGCTCCTGATCTGCATCGGGATCGGGATCGCCATCAACCGCGTGATCGTCCGGCCGCTCGGGCGGGTGATGACCTTCGTCGAGCAGGTCGGTCAGGGCGACCTGTCCGGGACGCTCGGGGACGGCGGCCACAACGAGATCGGTCGCCTCGGGCGTACGCTGAACGGGATGGTCTCTGGGCTTGCGGACTTGGCCCGGACGAACCGTGCGGCGACGTCGGACCTGAACGCGGCGGCGGCCGAGATCCGCGCCTCGGCTCAGGAGCAGGCGGCCTCGGTGGAGGAGCAGTTCGCGGCGGTGCAGGAGACGGCGGCGACGGTGGATGAGATCACCCATTCGGGCGCGCAGATCACGAAGCGGGCCGGCGAGGTGATCGCCACCGCCCAGGCCACGGCCCAGACCTCGCGCCAGGGCCTGCGCGCGGTGGCCGACACGGCGCGGGCGATGGACGCGATCCGCGAGCAGGCGGAGGCGGTGGCCGGCAACATCGTGACGCTGTCGGAGAAGACCCAGACGATCGGCGACATCATCGAGACGGTCAACGATATCTCGGAGCGCACGCACCTGCTGGCGCTCAACGCCGCGATCGAGGCGGCGGCGGCCGGGGAGAGCGGGCGCAGCTTTGCGGTGGTGGCCTCGGAGATGAAGCTTCTGGCCGACCAGGCCAAGGCGGCCACCCTGCAGGTG
>NZ_JAKSYR010000062.1:0-220708 GCF_022829705.1 Methylobacterium sp. E-025
CCCCCGCAGAGGGGGGAGGGAAGGGCGTGATTAGAACGCCTCGGCCGGCAAGGCCATGGTCGTGTCCGCGCCGGCCTTGACCCGCCCGAAGCGCATCGCGGTCTCGGGCAGCACCCGCTCCATGTAGAACCGGCCGATGGCGAGCTTGGCCTCCATGCGCTCCGGCCGCTCGGCCTTCTTGGCGTTCGCCGCCTTGGCGATCTTGCCCCACATGTAGCCCATCGCGACGAGGCCGAGGAGATACATGTAGTCGGTGGCGCCGGCGCCGGCGTTGTCCGGCTTCGAGAACGCGTTCTGCATGAACCACATGGTGGCGCCCTGCAGGTCGTTGAGCCCGGCCTGGAGCGGCCCGGTGAAGGGTTTCAGCGCCTCGTCCTCGCCGTTGTCCTTGATGAAGGCCTGGACCTCGCCGAGGAAGGTCATCATCGCGCGACCGCCGTCCTTGGGCAGCTTGCGCCCGATCAGGTCCATCGCCTGGATGCCGTTGGCGCCCTCGTAGATCATCGCGATGCGGGCATCGCGCACGAACTGCGACATGCCCCATTCCTCGATGTAGCCGTGGCCGCCGAACATCTGCTGCGCCTCAACCGCGTTGGCGAAGCCCCGGTCGGTGAGCACGCCCTTGACCACGGGGGTGAGCAGGCCGAGCAGGTCGTCGGCGGTCTGGCGCTCCTTCGCGTCCTCGGAGCGATGCGAGATGTCGGATTGCAGCGCGGTCCAGAGCATCAGCGCGCGCGCCGAATCGTTGAAGGCGCGGATGCCCATCAGCGTGCGGCGCACGTCGGGGTGGACGATGATCGGGTCGGCGGCCCTGTCCGGCGCCTTCGCGCCGGTGAGCGAGCGGCCCTGCAGCCGGTCCTTCGCGTAGGCCACGGCGTTCTGGTAGGCGACCTCGGACTGGCCGAGGCCCTGCACGCCGACGGCGAGCCGCGCCTCGTTCATCATCACGAACATCGCGTTGAGGCCGCGGTTCTCCTGGCCGACGAGCCAGCCGGTGGCGCCGTCGTAGTTCATCACGCAGGTCGAGTTGCCGTGGATGCCCATCTTGTGCTCGATCGAGCCGCAGGACACGCCGTTGCGCGCGCCGACCGAGCCGTCCGCGTTCACCAGGAACTTCGGCACCACGAAGAGCGAGATCCCCTTGGTGCCGGCCGGCGCGCCCTCGATCCGGGCGATGACGAGATGGACGATGTTCTCCGACAGGTCGTGCTCGCCCGCCGAGATGAAGATCTTGGTGCCGGTCAGCGCGTAGGAGCCGTCGCCGTTCGGCACGGCCTTGGTCTTCAGGAGGCCGAGATCGGTGCCGCAATGGGGCTCGGTGAGGTTCATGGTGCCGGTCCAGGCGCCTTCGACCATCTTCGGCAGGTAGGTGCTCTTCTGCTCGTCCGAGCCGTGAACCAGCAAAGCCGCCATCGCCCCCTGCGTTAGGCCCGGATACATCCCGAGCGCGAGGTTGGCGCCGGAGGCGAATTCCTGGATCGCGGTGTTCAGCGTGTGCGGCAGCCCCTGGCCGCCGTATTCTTCCGGCACCGACAGGCCCATCCAGCCGCCCTGGGCGTAGGCGTCGTAGGCCGCCTTGAAGCCCTTGGGCGTCGTCACCGAGCCGTCGGCCCGGCGGAGGCAGCCTTCGAGGTCGCCGACGCGGTTGAGCGGGGCCAGCACCTCGTCGGCGAGCTTGGCGCCCTCGTTCAGCACCGCCTCGACCATGTCCGGCGTGGCCTCGGAGAAGCCCGCGAGGTTGGCATGGTTGTGGAAGCCGAGCACGTCGTTGAGGAGGAACAGGGTGTCCTCGACCGGGGCGCGATAGCTCGGCATGTGTCGATCCTCCAAGGGGGCGGAGGCCCTGCCCGGTCCGTCGCGGAGCGGTGGGTCTCTCGATAGTTCATATATAAACTATCCCGCCGTCCGGGGGCAAGAGGGGTGCGGCCGGGTTCCGCGGTTTCGACCGATGCAACCCATGTTCGACCTCTTAACCCGGTGTTTACCAAGAAAGTTAATGGTCCTGGACAACCGATCCGAGGACCGCGTTCCGGACACGTCGCAAGCGTGCGCGAACGTGGCCGGGGCCCGGTGCCGAACGCCGCCGAACGCAGGCCCGATGATGACCCGAACCGCGACGCCGAGCTTCGACAACTTCGATCCCGACGTGCTCGATGCTGCCCGCGACGTGGCCCGCCGCGCCGGCGTCCCGCTGGAAACGTGGATCGCCTCCGTCGTGCCGGACAAGGCGAAGGCGGGCTCGGTCAAGGCGGCGGCGAAATCCAGCACGAAGGTGCCGCGCCGCCCCGCCTCGGATCTCGGGACGTCCCGGCCGGCCGCACAGGCCGCGCCGGCTCCCGCCGCCGCGACGATGCCCGACGCCGCCCCGGACGGCGCTCTCGGCGCGACCATCCAGGCCCTGCTCGCGCGCATCGACGGGCTCGACCGCACCCTCGCCGAGGAGCGGCTGTCGGTGGAGGACGCCGCCCAGCGCCGGATCGCCGACATCGAATCCCGCATCGGCGCGGCGATCGGCGCCAGCGCCGCCCCGGTCCAGCAGGTCGCCGAGCGCCTCGGCGACATCGAGCGCCGGATGTCGGCGTTGGGCGAGCAGCTCGCGGCGACCCGGCCCCCGGGCCGGCGCGGCCGCCCGGCGGCCGCCGAGATCCAGGATGCGGTGCAGGACATCCGCCAGCGCCAGCGCGAGCTCGGCGAGAACGCCGGCGCCAGCGTGGTCGCGACCATGCGCGAGGACATCGCCCGCCGCCTCGACGCGACGGTCGAGGACACCGCGCTGCCGGACACCGCGGTGTCCGAGCTGCGCCGCGAGACGAACCGGCTTCGCGAATCGATCGGCCATCTCGCCACGCGGCGCGACCTCGGCGCCCTGGAGCAGGCGGTGATCTCGCTGGCCAGCGGCGTCGAGCGCGCCGGAGCGCCGGCGGACCTCGCCGCCATCGCCGAGCCGATCGAGCTGATCCGCGCGCAGGTCGAGCGGCTGGCCGACGACGTGGCCGAGAACGTCCACACCCGCGTGGCCGGCGAGGTCGAGCGCCTCGCCTCCCGGCTCGATGCCGTCGTCGCCACCGGGCACGGCAGCGCCGTCGATCACGACGCGCTCAAGCACCTGTTCGACGAGATCGAGGAGATCCGCCGCCTGATCGCGGCGCTCGCCGGGCCGGAGCGGATCCAGAGCCTCGCCGCCGGCGTCCAGGCGATCAGCGCGCAGATCGCCCAGCTCCAGAAGGCCGCGACCGCGGGCAGCGACACCGCCCTGCGCCCTCTGCTGGAGGAGATCCGCAGCGGCCTCAACGCCAGCGTTCCCGCCCCGGCGGCGCTGGTCGACCAGATCGACGCGATCGCCTCGAAGCTCGACGCGATGCAGGCGGGCGCACACGGCGCCGACGCGGCCAGCTCTCAGGCGATCCTCGGGCGGATCGACGCGCTGTCGGACAAGGTCGACCGCGTCAGCACCCAGCCGGTGGGCGACCTGATCGGGCGCCTGGAAGGCCTCGGCGAGAGCCTGCGCATGCCGGCGATGCCGGGCGGCGACGTCGCCTCGATCCACGCCATGCTGCGCAACCTCGCGGAGAAGGTCGACCGCGTCGGCGCGCGCTCCGGCGACGACGGCCTCGACGCCCTGGAAAAGCAGGTGGTGTCGATCGCCGACCGGCTCGACGCCCGCAGCGGCGACCCGACGCTCGCAAGCCTGGAGCGGTCCATGGGCGACCTGCTCAAGCAGGTCTCCGCGCTCCGCGACGAGGCGCCGATCGAGGCCGCCGTGGCCCGTGCCACCCGCAGCGCCGTGGCCGATTCGATCGGCGGGCGCGGCAACGCCGAGACGAGTGAGTTCGGGCTGCTGCGCGCCGGCCTCGCGGACATGCAGGCCCGGCAGGCGGCGTCCGACCAGCGCCTCGCCACGACGCTCGAAGGGGTGCAGACCGCCCTCGAGCGTCTGACCGGGCGCCTCGACGCACCCCCGGCCGCCGCGCCGGCCCGCGCCCCGATCGGCAACCGCGCGGTGCCGCTGGAGGAGCGCCTGCTCGCCTCGACCACCGTCGAGGCGCCGCGCCCCCGCACCGCCCGGCGCCCGGAGCTTCCGAGCGCCGCCGCGACGGGCCCCGAGACGGCCCGGGCCGGCGACGAGCTGCTGGAGCCCGGCGCGGCGCGTCCGTCCAAGGACGCCGCCCCTCGGGAGCGCCAGGCCCGCGACCGGGCCGAGCCCGCCGAGGCGGACGGCGCGACCGACATCAAGACCAACTTCATCGCCGCCGCCCGCCGGGCCGCCCAGGCCGCCCAGGCCGAGGTCGCCTCCGAGGCCGACCTCTCGGCCGGCCGCCGCGAGCCGCGCTCCGCCGCCCGCCGGCCGATGCCGGTCGCGGACGCGGCCGGCGACGGACCGGTCGCGCGCCTGCGCGCCGAGATCAACCGCCGGCGCCGGCCGCTGCTGCTCGGCCTCGCGGCGATCGTGCTCGCGCTCGGCGCCCTGCAGGCGATCAGCATGCGCCCGACCGCGAACGGCGACACGGCGCGCGCGCCCCAGCCGCCGACCGTGCTGGCCGACACCAACGCGTCCGCCGCGCCCAAGAGCGACTCGAAGGCCGAGCCTCGCGCGGACAAGGCCGAGCCGGCGATGCCGGCTGAGGCCCGCCCTGCCCCGGCCGACCCGCAGACCACGCAGGCGCTTGCCACCGCCGCCCCCGCGGAGGCGAAGGCGGCGCAGGCCCGGAGCGCGGTGCCGCAGGTGTCGAGCATGGCCTCGCTCGCCGGCGACCTCGCCACCCTGCCCGCCGGCCTGTCGAAGCTCCGCCAGGCGGCGCAGGACGGCGACGGCACCGCGGTCTGGGAACTGGCCGGGCGCGCCGCGGACGGGCGCGGCCTGCCGCGCGACCTGTCGCTGGCGGCCAAGCTCTACGAGAAGCTCGCCGGCGCCGGCTACGCGCCGGCCCAGTACAAGTACGCCGGTCATTACGAGAAGGGCGCCGGCCTCGTGCGCGACCTCGACAAGGCCAAGATGTGGTACGGCCGCGCCGCCGAGCAGGGCCATGCCCGCTCGATGCACAATCTCGCGGTGATCTACGCCGAGAACCCGAGCGCGACCGGCAAGCCGGACTACGCCTCGGCCGCCTCGTGGTTCAGGCAGGGGGCCGAGTACGGGGTGCGCGACAGCCAGTACAACCTCGCGGTGCTCTACGCCCGCGGCCTCGGCCTGACCCAGGACCTCGCGCAATCCTACGCCTGGTTCGCCGCCGCCGCCGCGCAGGGCGACGAGGATGCCGGCAAGAAGCGCGACGACGTGGCGACCAAGCTGAGCCCGGCCGACCTCGCCGCGGCGCGCAGCATCGCCGCGAACTTCAAGCCGCACCGGCTCGACCGCGCGGTCAACGAACCCCCGGTCGCCAAGGACGCCGCCGGGCCGATGACCCTGCTCGGCGCCCCGGCCCCGATCGCTCCCGCCCTCGGCCAGACCGCCCGCAAGGGGGTCTGAGCGCGAGCGCACGGGTGGCCCGGGCCGGCGTTCCGGGCGGCGGAAGCTTGACCATGATGCCGCAGTGCGGGAACCCTCCGCGGCGGCGTTCGTAGGATACGTGATTCGATATGCGACCGCCGATCCGCAGCGGGCAGCCCGGAGGTCGGATGGCGCGCGTCTCCCCCGTACCGACCGGCGCCGTCCTCCTTGGCGTCGCGGGACTGATTCCGTTCGTCGGCTTCGCCGCGCTCGCCGTCAGCGGCAGCGACGGCGGCCTCGGCACGATCGGCCTGTCGCCGCGCACCATCCTCTCGGCCTACGGCGCGGTGATCGCGTCCTTCCTCGGCGGCATCCGCTGGGGCGCGGCGGCGGCGCGCAACGCCGGCAACGCCGACTACCTCATCGCCATCGTCCCGTCGCTTCTGGCATGGGCCGCGCTCGCGGCCCCCGCCCCGTGGGACCTGCGGACCCTCGGCATCCTGGTGCTCGCCTGGGGCGTGGTCGACCAGGACCTCGCCCGGCGCGGCCTCGTCCCGGTCTGGCTCGGTCGCCTGCGTCTGGTGCTTTCGGGCGTCGCCGGCGCCGCCCTCCTGGTCGCGGCCTGATCGTCGCGCGGGTCGCCGACCGTCGACGACCCATTCCCCCGGCGATCGGCCTGCGCGGGACCCGGCCCGGGCCTCAGAACGGCAGCTTCATGCCGGGCGGCAGCGGCAGGCCCTTGGTGAGCTCGGCCATGCGCTCCTGCGCCGCCTGCTCGGCCTTGCCGCGCGCGTCGTTGACCGCGGCGAGGATCAGGTCCTCGAGGATCTCGCGCTCGTCGGCGACCATCAGGCTCGGGTCGATGGCGACGGCCTTGACGAGGCCCTTGGCGGTCATCGTCACGCGCACGGAGCCGCCGCCGGAGGCCCCCGAGACCTCGACCGTGTCGAGCTCGGCCTGGAGGCCGGCCATCTTCTCCTGCATGGCCTGAGCCTGCTTCATGATGCCCATGATGTCGCGCATGCGGATCGGTCTCTCGTTCGTGGGGTGAAGCGTGATCTGGGAAGCCGGGCGGGCGGATGCCAGCGTCAGGCGTCGTCGGCCTCGCCGTCCTCGGTCGCGGCCTCGTCGAGGCCTGCCGGGGCTTCGAGGCCTGCGGAGGCCGCCTCGGGGGCGTTGTCGCGCACGTCGACGATCTGCGCGCCGGGGAAACGCGCCAGCACCTCGCGCACCAACGGGTGCGAGGCGGCGTTCTCGCGGCGGCTCTCGATCGCGGCACGGGCCTGCGCGTCGAGCGTCGGCGCGCCCGCCTCCCGCGAGGGCGTGACGATCCAGCGGCGGCCGGTCCACTGCTCGAGCGCCTTGGCGAGGTCGGCATGCAGGGAGGGGCGCCCGCCGTCCGCCTGACGGAACTCGATGCGGCCGTCCTCGAAGCGCACGAGATGCGCCTCGCGCTCCAGCGCCGACTTCAGAAGGATGTCGCGGCGGATGTCGGCGAGCGCCACCACGTCCTCGAACCGGGACAGGCGCGGGCCGGCCGGCTCGGCGGGCCGGCCCTGCACCACGGGCGCGGGCGCGGCCGGTGCCGGGACCAGGACCGGACGCGGCGGCGGAAGCGGCCGCGCCTCCGGCAGGGGCCGCGCTTCGGCAGGCGGCGGTACGGCGGCCGGCTCGGGCGCCGGAGGCGGCACCGAGACGGGGGCCGGCGGAGGCGGCGCGATCGCGCGGGGCGCCGGGGCGGTGAGGGCTGGTCGAGCCGGTGCGTCGCCCTCCTGCGCACCGGCGGCGAGCGCTTCGGCCCTGAGTTGTCGCAACGCCTCGTCCGGCGTCGGCAGGTCGGCGGCGTAGGCGAGCCGCACCAGAGCCATCTCGGCCGCGGCGAGCGGGCGGGCCGCACTCTGGACCTCGGGTATCGCCTTCAGCAGGATCTGCCAGGCCCGCGACAGCGCCCGCACGGGCAGGCGGCCGGCGAAATCGCCGCCGCGCCGCCGCTCGATCTCGCTCAGCGTCGAGTCGGCGGCCGCCGCCTCCGGCGCGAGCTTCAGCCGGGTGACGAGGTGGGTGAAGGCGGCGAGATCCGAGAGCACGACCGACGGGTCGGCACCGGACTCGTACTGGCTGCGCAGCTCGGCGAAGGCCGCGGGCACGTCGCCGCGCATCACCGCCTCGAACAGATCGAGGATGCGGGCCCGGTCGGCGAGCCCGAGCATGTCGCGCACGCCTGCGGCGGTGACGGCGCCGGCGCCGTGGGCGATGGCCTGGTCGAGCAGCGAGAGCGCGTCGCGCACCGAGCCCTCCGCCGCGCGCACGATCGCGGCCACCGCCTCGTCCTCGGCGCCGACGCCTTCGGCCGCGCAGATCTTCTGGAGATGGGCGGAGAGCACGTCGGCCTCGACCCGGCGCAGGTCGAACCGCTGGCAGCGCGACAGGATGGTGATCGGGACCTTGCGGATCTCGGTCGTCGCGAACACGAACTTCGCGTGCGGCGGCGGTTCCTCCAGCGTCTTCAGGAACGCGTTGAACGCGTTGCCCGAGAGCATGTGGACCTCGTCGATGATGTAGACCTTGTAGCGCGCCGAGACCGGCGAATAGCGCACGCCGTCGATGATCGCGCGCACGTCCTCGATGCCGGTATGCGAGGCGGCGTCCATCTCCAGCACGTCCATGTGCCGCGATTCCATGATCGCCTGGCAATGGACCCCGAGCCCCGGCATCGCGATGGTCGGGCCGGTGTCGGGCGCGCCGACCGGCGCGTAGTTCAGGCCGCGGGCGAGGATGCGGGCGGTGGTCGTCTTGCCGACGCCGCGCACGCCGGTCAGCATCCAGGCCTGCGGGATGCGCCCGGCCGCGAACGCGTTGCCGAGCGTGCGCACCATCGCGCCCTGGCCGATCAGGTCGTCGAAATCCTTGGGACGGTATTTGCGCGCCAGCACGCGGTACGGCGTCTGCGCGAGGGCAGGCGCCGGAAACCCGGGCAGGCCCGGCTCGTCGTCAGGCGTGCCGGTGCTCGCGTCCATGCGCTCTTCGGGGGTGCGTCTTCGCTCTTCGCGGTCGTGCCTTGGCCGCCGCTGCAGGCCGATCGACCCGCGGTTCCTGCGGTGGAACGAGGTGGGAGGCTGGACGAAGACCCGCTCGGTCTCGTTAGGGCTGCTTCCTTCCGGACCTGACCCGGTTGGCGAGTGAAACGTCCCTCGCCAACCTCCCGCGGCCTATATGGCGGGAGCTTCCGGCGATGGCAAGCGGGCGGGGCACCGGGTCCCCGGCTGCAACCCCCGGCGTCGACGGCCGGGCCGGACGCGGCGCGATCAGACCTGCGCGCCCGCCGGATCGCCGCTCCGCGTCATCGCGGAGGCCGCGAGCACGAGGGCGAAGCCGAACAGGAACACCTGGTTGATCGACAGCTCCTCGAACATCAGCGAGGGCACCATGAACAGCACCGTGTAGAACGGGAGCGGGCCGAACCGCTGGGGGGCGAGGACGATCCGGACCGTTCCGGCCAGGAAGGCGAGCACGACGAGGACGCCGCTCTGGAGCGCGAGGGTGACGACGGCGTTGTGCGGCGTGCCGACGCCGGCCATCATCAGCAGCTGGTTCTCCTTGGAGACGTTGCCGAGGCCGAACGGATGGGCGGCGGCAAGCTGCAGCCCGGCCGCGGTCGAATCGAGACGCTCGAGGATGTTGCTGTCGGCGTGGCTGTCCGCGACGAACCGCTTCTCGATCGCCGACTGGAGCTGCTCGGGGACGGGGGCATAGCCGGTGGCGCTGAACAGCATGACGAGCCCGCAGATGGCGGCGGCCCCCAGCAGCACGGCGTAGACGCTGACGCTCTTCCGGAGGATCAGCCCGAGTACGATCGCCGGCAGGAAGAGCCCGGCGCGGTTGTTGGTCAGCGGGAAGCTGACGAGCAGCGCGGCGAAATACGCGATGTAGATCGCGCTGCGGCCGGTGCGGTGCCAGAGGTAGGCCGCAGCGGCGCCGGCGAACGCGAAGACGTGCCCGGTCTCGTTGCCGGCGGCCCACAGGCCGCCGAGCTTGTCCTTCATGAACAGGACGAGTTCCGGCTCAAGGCCGTCGGTCGGCACCGCGAGCCCGACGCCGATGAGGTCGATGCCGGCCGAGGCTGCGACCAGGACCAGGAGCGACCCGGCGAAGCCTCCGAGCGTGCCGGCCGCGAAGCTGTCGGCGCCCGCCGGATCGCGGAGCAGGATCACGAGCTGGGTCGCCTGGACGAAGTACAGAAGCAGCACCAGGGTCAGGTACAGGTCGCCCTGCTGGACGTCGGCCTTCGCCAGCAGCGAGGCGACGAGCAGCATGACGACCACCCCGATCGGCAGGGCCCGCGCCAGGAGCGTGGACAGGATGCGCGGGCGGAGCAGGAAGTACGGGATCGTCAGGAAGGGCAGCGCGTCGGACAGGCGCATGAACGGCAGCCCGAAGGTCGAGGTCAGCACGTTGAACTGCAGCGCGAAGCCGACGCCGAGGATCACGAGCCGGTCGAGACGGCTCAGGGACGCGCCTCCGGACACTGCAACCGCACGCTGCAGCTCGGCCGGGACGATTCCTCCCTTGGCGATCCGCATGCACGCCTCCTCGAAGACCGGCACCCTCGGCGACCGGAGAGGGCCGACCTTGCACGGGATACGTTTGGAAAGGCTTGCGACGGCGGACGAAGAGAAGGGCTGATCCCGGCTGGCCGGCGGGCGCTGCGGATTGCACGTCGCCGCTCCGTTGCCCCCCGCCCCTTCTACCCCATGTCCCGTCGCAGCATCCCCGAGTGCTTTCGGAAACCGGAGGACGGATGGACAGTTCGAAGGGCCACGGCCGCTACGGCTACAGCGCGCTGCCGGACCGGCCGCTCTACGACTGGCCGGGTGGCCGGCGCCTGGCGGTCTACGTCGCGCTCAACCTCGAGACCTTCGATTTCGGATCGGGGCTCGGCGCCGAGCTTGCCCCCGGCGGGCCGCAGCCCGACGTGCTGAACTACGCCTGGCGCGACTGGGGCAACCGGGTCGGGGCGTGGCGGATCAAGGCGATGCTCGACGCGCTCGCGCTGCCAGCGAGCGTCCTAGTCAACAGCCGCCTCTATGCGGATTGCCCCGGCCTGATCGAGGCCTTCCGCGCCCGCGGCGACGAGATCGTCGGGCATGGCCGCTCCAACGCCGAGCGCCAGGGCAGCCTCGACGAGGCGGGCGAGCGCGCGCTGATCGCCGAGGCGACGGCGCTGCTGACCGAGCACGAGGGCCGCCCGCCCGCCGGCTGGCTCGGCCCGTGGATCTCGCAGTCGACGGCGACGCCCGACCTCCTGGCCGAAGCGGGCTACCGCTACCTGCTGGACTGGGCGCACGACGACCAGCCGACCTGGTTCGGGACCCGCGACGGCGGCCGCATCCTCTCGGTGCCCTATCCGCAGGAGCTGAACGACATCCCGGCGATCGTCGCCCGCAAGGAGACCGGGCGGCATTTCGCCGACGCGATCTCCGACGCCTTCGACGAAATGCTGGAGCAGTCGCGCCACGCGCCGCTGGTGATGGGGATCGCGCTCCACCCCTACATCGTCGGCCAGCCGCAGCGCCTGCGCCCCCTGCGCGCGGTGCTGGCCCGCATCGCCGCCCACCGCGACATGGTCTGGCTCACCACCGCGGGCGCGATCGCCGAGCACGCGGTGCAGGTGATGGGCTGAGGCGGTCCCGTCGCGACGGGACCAGCACGGAGGACGGCGCCGCCTCACGTGAGGGCCTGAAGGCTCGCCGCGAGTGGTCAACCGAAGGCGGATGGTCCGCTCCGACCCAGTGCCCGGATCATCGCGGCGGGGTCGGGTCCGGAACGGCCAGCAACCCGATCAGCACCAGGGCCGGCACGAGCACGCACCAGAAGGACAGGGCGGCGACCCCGAACGCGCCGGCCAGGGCACCTGCCGCGAAGGCCAGCACCGCGGACAGCGTGCGCCGCAGGCGGGCGCCGGCCTGCGCGCCGAGCTTGGTCCCGCACAGGTGGTCGGTGATGTCGATGACGGCCTGCGTGACGTTCACGGTCATCACCGTCGTCGCGGCGAGGTGGCCGATCACCAGGCGCCCGATGCCGTTCTGGATGCCCATCGCGGCGACCCCGAGCATGCCGATGCCGATCGCCCGCGCGCCGTCCGGCGAGCCGAGCGGCGACAGGGCCGCGCCGAAGATCGCGAAGGCGATCAGGACGGCCGCCTCGAGGGCCAGTAAGGGGCGCAGCGGCGACGTCCCGCGCCGCTCCAACGCCAGGGCGATCAGGCGCGTGAGCGCGACGGCCAGGATGAAGGTCGGCAGGGCGAGCAGCTTGGCGAGGACGCCGGTCGAGGTCGAGACCAGCTCCGCGCCGATCAGGACGAAGTTGCCGGTGACGTGGGCGGTGAACAGGCCGGTCAGGGCGATGAAGGCGGCGGCGTCCACGAAGCCGGCGACGAAGGCGAGCCCGACGCCGATCACGGCGTCCCTGAGCGATGGGGTGAACACGATGCCTTGCTCTCCTGCCCGTCCGAGCCGGTCGCCGCTCGCCATCCGCCGAGCGCCCGGGGCGCGGACCTTCCAGGCGTCCGGGCCGGACCGCAAGCGGGCGCTCGCCGGGCCGAGCCCAGGCCGCGACACCGCCTCGCCGCGGCCGCGCTTGCGATCCGCCCGCCCACGCCCGATGGTCCGCCCGTCGCGGGCCGCGGGGCGGCCCCTGGGGATGCGTTCATGAGCCGCCAAGCGGGCGAGGCCTTCGTCGTCGATCCCGGAACCGAGGACGCGCAGCGCCGCGCCGCCGACCCGCGCGCCTCGGCCTGGGTCTCGGCCAATGCCGGGGCGGGCAAGACCAAGGTGCTCACCGACCGGGTGGTGCGCCTGCTGCTCGACGGGGCCGCGCCGTCGCGCATCCTGTGCCTGACCTTCACCAAGGCCGCCGCCGCCAACATGTCGATCCGGATCTTCCGGACGCTGGGGCGTTGGGTGACCCTCGGCGACGCGGCGCTGTCGGCCGAGCTCGCCGCGCTCACGGGGCGCACCGCCTCGCCGACCGACCTCGATGCGGCGCGGCGCCTGTTCGCCCGCGCGGTCGAGACGCCGGGCGGGCTGAAGATCGAGACGCTGCACGCCCTGTGCGAGCGGCTGCTGCACATGTTCCCGTTCGAGGCCAACGTGCCCGCCCGGTTCGCCGTGCTGGACGAGAACCTGTCGCGCGAGATGTTCGCCAACGAGACCGACCAGGTGCTGGCCGCCGCAATCGGCGGCGACGCGCGGCTCGGCCACGCCCTCGACCTCGTGACGCCGGAGGCGACGGGCGATGCGCTGCGCAAGGCGATCCGGCAGGCCATGGCCGCGCGCACGGTGCTGGCCGCGCGGGGCGGGCTGACGCGGCAATTCGCCCGGCTCGGCACCGCCCTCGGCCTCGCCGCGGGCCAAACCGACGCGTCGCTGGTGGAGACGATCCTGAACGACGGAATCTCCGACAAGCCGGCCTTCGCCGAGCGCCTGCGCACCGGCAAGGCGACCGACGAGAAGCTCGCCGACGGCCTGCTCGCGGCCGAGGCCGCCGACGGCCGGCCGGAGGCGCTCGACCTCTATCGCGCGGTGTTCTTCACCGCCAAGGACGAGCCGAAGGCCGACAAGAGCCTGGGCACCAAGGCGGTCCCCGAGGACGTGCGCGCGGCGCTGATCGACGAGCGCGACCGGCTCGCGCCGCTGTTCGACGCCCTGCGCAGCGCCCGTGCGCTCGCCCGCACCGAGGCGCTGTTCACCCTCGCCGCCGAGATCCACCGCCGGATCGAGGCGCAGAAGGCCAAGCTCGGGGCGCTGGATTTCGACGACCTGATCCACAAGACCCTCGACCTGCTCGCGCGGGTCGACGCCGCCTGGGTGCTGTACAAGCTCGACCGCGGCGTCGACCACGTGCTCGTGGACGAGGCGCAGGACACCAACCCGCAGCAATGGCAGATCCTCGACCGGATCACCGCGGAGTTCGCCACCGGCGCCGGCGCGCGCGAGACCCTGCGCACCCGCTTCGCCGTCGGCGACCCCAAGCAGTCGATCTACAGCTTCCAGGGCGCCGAGCCGCGCGAGTTCGCGACGATGCACGGCAAGTGGAAGGGCGAGGCGCGCTCGGCCAAGCTCCGGTTCGAGGACGTCGACCTGAAGCTGTCGTTCCGCTCGACCCTCGGCGTGTTGCGGGCGGTCGACGCCACCTTCCACCTGCCCGAGCACTACGACGGCCTCGGCTTCGACGATGCGGCGGTCGGCACCGTCCACACCACGGCGCGGGCCGGCGCGCCCGGCACCGTCGAGCTGTGGCCGATCGCCGAGCCGGTGGAGGAGGTCGAGCCCGATGCCTGGGCCGCGCCCGTGGACGCGCCGGAGGCCAACGCGCCGGCGATCGTCACCGCGCGCCGGATCGCCCGCGCGGTGCGGACCTGGGTCACTGCGGGCGACACCAGCGGCCGGGTCTGGCGGCCGGGCGAGGTGCTGGTGCTGGTGCGCAAGCGCGGGCCGGCCTTCGAGGAGGTGATCCGCGCGCTGAAGGGCGCCGGCGTGCCGGTCGCCGGCCAGGACCGGCTCGACGTGGGCGCGCACATCGCGGTGGCCGACCTCGTCTCGATCGGCCGCGCCGGGCTGCTGCCCGCCGACGACCTGACGCTGGCCTGCGCGCTGAAGACGCCGCTGGTCGGTCTCACCGACGAGGATCTCGTCCGCATCGCCGCCGGCCGCGACCGGTCCGAGACGCTGGAGGACGCGCTCGCCCGGCATGCGGACGCGGGCGACCCGGCCGCGATCGTCGGGCGCGGGGCGCTGGCCGGCTGGATCGCGGCCGCCGGCGCGCAGGGGCCGTTCGGGTTCTACGCCGCCCTGCTCGGGCCGGGCGAGGGCCGGGCCCGCCTCGTCGCGCGCCTCGGCGGCGAGGCGGGCGACGCGATCGACGTGTTCCTGCTCGGCGCGGCGCAGGCCGAGGCGGGCGCGGACGCACCCTCGCTCGCCGGCTTCCTGGCGCGCTACTGCGCCGGCGGCCGGGGCGAGGCCGGCCACACGGTCAAGCGCGACATGGAATCCGGCCGCGACGAGGTCCGGGTGATGACCGTGCACGGCGCCAAGGGCCTGGAGGCCCCGGTGGTGGTGATGATCGACGGCTGCGAGGCGCCGGGGGGCAACGACCCGCCGCTGCTGGCGATGCCGGGCGACGTCCCGCCGGTCTGGTCGAGCGCGAAGCCCTACGATTCCGAGGCGATCGGCGCGGCGCGCGAGACCCTGCACGCGCGGGCGCGGGAGGAGCACAACCGCCTGCTCTACGTGGCGATGACGCGGGCCGCCGACCGGCTCGTGGTCGCGCCGTTCCGCGGCCAGACGCCGGTGGGCCCGACCGCCTGGTGCGAGATGATCCGCACCGGGATGGTGCAGGCCTTCGGCGAGGGCGAGGCGGTGGAGACCGCCTACGGGCCGGCCACCCTGTGGCGGGACGGATCCGGGCCGGAGACCGGGACCGCGCCGGCCGAGGCGGCGCCCGAGCCCGGCGCTCTGCCGTCCTGGCTGCGCGAGCCGGTCGCGGCCGAGGCGGCCCCGGCGCCGCCGATCAGCCCGTCCGGCGCGATGCGCGCGGCCGACGGCGAGCGCCAGATCCCGCCGCGGCAGGCCGATACCGAGGCGCGCCGGCGCGGCAAGCTGATCCACGCCCTGCTGGAGCACCTGCCGCGCCTCGACCCGGCCGCCCGCGAGAGCGCCGCGACCGCCTTCGTGGCCGCCCGCGCGCCGTCCTTCTCGCGCCCGAAGCGCGCGGCGATCGTGCAGGCGGCCCTGAACCTCATCGCGACGCCGGACCTCGCGCCGCTCTTCGCCCGCGAGGCGCGGGCCGAGGTCAGCCTGTCGGGGCGGGTCGTGGTCGCGGGCATCGAGCGGCCGGTCTTCGGCCGCATCGACCGCCTCGCGGTCGCCAACGGCACGGTGCGGCTCGCCGACTTCAAGACCGGCCGGCCGCCCGCCGAGGGCGCGCCGCCGCCGCGGCCCGAGACCGCGCAGATCGCCCTCTACGCCCGCCTGCTCGCGCGGATCTACCCGGACCACGCGATCCGCCCGATGCTGGTCTGGACCTCGGGACCGGTGATCCGGCTCCTGAGCGAGGCGGAGATCGCGGAGGCGCTGGCCGGGCTCGGGCTGGCCGCGGCGTGACGCGGCCACGCGCGTCAGGGCCCTGAGCGGCCGGGTCCGCGCCTGCGGCGGGGTCCCCCTGCGGAAATGGCGGTTGCGTCCGAGGCCGAGAACCAGCATCAGGCGTCTCGTATTTCGGGCCGTTCGGATCGCCGCCGCCAGGTGGAGCGATCCGAAGCGCCGTCGCCTGTCGACGCCGTCCGTTATCGTCCAGGCACAGGGAACCCGACATCATGAAGACGCGCGCAGCCGTGGCGTGGGAGGCGAAGAAGCCGCTCACGATCGAGACCATCGACATCGAGGGGCCGAAGGCCGGCGAGGTCCTCGTCGAGGTGATGGCCACCGGCATCTGCCACACCGACGCCTACACCCTCTCGGGCCTCGACTCGGAGGGCAAGTTCCCGGCGATCCTCGGCCACGAGGGCGCGGGCATCGTCCGCGAAATCGGCGCCGGCGTCACCGACCTGAAGGTCGGCGACCACGTGATCCCGCTCTACACGCCCGAATGCCGCGGCTGTAAGTCCTGCCTGTCGCAGCGCACCAACCTCTGCACCGCGATCCGCGCGACGCAGGGCCAGGGCGTGATGCCCGACGGCACCAGCCGCTTCTCCTGCGTCTCCACCGGCGGCAGCCCGGGCGGGTCCGACACCCTGTTCCACTACATGGGCTGCTCGACCTTCTCGAACTTCACCGTGCTGCCGGCGATCGCGCTGGCGAAGATCCGCGAGGACGCCCCCTTCGACAAGGTCTGCTACATCGGCTGCGGCGTCACCACGGGCATCGGCGCGGTGATCTACACCGCGAAGGTCTGGCCCGGCGCCAACGTCGTGGTGTTCGGCCTCGGCGGCATCGGCCTCAACGTGCTCCAGGCCGCGCGAATGGTGGGGGCCGACAAGATCATCGGCGTCGACATCAATCCCGACAAGCAGGAGATGGCGCGCAAGTTCGGGATGACGCACTTCATCAACCCGAAGGAGGTCGGCAACGATCACGTCGTCGCGGCGATCCTCGACGCCACCGGCGGCGGCGCCGACTTCTCGTTCGACTGCACCGGCAACGTCCACGTGATGCGCCAGGCGCTCGAGTGCTGCCACCGCGGCTGGGGCGAGTCGATCGTCATCGGCGTGGCGGAGGCCGGCAAGGAGATCTCGACCCGCCCGTTCCAGCTCGTCACCGGCCGCGTCTGGAAGGGCTCGGCCTTCGGCGGGGCGCGCGGCCGCACCGACGTGCCGAAGATCGTCGACTGGTACATGGAGGGCAAGATCAACATCGACGACCTGATCACCCACACCATGCCGCTCGACGAGATCAATCACGGCTTCGACCTGATGCACGAGGGCAAGTCGATCCGCTCGGTGGTGCTGTACTAGGACCGACACTCGGACCGACGCGCGCTTCCCTCCCCCCCTCTGCGGGGGAGGGAGGAGCCTGTATCGACCCATCGGCCGGTCACGGCCCCAGAGCCCCCAGGAGATCACCCCATGGAAACCGTCTCGAAGGCCCTCTCGCACGGTGGCGTCCAGGGCGTGTACAAGCATGACGCGACGACCACCGGCTGCCCGATGACCTTCGCGGTCTTCGTGCCGCCCCAGGCCAAGGACGGCCCGGTGCCGGTGCTGTGGTACCTCTCGGGGCTGACCTGCACCCACGCCAACGTCATGGACAAGGGCGAGTACCGGCAGGCCGCCGCCCGCCACGGCGTGATCGTCGTCGCGCCCGACACCTCGCCCCGCGGCGAGGGCATCCCCGACGAGGCCGGCAACTGGCAGTTCGGCTCCGGCGCGGGCTTCTACCTCGACGCGACGCAGGCACCCTATTCCGCGAACTACCGGATGTGGAGCTACGTCACCGAGGAGCTTCCGGCGCTGGTCGCGAAGAACTTCCCCGCCGACATGAGCCGCCAGGGCATCTTCGGCCACTCGATGGGCGGGCACGGCGCGCTCACCATCGCGCTGACCTATCCCGACCGCTTCAAGTCCTGCTCGGCCTTCGCGCCGATCGCCCAGCCCTCCACGGCGGGCTGGTCGAAGCCGGCCTTCGAGAAGTATCTCGGCACGGACGCGGCGGCCTGGCGCGCCCACGACGCCACCGCGCTGATCGAGGACGGGCACCGCTTCCCCGAGTTCCTCGTCGACCAGGGCACCGCCGACAGCTTCCTTCAGGACGGACTGCGGCCGTGGCTGCTGGAAGAGGCCTGCAAGAAGGCCGGCATCGCGCTGACCCTCAACATGCGCGAGGGCTACGACCACTCCTACTTCTTCATCTCCAGCTTCATGGACGACCACATCGCCTGGGCCGCCGCCCGGCTGAAGTGACAAAAAACCCTCCCGCGATCGGGCGATCGCGGGAGGGTTTTTGCTTTCGGCGTCGTCACGACGGCTCACGCCGCGACGGCACGCGTCGAACGATGATCGCGGTCGTCCCATCCATGAAGCCTTCGGCGGACGTCGGGCCTCGACGTGCAGGACGAGAGGGATGGACCGCGTCGCGGTGTCCCCGCCGGCGGCCGGCCTGAAATCAGCGCAGGGCCGTGACCTGCACGGGCGCCGCGTCCGCGACCTGCGACGGGGCCTGATCCGCCAAGTAGATCCGGCCGCCGACGAACAGAAGCGCCAGAGCCCAGAACACCAGGGCCGCACGGCGCGTCTCGCGGTAGCTGCCGGCTGCGCCCACGGCCTTCGCATCGACGCAGGCGCGCGGCATCTCCATCGGCTCGCCGAAGGGATCGTAGGCGGTCGTGCGCTGGTCGAGCTGGGCGGTCATGATGGGAGATGTCGCGCTTGGCCGTCGCCGGATCAATGGTTGCGTCTTCCGAAGATTCCTTGACAAAGAGAGGCTTCTTCTCCGCCGGATCGTCGGCGTGGAAGTTCGTTCCTCGACGCATCCCCGGATGCGGAATCCGCCGAGCGAGAGGCCGCGTGACCGCAGACTCGAAGCCGATGACCCCGCCCGCGCACGCCGCGCCCACGGTCGCCGCCGGCCCGTTCGCGCTGCTGCCGGGCATCCTTGTCTGCGTCGCGATCACCGGGATCGCGATGGGCGTGCAGGCGGTCGAGGAGCGCGCGCTCGACCATCCGTATATCGAGGCGCTGGTGATCGCGATCCTGCTCGGCATCGCGCTCCGCAGCGCGTGGGTGCCGGGGGCGCGCTTCCGCAGCGGCATCGCCTTCAGCGCCAAGCAGCTGCTCGAGCTCGCCGTGACGCTGCTCGGCGCCTCCCTCAGCCTCGGGGCGATCGTCGCCTCCGGCCCGGCGCTGCTCACCGGCATCGTCGGCACGGTGATCCTGACGATCGCGGCGAGCTACGGCATCTGCCGCCTGCTGGCGCTTCCGGCGCGGATGGCGATCCTCGTCGCCTGCGGCAACGCGATCTGCGGCAACTCGGCGATCGCCGCCGTCGCCCCGGTGATCGGGGCCGACAATAAGGACATCGCCGCCGCGATCGCCTTCACCGCCGTGCTCGGCGTGCTGATGGTGCTCGGCCTGCCGCTGTTCGTGCCGTTGGCCCACCTGTCCGACAACCAGTACGGCGTGCTCGCCGGGCTCACCGTCTACGCGGTGCCGCAGGTGCTGGCCGCCACCGTGCCGGTGAGCCTCGTCAGCACCCAGGTCGGCACCCTGGTCAAGCTGGTGCGCGTGCTGATGCTCGGCCCGGTGGTACTCGCCTTCTCGCTGATCGCCCGCCGGCTGCCGGCCGAGGGCGGCGCGGCGGCCCGGCCCGGGCGCCTGAGCCTGACCAAGCTCGTACCGTGGTTCATCGTCGGCTTCCTGGTGCTGGCGAGCCTGCGCTCCCTCGGCCTGATCCCCGACGCGGCCGCGCTTCCGCTGACGAGGCTCGCCGGCATCCTTACCATCGTCTCGATGGCCGCGCTCGGCCTGGGCGTCGACGTGCGCATCCTCGCGCGCGTCGGCGGACGCGTCACCGCCGCCGTCACCGGCTCGCTCCTCGTGCTCATCGGCATCAGCCTCGTGCTGATCCGGGCCCTCGGCATCGCCTGAGCGGCTGCGACGCCACCGCCGAGTCGGTCTATCGTCCGCGTTCCTCGGCCCGACGCCGTCACGAAGGATCAAACCCCATGCGCCTCGATGCCTCCGAACGCGGCGTCTTCCCGATCGCCCCGACGCCGTTCCACCCGGACGGCCGCATCGACCACGACTCGATCGACCGGCTGACCGACTTCTACGCCGCGAACGGCGCCACCGGCCTCACCGTGCTCGGGGTGATGGGCGAGGCGCCCAAGCTCGACCAGGGCGAGGCGCTCGACGTCGCCCGACGCTTCATCGTGCGGGCGAAGGGCCTGCCGGTGATCGTCGGCGTCTCGGCGCCGGGCTTCGCCGCGATGGCGTCGCTGGCCCGCAGCGCGATGGATGCGGGCGCGGCCGGGGTGATGATCGCGCCGCCCAGTTCCCTGCGCACGGACGACCAGATCGCCGCCTACTACGCGCAGGCCGCCGAGGCGATCGGCGCCGACGTGCCGTTCGTGATCCAGGACTATCCCCTCACCTTCACCGTGATGATGACGCCGGGCGTGATCCGCCGGATCGTCAACGACAACCCGGCCTGCCGGATGCTCAAGCACGAGGACTGGCCGGGGCTCGAGAAGATCTCGGCTTTACGCGGCTTCGAGGCGGAGGGCTCGATGCGGCACATTTCGATCCTGTGCGGCAACGGCGGCCTGTTCCTCGATTTCGAGACCGAGCGCGGCGCCGACGGGGCGATGACCGGCTACGCCTTCCCCGACATGCTCGCCGACGTGGTCCGCCTCTCGGCCGCGGGCGAGCGCGACGCCGCGCACGACCTGTTCGACGCCCATCTGCCGCTGCTGCGCTACGAGCAGCAGCCCGGCATCGGGCTGGCGGTGCGCAAGTACGTCATCGCGCGCCGTGGGCTGATCGCCTCCGCCGCCCAGCGCAAGCCCGGCGGCACGCTGGCCCCGAAGGCGGTCGCCGAGGTCGAGTACCTGCTCGGCCGGCTCGCCCGCCACGATCCCCGCGCGGCGCTGGCGCCGGTCTGAGGCTGCGGCTCGCCTCCGGATCGATTCGGAGGCTGCTCTCGCGCCTTTCCCTCCCCCCACTGCGAGGGAGGGAGACGCGTGCATCCGCTCCGATCGACCGGAGGCGACCGGATCAGCCCTCGCCATCTCCCCCGAGCGACCATTCGCCGACGCGGGCGAGGTGGTCGTAGTCGCCGTAGGACTTGGCGTACTTCGCGTAGGGCCGCGAGGTGTAGGCGGCCTGCCCGGTCATGAAGCGGGCGACGAGCCCCCTCAGGCGGGTGGCGTGCTCCTCGACGATCTCCGCCACGGTGCGCGGATCGCCCTTGGGGGGCTTGACGGCTAGTGGCACGAACGGCTTCCGCCCGCCCGAGGCGTGGACGTAGAGCAGGTCCGGCGTCGCGTTCGTCGCCGGGAACCCGTCGAACGCGCCGTGCATCAGCATCGCCGCCTCCAGGGTGAGCTGCGGTGAGAAGCCGGCAAAGATCTCGCGGGCCGAGGGCGGCGCGCCGGTCTTGAAGTCGACGATGCAGGCGCCGTCCGCCCCGCGCTCGATCCGGTCGGCGCGCGCCCGGAGCGTGAAGGTCTCAGGCCCGAGCGGGATCGCCCACCGTCCGAAGATCTCGGGCTCGACCCGCGCGAGGGTCGCCCGCCGCGCGATCTCCCAGGGAAGGTAGACGGCGGCCATGCGCTCGTAGCGCGGCCACCACTCGGCGTAGAGCTCGGGGTAGGTGTCGGCGGTGCCGGCGAAGGCCTCGACCGCGATCTGGTTGAGCCGTTCCCAGGCGATTGCGGGATCGGGCAGCGCATTGGGATAGCGCTCGGCGAATCGGCCGAAGATCGCGTGGATCATGGTGCCGCGGTCCCCCGCGCCGGGCCGCTCGGCCACCGCCTCGAGCGGATCGAGCCCGAGCACGTGGCGGGCGAAGACGGCGTAGGGGTCGCGCACCAGCGTCTCGATCTCGGTGACGCTGAGGCTGCGCGGGAACAGGGCCGGGTCGGGCTTGGGCTTCGGCTGGGTCAGGCGCGGCTGCGCGGGCGCCGTGTCGAGCACGCGCGCATAGCCGGCAAAGCGCCGGCCGGCGTCGAGGGTGGCCGCCCAGGCCGCCTCACCGGCGAAGGCGCGGATGCGCTGGAGGAAGCGCGACGGCACGGTCGGCGAGCCCTCGCGCTTGGCCGCGCGGGTGATCACCGCGTCGCGGCAGCCGAGGGCCTGGACGAAGTCGTGCGCCGCCTGGCCGAGCTGGCGCTCGGGCGGGTTGAGGCCGATGCGTTCGCGCATCGGCCGGTTGAGGAAGGAATCCGTGGTGGTCTTGCCGGGCCAGACGCCCTCGTCGAGCCCGGCGAGCACGACGCGGTCGTAGTGCATCAGGCGCGATCCGAGCGGATCGAGGATGCTCAGGCGCGGATGCGGCGCCGGCCCGGCGCAGGGCACGGTGCGGTCGGCGGCGAGCGTGGTGAGAAAGGCGGGGTAGTCGTCGAAGCTCCCCGGCAGCAGCGCCGCGTCGGCCTCGGCGCGGTGGCCGACGAGGTTCCGCACGTCGTCGAACAGCGTGTCGAGGCAGTTCAGCGAGGCATCGGCGATCGGCTCGGCCACCTCCGCCGGCCGCGCCAGCAGCGCCTCGCACACCTCGGCATGGAGGCGCGCCGCCTCGACGAGATCGCAGGCGGCCGCCTCGGCGCCGCAGGGGCCGGCGAACGCGGCGAGCGGTGCGAACGCGGCCTCGAGCTGATCGAGGATCGTCGCCGCCAGGTCCCAATCGCGGTCGCCGAGGCGCTGCTTGGCCCGGGGCTGGTGCCTGTGCGGGGCGGCGCGCTGGACGGCGAGCGCATCCTTGAGCCCCTGGAAGCTGCCGGCCGGCGCCGGGCCGCGCAGCACGCCGATCTCCAGGGCCGCCGCGCCGCGCACGACGTCGCCGCGCGGGAGGCCGAGGCCGACCAGCGGATGGGCCAGGAGCGCGATGATCCGCGCCGGGATCGCGTCGCCCTGCTCTCGGTGGAGGTCGACGGCGAGTTCCGCCGAGAGGCGCGCCATCCGGCCCGCCGCGCTGCGGCTGAGCGCGAGACCGGCGCCGTCCTCGGCGACGATGTCCCAGCGGGCGAGCTCGGCGGCGACCCGCATGGCGAGCGCCCGGTCGGGCGTGATCAGCGCGGCGGTCCGGCCCGGCGCGGCGAGCGCCTCGCGCAGGGCGACGGCGGCCATCAGCGCCTCGTCGCGCTCGTCGGCCGCCTCGGCGACGGCGAGCCCCGCCAGACCCTGCCGGCCGAGGGTCTCGCGCGCCGTTCCGTCGAGGCGCGCCCAGGCATCCGTGGTCTCGGCCGGGCGCAGGGCCTGCGACAGCAGCGCGGCGCGGGCGGTCACCTCGGGATCGTGGCCGCCGAGGTCGACGACCGCGTCCCGCGCGACGCCGAGGCAGCCGGGGCCGAGCAGCCGATGCAGCACGGCCTGCGGGTGGCCGTGGGCGATCTCGCGCTCGAAGCCTGCGCCGGTCTCGATCGCGTCCCAGCCGGCCGCGTCGAGATCCAGGTCGAGGCCGGGGAGCACCACCGCGCCGTGCGGCAGGCCCGCCACCGCGGCGATGAGCTTGGCGGTGGCCGGCACCGAGCCGGTCGAGCCGGCGATCACCACCGGGTCGCGCGGACGCTCGCGGGTGAGGCGGGCGGCCTCCGCCAGCACGAGGTCGCGCGCCCGCGATACCGGATCGGTGAGGCCGCGCTCGGCCAGGATCCGCGGCCAGTTCTCCGCGGCGATCCGGACGAAATCGAGGGTCAGGCCGAAATAGCGCGAGTACTCGGCCTCGACGGCACCCGCGATCTCGGACCAGGGCAGGCCCTCGACGGTCAGCGCGTCCATCAGCCCTTCGAGGTCGGCGGCGAGCGCCACCGCGTCGGCGGGCGAGGCCGGCACCAGGAACGGCACCTCCTCGTCGATCGGCAGCAGCGAGCGGTCGACCGCCTGCGCCCAGGACTGCACCAGCCGGGCGAGGATCAGCCGGCGCTCGAGCTTCTGCATCTCCGGGTCGAGGCCGACGGCGGCGTTCGCGACCAGCGGCATCGCGGCGAGATCCAGCTCGGCCTCGTCCGCCTCGCCGAGCGGGATCATCCGCGGCAGCAAGGCCGCCTCGCCCAGCCGCGCCGCCAGGCGCTTGGCCAGCTCCTTCGCCACGCCCGGCGTCGGCAGGTAGATCGTGACGGCGGCGAGCGCGAGCGGGTCGCGCCCGAGATCGCCGACGAGGCGCCCGTCGAGCAGCGCATCGACCAGCGTCGGCAGGAACGGCGCGCCGCGGGTGATGGTGAAGACGTGGGCGTGTGGGTCGGTCGGGTCGATCTGGGTCAACCGAGGATCCGTTCGCGCTCGTGCGAGAAGTTGAGCACCTTCCTGCCCGACATCGCGCTGGTGCGGTAGAGGTGGAGGTCGTCGGTGATCAGGGTGACGTCCGGCTCCCGCACGTTCGGGATCGAGACGTCGTTGAGGGGCAGCCTGTCGAAGTCGACGGAACCGACGGCATCCGCGCTCGGCGCATACGTCTCCGTCGCCGCCTCCGCGTAGGAACGGAACGCCTCGAGAACCGGAGCCAGGCGGGCCTGGTCGAATTGTCGGATCAGGTACGCGGTCTCGACAAGGAC
This sequence comes from Methylobacterium sp. E-025, assembly GCF_022829705.1. Lineage (NCBI taxonomy): Bacteria > Pseudomonadati > Pseudomonadota > Alphaproteobacteria > Hyphomicrobiales > Methylobacteriaceae > Methylobacterium > Methylobacterium sp. E-025. The sequence goes on from NZ_JAKSYR010000062.1 coordinate 24,188, forward strand.
GTTCGGCGTGGCGACGAAGATCGCCGCATCCCCGATCCGGAGCTTCAGCAGCACGAAGTCGTCGATCGTGTGGACGCGCGCGCGCCGATGCGCGGCGATGTATGATCGGGAGACGGTCCCGACGAAGAGCAGCAGAAGCAGGTTCGTGTCGACGAGCAGGCGTCCGGCACTCAAGGTTCGACCCGGCGGTTGGTGACGGAGACGACGCGGCCGTCATCGTCCTTGAGGTGCACCACCTGGTAGGATCGTTTCGGATCGAGATCGCGCCCGAGAGCGGTCACGAGCGGCTCGGACGCGTCCCAGGGCCGCGAAAACCTGACGGTGATGAGCCGCTGGTTCAGCGCGTCGTCGAACCGGATCTCCTCGAGACCGATATTCGTCGGCTGCTCGGCATCGAAGACCGCGGCGACGTAGTCTTTCGCCTTGGAAACCGCTTCCTTCACGTCCACCGAGACCTCCGCAGCGACCAGGGCCATCCTCGATGCGAGCAATCTAGAGGTTCCGCATCCGTTCCTCAAACGGAATCGCGGCTCACCCCTCCTGCGCGCTCACCCGCACGCGCTCCTCGGCGGCGCGGATCGCGTCGGGCGTGCCGACGTGGAGCCATTGCCCGTCGAGCCGCAGCCCGGACAGGCGGCCCGCCGCGATCGCCCGGTCGAACAGCAGGTTGAGCGAGAACGCGCCGTCCGGCGTGTCGGCGAACAGCTCCGGCTTCACGATGGCGACGCCCGCGTAGATGAAGGGGGCCACCCGGCGCTCGCCGCGCCGCTCCAGCCGGCCGTCGGCGTCCATGACGAAGTCGCCCGAGCCCTCGTAGCCGAGGCTCGTGGTGGTCGGCGCCACCAGGAGCAGGATGTCCATCCGCGCCGCGTCCCAGGCCTCGATGAGCCGGGCGAGGTTCGGGGTCGGGCCCTCCAGCCAGAACGAATCCGAGTTGAACACCACGAAGGGGTCCGCGCCGACCAGGGCGAGCGCCTTCTTCACGCCGCCGCCGGTCTCGAGCAGGGTCTCGCGCTCGTCGGACACGACGATCTTCGGAAGGCCGACGCGCTTGGCCAGGTGCCCCTCGATCAGGTCCGGCAGGTAGTGGACGTTGACCACCGCGGTCTCGATCCCGCCCTCCGCCGCCCGGTCGAGGGCGTGGTCGATCAGCGCCTTGCCCGCGACCTCCACCAGGGGCTTCGGCACCGTGGCGGTGACCGGGCGCATGCGCTTGCCCAGGCCCGCGGCGAGGACGAAGGCGCGGGTGATCGCGGCTTGCGCGGTCGGCGGCGAGGCGGGGGTGTCGCTCATGCGCGGGGCTCGCGAAGGAGAGGTCGGACGGCGGTTCAGGCGGGCTCGGCCGGCGGCTCGGCGCGTCCGAGCAACCCCGGAAGGTGCTGCAGGTGCCAGTCCCGCAGGGACGCCAGCGCCGGGTGGGCGAGGTTGCGGGCGAGGTAGCCCTCGATCCGCGGGATGTGGGCGAGGTAGGCCGGCTTTCCGTCGCGCAGGTTCAGCCGGGCGAAGATGCCGAGGATCTTGGTGGCGCGCTGCGCCGCCAGGATGGCGTAGGCGGTGGCGAAGCCCTGCACGTCGAAGGCCGGATCGCGGGTACGGCGCTCGCGGGCGTAGAGGCCGAGCAATCTGAGCTCGAACTCGGCGTTGGCGTCGACCCGGGCGTCCTGCAGCAGCGAGGCGACGTCGTAGGCCGGGTGGCCGAGCACCGCGTCCTGGAAGTCGATCACGCCGATGCGCTCCAGCCCGTCGCGCTCGGGGAGCCAGATCAGGTTGGGGGAATGGTAGTCGCGCAGCGTCCAGGTCGGGCGGGCGGGCACGGCGCCCTCCAGCACCTCGGCCCAGAGCGCGCCGAACGCGTCCCGCGCCTCGGGCGGGAGCGTGACGCCGCGCATCGCCGGGGCATACCAGTCCGGCAGCAGCTCGGTCTCGAACAACAGCGCCTCGGCATCGTAGGCCGGGATCACGTGGTCGATGCCGTCCGCCACCGGCAGCACGCCCGGCAGCTCGACCGCGTGGAGCTTGGCGAGCAGGCGCGTCGCCTCGGCGTAGCGCTCGGGCCGCGGGCCGGCGGCGTCGACCACCGGCTCGGTGCCGAGGTCCTCGAGGATCAGCAGCCCGGTGTCGAGGTCCTCGCCGTAGATGCGCGGCGCCGAGAAGCCGAGCGCCCGCAGGCCCCGGTCGATCGCGACGAAGGCGTGGACGCTCTCGGCGAGCTTGACGATGGCGCTGTAGGGCTTTCCGTCGCGCACCGGCGGCCCGTCGGCGCGCGGCGGCGAGATCATCAGCACCGCCGAGCGGCCGTCGGGATGCGTCAGGCGCTCGTAGGCGCGCGACGACGCGTCGCCCTGCATCAGGGTGCGGGTCGCCTCGTCCCAGCCGCTGCGGGCGAGAAGGGCGCGGACCGCGCGCGCCCGGTCGAGGCGGGCGCGCATGCCCTCGGTGCCGGAGATGCGGGCGAAGCGCGAGCCCTCGCCGAACTCGGGCCGCAGCGACAGGTCGATCGACAGGACCGGCCCCTCGCGGGGCGGAAGCCGCTCGGGCCACTCGACCAGGGTGATCGCGGCCTCGGTCATCTCGTCGAAGCCGAGCTCGACCAGCTCGTCGGCGCTGCGCAGCCGGTAGAGGTCGGCATGGACGATCGCGCCGAGGCGACCCTCGTAGGGCTGGATCAGCGTGAAGGTCGGGCTCGGGACCTCGAGGCTCGGATCGCCGGCAAGCTCGCGGATCAGCGCGCGCGCCAGCGTGGTCTTGCCGCCGCCGAGGCCGCCCGAGAGCGCGACGAGATCGCCCGGCATCAGGAACTCGGCCAGGAACAACCCGAGATCCTCGGTCGCGCCCTCCTCCGGCAGGACGATCTCCCAGGCCGGCGGCTGCGCGTCCGCGGGGGGCGTGCCCGGCGAGGGGGCTGCGCCCGAGACGGCACCCTGCCGGTCGTGATCGGGATCGTCCTCGCCCAAAACCGTCAACCTCCGAGCGCCGATGCGCGGCGCGGCCTTGCAACCGCACCGGTCTATCGGAGGATCCTTAACCGAACTTCGCGAAAACGCGCATCCCCGCACGGGGCGGCACCGGTCGCGACCGGCGCGGCGCGGTCGAAGCCGGTCGTCGCGATGAGATCGGCCGGGCGTGCAGGACAGCTCGGCCCATCCGCGGCCGGTCACGCCGCGGCGATCTGCGGCGCGTCGCCGCCGGCGGCCTTCCAGCTCCGGATCAGGGCGAGGGTGTCGGCCAGCGGCACCGGGCAGCCATAAAGGTACCCCTGGCCGTAGGCGCAGCCCATCTCGGCGAGCGCGGCCGCCTCGGCCGGCGCCTCGATGCCCTCGGCCACCACGGGGATGCCGAGCTCGTCGGCGAGCACGAGGATCGTCTGGATGATCTTGCGGTTGCACGGGGTGGTCAGCATCGCCCGGACGAAGGCGCGGTCCACCTTCAGGGTCGTGATCGGCAGCTTCGACAGGTAGCTCAGCGACGAGTAGCCGGTGCCGAAATCGTCGATGGCGATGCCCATGCCCGCCTCGCGGCACACGCTGAGGGCCTCCGTGGCGCCCGCGGGATCGCGCATCACCGTGCTCTCGGTGATCTCCAGCTTCAGCGTCGCGGGGGCGATGCCGGTGGAGCGCAGCATATCGCCGACCATCGCCGGGAAGCTCGCGCGGGCGAGGTCGTAACCGGTGACGTTGATCGAGAGGAACAGCGGCCCGTCGGCGGCGCCCGGGTTCTGCAGGGCCGCCATCATGATCTCCGGCATGATCCGGCCGACCTCGGAGACGACCCATTCGGTGATCTCGACGATCAGCCCGCTCGATTCGGCCACGGGGATGAACGTCATCGGCGGCACCAGGCCCTGCTCGGGGTGGCGCCAGCGGATCAGCGCCTCGAAGCCGGCCAGCGTTTCGGTGCCGAGTCGCACGATCGGCTGGAGGAACAGCTCGAACTCGTTGCGGTCGAGCGCCCGGCGCAGGGCGCGCTCCATCATCACCACGGAGATCGCGGCCTGGAAATCCGCCTTGAGCGCCGGCGAGGGCTCGACGGCGACGGGGCGCGCCGTCACGGCCGGGGCATGCGGTTTCAGCAGCGCGATCGCGTCGCGATAGCGGGCCATGACCACGCCGAGGCACAGGCGCAGGATCGGGTCCGCCTGCAGGAGGCGATTCTCGATCTGCGCCTCGGAGATCGGGACGAGGACGCAGTCCTCGATCGCCCGCGCCGAGGTGGGGCGCGGGCCCGAATCGAGGATCGCCATCTCGCCGAAGATCTCGCCGGGGCCGCGCTCGGCGAGCGGTTGCTCGATGCCGTCGCGGCGCAGGAAGATCGCGGCCCGTCCGGCGACGATCAGGTAGGCCACGGTTCCGGGCTCGCCTTCCTCGAAGATCGCGCTGCCGGCGGGCAGCGTGATCGTAGCGTTGGGATCGTTCATCGTCCGGTCCATGTCCCACCGAAACTTCAGGTGGCCTGGAGCGAACTTTGCCCGACGGACATTAATCAACCTACAATTCGTTCGATCCCAAGCCGCGCAATACATACCGCCGAGAACGAATGCTGCGGCAGCGAAAAATGATCGATGACGTTGCGGCGCATACAACCACTGGATGGTCAGGCGAATACTATCTTCGATAGAAATCCGCATCGCCGGCCATCACCGGCGGCCTTCGGCGGCGCGATCACGCGACAAAGCGCCAGACGTGGCTCTGCTTGATCTCGGCATCCTCCAGCGCCCGCGTCACCGGCACGGCGTAGCTGGCGATCGCCTCGAGGCGGGCGCGCGGCAGGTAGCTGCGGCCGGGATCGCCGATGAGCACCGTGGTGCCGGCCGCGTGCAGGCGGCCGAGCCAGTCGCCGACCGCGCCGGCGAGGTCGCGCTCGTAGAAGATGTCGGCGGCGAGCACGAGATCGACGTCGGGCACCGTGCCGATCAGGTCGGCGGAGGAGGTGGCGATGCGCCCGGAGACGCCGTTGGCGGCGGCGTTCAGCGGGATCGCCGCGATCGCGAAGGCATCGAGGTCGCTGGCGAGCACCGAGGCGGCGCCGGACCGCGCCGCCGCGATCGCCACGAGGCCGGAGCCGGAGGCGAAGTCGAGCACGCGCCGGCCAGCGGCGATTTCCGGGTTGTCGAGGAGGTAGCGGGCGAGGGCTTGCCCGCCGGCCCAGGCGAAGGCCCAGAACGGCGGCGGCAGGCCGATCTCGGCGAGCTCGTCCTCGGTCTTCTGCCACAGCTCCGTCGCCTCGTCGGCGACGTGGAGCACGATCTCCGGCGCATGCGCCACCGGCAGCAGGCGGGTGTTCGCGCGGATGAAGGCGGCGGCGTTCTCCGGCGTGATCATGGCCCGAGCAGCTCGCGATAGAGGCCGCACACGGCCTGCGCCACCGCGTGCTCCGAGAACCCGTCCTCGACGATGCGCCTGCGGGCCGCCGCGCCGAGGGCGGCCACGCGATCGGGATCGCCCGCGAGCCGGACCAGGGCGGCGGCCAGAGCCGGCGCGTCGCCGGGGGGGACGACGAGGCCCTCGATGCCGTCGCGCACCAGGGCGCGGCAGCCCGGCACGTCGGTGGTGAGCAGCGCCCGGCCGCAGGCGGCGGCCTCCAGCAGGGTGCGCGGCAGGCCCTCGCCGCCGCGGGAGGGCAGGCAGCCGACATGGGCGCCGGCGAAGGCCGCGGCCGCGTCCCGCGTCGGCCCGAGCCAGGCGACCCCGTCGCGGGACCAGTCGCGCAGCGTCGCCTCGGGGATCGCCCGGCGGTTCGAGGGATCGGGCGCGCCGTGCAGCGCAAGCTCGACCGCAACGCCCTGCGCGCGGGCGAGCCGCACCGCCTCGACGGCGACGTCGATCCCCTTCGACCACAGCATCCGCGCCACGATCGCGACCCGGAGCGGCGGATGCGGCGGCAGCGGCCGCGGCACGAACGCGTCCGGGTCGACGCCGGCACCGCCGACGATCGTCACCGCGGTGTCGGCCGGGTCGAGGCCGAGGGCGGCGGCGTCGTCCGGGTTCTCGAACAGGAAGCGGGTGCGCTTCGAGGCCAGCGGCCCGCGGATCAGGTGGCGCAGGGCGGTCCGCGAGAGGCGTCCGGCCGCGTCGGCGCGCGCGCCGATCAGCCCGAGGCCGGTGAGCGCGTAGACGCGCGCCGGGATGCCGGCCATCGCCGCCGCCGTGCCGCCGACCAGGATCCCGCGCAGCGCGATGCAGTGGACGATATCGGGCTTCCAGGCCTTCAGGATCGCGGCGAGCTGCCCCGCGGCGTAGCCGGCGGCCATCGGGTTGAGGCTGGAGCGCTCCGCCTCCAAAGCGATCACCCGGGCGCCCGTCGCCTCGACCACCGCGCGGTGGTCGCGCACCCGCGTCACCACGGCGACCGACAGGCCCATCGCCACCGCCGCCCGCGCCATCGGCAGGAAATGCGAGGCGAAGAACCAGTCCTCGGTGACGACGAAGGCGAGGCGCCGCATCGGCGCGGCGGGGGCGGAAGGGGCGGCGTCCATCGCACGAGCCTCTAACACGGGCGCGCATCCATGTACGGCGGATACGCAGGCGCCGGAACACGGCCGCGCGGCGACCGGTTGAGGGCAGGCTTTCGCAAGCGAGGAGCAGCGCTCATGGCATCGGATCTCGTGTCCTCGGACGAGACCGCCGGCACCGTCGTCGACCCGCGCGACGCGGCCGCCGAGGCCGGGCTCGCCTACGTCGACGACACGATGCCGGGCCTGACCCGGAAGAAGACCGCCAAGGGCTTCCGCTTCGTCGACGCCAAGGGCGCGCCCGTCCGCGACAAGGCGCAGGTCCAGCGGATCAAGTCCCTGGCGATCCCGCCGGCCTACACCGACGTGTGGATCTGCCCGCGCAAGAACGGCCACATCCAGGCCACCGGGCGCGATGCCAAGGGGCGCAAGCAGTACCGCTACCATCCCGATTTCCGCGCGGCGCGGGACTCGACGAAGTTCAGCCACATCATGGCCTTCGCCGACGCGCTGCCGGGCATCCGCACGCGGATCGACGCGGACATGCGGCGCAGGGGCCTGTCGCGCGAGAAGGTGCTCGCCACCGTGGTGCATCTCCTCGAGACGACGCTGATCCGCGTCGGCAACGACGACTACGCCAAGGCCAATAAGAGCTACGGCCTGACGACGCTGCGCGACCCGCACGTGACGGTCGAGGGCGCGGCGATGACCTTCCGCTTCAAGGGCAAGAGCGGCAAGATCTGGAACCTGTCGGTGAAGGACCGGCGCGTGGCCAGGATCGTCAAGGCCTGCCAGGACCTGCCGGGCCAGGAGCTGTTCCAGTACATCGACGAGGCCGGCGAGCAGCGCGACGTGACCTCGTCGGACGTCAACGCGTACCTGCGCGAGATCTCGGGGCAGGACATCACGGCGAAGGACTTCCGCACCTGGGCCGGCACGGTGCTGGCGGCGCTGGCGCTTCGCGAGTTCGAGACCTTCGACGGCGAGGCCGGCGCCAAGAAGAACGTCCGCGCGGCGATCGAGAACGTGTCGGCCCGGCTCGGCAACACGCCGACCATCTGCCGCAAGTGCTACATCCACCCGCAGATCATCGACTGCTACCTCGAAGGCGCCCTGCTGCTCCAGGTGAAGGACGCGGTCGAGAGCGAGCTGGTCGAGGATCTCGGCCGCCTGCGCCCGGAGGAGGCGGCGGTGCTGAGCCTGCTGCAGACCCGGCTCGCCGGAGACGCGCCCTCGACCGGCACGGCGAAGGCCGCGCGCCGGACGGCTCGGGCCGGCAAGGCGGCGAAGACGAACACGCCGCGCAAGCCCGCGGCGAAGGCCGCCAAGGGCGCGGAGGCCGCGCGCGCCTGAACGCCCGCCCGGCCGGGTCGCGGCGCGCTCAATGGCGCGCCGGACCCTCGCCCGTGCTGGCCCGCGCCGATTCGGCCCCGCGACGGCCCTGCTCGGTGTCGAGCACCGGCGCGAGGCCGAGCTGACGGGCGAGCGAGACCAGATCCTTCAACCGTCCGGTCTGGGTCTTGCGGCGCAGGTTCAGGCGGTGGGTCTCCACCGTGCGGACCGACAGCATCAGGCGGCGCGCGACCTCCTTGTTGCTGAAGCCGGCGCTGAGGAAGCGCAGGACCTCGGCCTCGCGCGGCGTCAGCCCGAGGCTGTCGGCCGGCTCCGCGGACGGGGCCGTGCCCGCCTCGACCTCGCTCCGGGCGATCAGCCGCGGGGCGCCCTCGGCCAGGGTTAGCACGGCGTTGCAGAGGTCCCGCGGCGTGGCGGAGCGGGCCACGAAGGCGTCCGCCCCGGCCTCCCGCAGCGCGTCGACGTCGGCCGCGTTCAGCGCCTGGAACGCCACCAGCGTCCGCAGCGCCGGCAGGCGCGCCTTGAGGTCCACGAGGTGGCTGAGCCCGACCTGCAGCCGGGTCTCGTCTAGGAAGATCAGCGCGACGGTGTTGGCCGGGTCGACCTGGTCGAGGTCGGCCTCGCCGATCGTATGGAGCGCCGGCATGTGCTCCAGCGTCGCGCGGAAGGCGGGATTCAGCTCCTGGGGCTCGTCGAACACCAGGACGTCTACGGCCGTACTCATACCGCGCACCCTTCTTTCCCGGCATGGCACAATTCGGCCGGGGTCGGAAGAAGTGTTTCAAGACTCGTTCCAGACGAATCCTGCGGTCTTTCGCAGTCGACTTGTGTCGAAATCAGATACGGCGCCGGACTTATACTTAACGCGTGTCTCGCATAGGCACAGCGCGATCAACCTTAACGTCCCTCCGTCTCCGTGACGACCGAGCGACGCAGGGCGGCGGGTCCCCGTGCCGGCGAAGCGGACCGGGCTTCAGCCGGCGCGGGCGAGGACGAGGTCGTTCTCGGCCGAGACGACGCGGTCGCGCCCGGAGGTCTTGGCCTCGTAGAGGGCGATGTCGGCACGCTTGGTCAGCGCGGTGACGCTGTCGCCCTCGCACCAGGTGCTGACGCCGAAGCTGCACGTCATGCGCACGGGGCCGCGCGATCCGCGGATGCGGAGGTCCCTCACCTGCAGGCGGAGGCGCCCGGCAACGGCCTCGGCCTCGGTGAGGGAAAGTCCGGGCAGCACCACCGCGAACTCCTCGCCGCCGAGGCGCCCGACGATCCCCTGGGCGCCCAGAAGCTCGGCCACGGCCTTGATCGCGGCATCGCCGACATCGTGGCCGTGCTCGTCGTTGATGCGCTTGAAATGGTCGATGTCGGCGAGCACGGCCGAAAGCGCCCCGTGGTTGCCGGCGCGCTCGGTCGCCGCGCCGACCCGGGCGAAGAAGGCGCGGCGGTTGAGCAGGCCGGTGAGCGGGTCGGTCTCGGCGAGCCGGATCAGCTCGTTCTGCATCGTGGTCAGGCGCTCGGCCGCGCGCAGGCGCGCATGCAGCTCCTCGGCGCTCGGCGGCTTCTCGATGAAGTCGTCGGCGCCGCTGTCCAAGGCCTCGGCGAGGTTCCGCGCGTTGCGCGCCGACGACATCGTGACGACGTAGAGGGGGCGGCGCGCCTCGGCGAGGAGCCGGGCCGACCAGCACAGCTCCAGTCCCGTCACCGGCCGGACCTCGAGGCTGGTGATCAGCACCCGGACGCTCGGGGTCTCCTCCAGGAAATCGCGGGCGGCGGCCGAGTCCGTGAAGGCGCTCACGACGTGCCCGCGCGGTTCCAGCAGCCCGGTGATGATCTTGAGGACGACGCGGCTCGAATCGACGATGACGATGTGCATGGCGCGCGATACCGATGGAAACGGGTTCTGATGCAACCAAGCCTTAAAAACCTTAAGATGCAGTCTCGGCTCGCGCACACGTGGATGATCGGCGATGGAATCGTACGAACGCCGGTCGGCGCCGACGCGGCGCCGAGGACGAGCGGGAACCCCGATTGCGGGTGCGGGAGGCGAGCGTGACCGCGACAGGAAGGTCGGAGGGGGCGGAGGCGGCGCCGTACCCGCGCACGCCGGACGGGCGCTACTTCGTCGTCGGGGAGCGGCTCTGGCGCTGCACCGACCCGCGCCTGCCGGAAGCGGCCCGGCAACGCCACGTCGACGCGCTGATGGATGCGCGCCGCGCCGTCGGGGCGGCCAAGCGGGCCGAACGGAAGGGCGATCCCCAGGCTCCGGCGCTGCTGCGGTCGGCGCGCGGCGCCGTGCAGGCCGCCAAGGAAGCCCTCGGCGAGCGCGGGCCGGTCTGGTGGACGGATGGAGCCGAGGACCAGGGCGGGCGCCATCCGCGCAACACGCCCTATGCCGCGTGGTACGCGGCGCACACCGAGCCCGAACGCCGATGACGCTCAGCGCCGCGGCACGGAGACCGTGACGACCGAGACGCCGTTCCCGGACTGGACCTGCCCGCCCGAGGTCCAGGCGCCATCGCGTCCGCGCGACAGGATGCGCGGCCCCTGCCCGCGGCGGGAGGCCGGGTGAAGGCCGGGGTTGATCACGGTCAGGCTCGGCGCCGCCACCGGTGCCTCGCGCAGGCCCGAGATCGTCGGGATGCCGTAGGTGCCGTAGCTCCAGGGGGCCGGGACGATGCGGTTCGGCGAGGGCACGCTGCTGAAGGGCGCACCGATATACGCACCGCGCACCGCCTCGTCGGCGAAGCCGTACCCGACCGGACCGCCATAGGCCGAGCCGTAGCCGTAGGGTGCGACGCGCACGGTCTCGGCGTGCGCGGCCCCGACGCCGAGCGACAGGGCGGCGGCGAGCGCGAACCGGGCGGCGATCCGCGAGCGGGACGGATGGTGACGGGTCATGGATCGCAACTCCGGTCGGGACGCTGACATGCGGGGCAAACCCCGGTCTCGCCGATCTCGTTCCGGTCGGCCCGCCCAAGCCACGGGCGAAGACTGCTGAAACCGCGCGGCGAGCGCTGTTGCCCACAGAATTGCGCGCGGCGCCGAAGTCGATTCCGCTCAACGGCAAGTGGTGATACGGCGGACGATCCAGCCTTCGCCCTCGACCCAGAGCCGGCGGCGGATCCGGCTGCAGGTGCCGCCGTCGTCCTCGCCCTCGGTGACCGAGACCGGACGGACGGGGGGCGTCACCTCGGCGACCTTGGTCACGGTCGCGGTGGCGGGGGCCGCCGACGCCGTCGTGGGGGCGGCGAAGCCGAGGAGCGCGACGAGCGCGAGGACGGGAGCAACGGACGTCGTCGACATGGATCTGGGTCTCGCCTGGGCAGCTTGGCCGGCGCGCCGGCACCGGAGCGGAGACGCTTCGTGCGTGTCCGAACGGGTAATCCGCGACCCTTCGTTTCGGTTGCAACGCCTGCGCGGATCTCGCGACGAATGCTCCGATTCGGCACGGATGGAGCGCGGATCCCGAACCGCGCCGTGCGCCGCTCAGTCCAGCTGCTGGATCAGCCCGTCGCGGATCGTGACCCGGCGGTCCATGCGGGCGGCGAGCTCCATGTTGTGGGTGGCGATGAGGGCGGCGAGGCCGGAAGCGCGCACCAGCGAGAGCAGGATCGAGAAGACGTGCCCCGCGGTCGAGGGGTCGAGGTTGCCGGTGGGCTCGTCGGCGAGCAGCAGGCGCGGGCCGTTGGCGACGGCGCGCGCGATCGCGACGCGCTGCTGCTCGCCGCCGGACAGCTCCGCCGGCCGGTGGACGAGGCGGTCCTTGAGGCCGAGGAAGCTCAGGAGCTCGGTGGCGCGCGCCTTCGCCTCACCCCGCCCGAGCCCGCGGATGAGCTGGGGCATCACCACGTTCTCCAGCGCCGAGAACTCCGGCAGCAGGTGATGGAACTGGTAGACGAAGCCCATCTCCTCACGGCGGAAGCGCGTGCGCTCGGCATCCTTCATCGCCGCGGTCGGCTGGCCGCCGACGTAGACCTCGCCGTCGTCCGGCCGCTCCAGCAGGCCGGCGAGGTGCAGCAGGGTCGACTTGCCGGCGCCCGACGGCGCGACCAGCGCGACCAGCTCGCCCGGCCAGATCGCGAGGTCGGCCCCGCGCAGGATGTCGAGCGACCGGTCGCCCTGCGCATAGCGCCGCTCGACGCGGGAAAAGAACAGGGCCGGCACCGGCGGGATGCCGGCGCTCTCGGAGGTGCCGCTCATGGAACTGCCGCTCAGCCGTAGCGCAGCGCCTGCACCGGATCGAGCCGGGCCGCGCGCCAGGAGGGATAGACCGTCGCGGCGAGCGCGAGCAGGAACGAGGTCAGCACCACGACGGTGATCTCGGTGGGGTTCATCTCGGCCGGGATCTCGGCGAGGAACCGCACCGTCGGGTCCCAGGCGCCGGGAAACAGCACGCGCTGGATCGGCTTGATGTTCAGCGTGATCAGGATGCCGAGCCCGAGGCCCGACAGGGTGCCGACGAGGCCGATCAGCGCGCCGTTGATCAGGAAGACGCGCATCACCGTGCCGGGGGTCGCGCCCATGGTGCGCAGGATGGCGATGTCGCTCGACTTGTCGCGCACCAGCAGGATCAGGCCGGAGACGATGTTCAAGGTCGCCACGACGACGATGAGGCTCAGGATCAGGAACATCACGTTGCGCTCGACCTCGAGCGCCCCGAAGAAGGTTCGGTTGCGCTGGCGCCAATCGGTGAGCAGCACCGGCCGCTCGGCCGCCAGCTCCAGCGGCTCGCGCATGGCGGCGACCGCGTCGGGGTTGTCGATGTAGATCTCGATCAGGCTGACGTCGCCCTCGCGGTTGAAGAACGCCTGCGATTCGGCGAGCGGCATGAACACGAAGGTCGAGTCGAACTCGGTCATGCCGATCTCGAAGATCGCCTTGACCGTGTAGCTCTTGGTCCGCGGCGCGGTGCCGAAGGCCGTGGTCGCGCCCTTCGGCGTCGAGAGCGTGATGGTGTCGCCGGCCTGGATCGCCAGGCTGTCGGCGAGCCGGCGGCCGATCAGCACCCCCGAGCCGTCGTCGAAGCCCTCCAGCGTGCCGCCGCGAAGCGACTTGGCGATGCCGCCGATCGCCCCGAGGTCGTCGCCGCGCACGCCGCGGACCAGCACGCCGCTGCCGCCGTAGGGCGACGAGGCGAAGGCCTGGCCCTCGACCAGCGGAATCGCGGCCCGCACGCCCGCCACCTTCGACAGGCGCTCGGACAGGTCGGCGAAATCGGTGAAGGTCCGGTCGATCGGGGTGACGAAGATGTGGCCGTTGATGCCGACGATCTTCGACAGCAGCTCGGTCCGGAAGCCGTTCATCACCGAGAGCACGATGATCAGCGTCGCGACGCCGAGCGCGATGCCGAGCACCGAGAAGAAGGCCACCACCGAGACGCCGCCGCCGCGGCGGCGCGCGCGCAGGTAGCGTCCGGCGATGATCCACTCGAAGGCCGCGAACGGCGCGGTCGCCCCGCGCAGCCATGCCGGCTTCCGCGTGCTCGCCTCGGTGCCGGCTTCGACCGCCATCGGAGCCTCAGGCACGCCGGATGCGGGTGATCAGGTCCACCGGCGCCAGGGTCTCGCGCTCCCCGCCGGCGCGGCGCTTCAGCTCGACCTTGCCCTCGGCCAGGCTCTTAGGGCCGACCACCACCTGCCAGGGCAGGCCGATCAGGTCCGCGGTGGCGAACTTCGCGCCCGGCCGCTCGTCGCGATCGTCGTAGAGCACGCTGAGGCCGGCGGCCTCGAGCGTCCCCTGGATCTCGGCGCAGGCGGCGTCGGTCGCGGCGTCGCCGGTCTTCAGGTTGATCAGCGCGACGTCGAACGGCGCGACCGCATCCGGCCAGATGATGCCGGCCTCGTCGTGCGACGCCTCGATGATCGCGGCGACCAGGCGGCTCGGGCCGATGCCGTAGGAGCCCATGTGGACCGGGCGCTCGATCCCGTCCGGGCCGGCGACCTTGGCGCCCATCGGCTCGGAATACTTCGTGCCGAAGTAGAAGATGTGCCCGACCTCGATGCCGCGGGCCGACATGCGGTTCTCCTCCGGCACCTCGGCGAAGGCGTCGGCCTCGTGCATCTCGTCGGTGGCGGCGTAGTGCGAGGTCCAGGCGTCGACGAGGCCCTGCAGGCCGGCGACGTCCTCGAAATCCACGGTCGCGGGCGGGATCTCGAAGTCGAGATAGGCGCGGTCGCAGAACACCTCGCTCTCGCCGGTCTGGGCGAGGATGATGAACTCGTGGCTGAGGTCGCCGCCGATCGGCCCGGTATCGGCCCGCATCGGGATCGCCTTGAGGCCGAGGCCCGCGAAGGTGCGCAGGTAGGCCACGAACATCCGGTTGTAGGCATGGCGGGCGCCGGCCTGGTCGAAGTCGAAGGAGTAGGCGTCCTTCATCAGGAACTCGCGCGAGCGCATCGTGCCGAAGCGCGGGCGCACCTCGTCGCGGAACTTCCAGGAGATCTGGTAGAGGTTCTTCGGCAGGTCCTTGTAGGAGCGCACGCTCGCCCGGAAAATCCCGGTCACGACCTCCTCGGCGGTGGGGCCGTACAGCATCTCGCGGTCGTGCCGGTCCTTGATGCGCAGCATCTCCTTGCCGTAGGCGTCGTAGCGGCCCGATTCCCGCCACGGCTCGGCGGACTGGATCGTCGGCAGCAGCAGCTCGACCGCCCCGGCCCGGTCCTGCTCGGTGCGGATCACGTCGCAGACCTTGTTCAGCACCCGCAGGCCGAGCGGCAGCCACGCGTAGATGCCGGCCGATTCCTGGCGCACGAGGCCGGCGCGCAGCATCAACCGGTGCGAGACGATCTCGGCTTCCTTGGGCGTCTCGCGCAAGGTCGGCAGGAAGTAGCGGGACAGACGCATGAGGCTTCTTTGACGGATCCGGCGGTCGGTTCGGGTCTGGCGGCGCGCGCGGACGCCGATCCCGTTGCCGGGGGCACACAACACATTGCAACCGGAAAACACAAGCGGCTTGGGTCTTCGGGGCCGGCCGGAGCCTGGTTTCGTCGCTTCGCCACCCGCCGACGGCCCCGGAGACGGTTCCCTGCAATTTCTCGGCGAAAAAACGCAGATTTGTCCCTTCGACCCGGTGACAGGACGAAATGTTGTTCCTATAAGCAGCCCGCGATGGTTGCGTAGCCCCTCAGAGGGAACGCAAAGGTCCGGGTCTCGGGAGGAAAATCGACCGCCACGCAGTCAATGCGTAGGACAACCAAAGGTCGAACCAGATTGACTGCTTGAAAAGCAAGGCCTCGGGCCTTGCTTTTTTGTTTCGTACGCCCGCGAACGCTCAGGCCGGCAGCGGCCCGGTGGCCGGCACGTCTCGAGCGGTGCGCAGGTTGGCCAGCCCGTAGCCCGCCACGCAGAGGTAGCACAGCACCGGCACCCCGAGGGCGGTCCCGAGCCCGGCATGGTCGGCGAGGGTTCCGGTGATCACCGGCACGATCGCTCCGCCGACGATCGCCACGCAGACGATCCCCGACCCCTGCGCCGTGCGATCGCCCAGGCCCTCGATCGCCATCGCGAAGATCGTCGGGAACAGGATCGCGTTGGCGAGGCCGACCGTGAGCAGCGTCCAGGCGGCGACCGACCCGTGGGACAGGGCCGACACCGTGACGAGGAGGCCGGCCGCGACGGCGCAGGCCGCGAGCGCCGCGCCGGCCCGGACATGGCGCAGCGCGAGGCTGCCGACGATTCGCCCGGCCAGCGCGCCGCCCCAGTAGACGCTGAGCAGATGGCCGGCGGTGGCCGGATCCGCCCCGAGGACGCGCGGCTCCTCGAGGTAGCTGACCATCAGCGTGCCGATCGAGACTTCCGCCCCGACGTAGAGGAACAAGGCCAGGGCGCCGAGGGCGAGGCGCGGCCGGGCGAGCAGATCGAGGCCGAAGCCCGCGACCGCCGCCGTCGGCGTCTCCCGGACGCTGCCGCGAAGCGACCAGAACAGGATCGCCAGCGCGAAGAGGCCGGCCGCGATGGCGAGGAACGGCCCCTGCAGCACCGCCGCCTCGGCCTGCCGCGCGGCGGCGAGCATGGCGGGCGAGGCGGTCGCCGCATCGGCCGGCGCCGGAGCGTCGCGGCCGAGGATCGCCCAGGCGCCGACCGCCGGGCCGACGGTGGTGCCGAGCGCGTTGAAGGTCTGCGCCAGCGTCAGCCGGCTCGACACCCGCTCGGGCGCACCGAGCCGCGCGACCAGCGGGTTCGCCGCGACCTGCAGCACCGCGATGCCGGACGCCATCACGAACAGGGCGAGGAGGAACAGTGGGAACACGCCGGCCCGCGCGGCGGGCGCGAACAGCACGCAGCCGGCCGTCATCACCAGGAGCCCGAGCACCAGCCCGCGCATGTAGCCGATGCGGGAGACGAGGAGGCCGGCCGGCAGGGAGACCACTGCGTAGGCGATGAAGAACGCGAACTGCGTCAGCGTCGCCTCGGCGTAGCTCAGCGCGAACAGGCTCTTGAGCTTCGGGGTGACGATGTCGACGAGAACGGTGGCGAGCCCCCAGGTGAAGAACAGCGCCAGGACGATCGGCAGGAGCCGCCGTGCCGCCGCACCGGCGGCGGCCTCGCCCTCCGGCATTGCGCCCGGCGCCAGCATGCGATCCTCCGTCGTCCTGGGATGACGGGCGGTCGAGCGCCGCGCCACGGCGAAGCTTTCGCCAGGCGTCGACGGGCTGTCAACGCGACATCCGGGAGCGGAAGGCGCCTAGAGGCCCGTCAGGGGGAACGCGGCGAGCGCGACCAGGAAGGCCGCGCCGGCGGCGAGCGTCGTCCAGATCGCCTTCTCGCGGAGCCGCGGCGCGGCCGGCGCGCCGGGATCCTGGCCCGGCACCACGCGGGCCGGGTCGGTCTCGGCCTGGTTGCGGATCGGCAGGATCGCGAAGAGCAGCGTCCACCACACCACGAAGTACAACGCGCTCGCGCCGAACACCGTGAGACGGAACTGCAGAACCGCCACCGCGACGAAGGCGGCCACCAGAACCAGCACGACGCCGAGCGTCCGCGGCGTCGTGCGCGCCACGGCCTTCAGGAGCGCGTTCACCCGGATCAGACCTGCTCCAGCTCGGTCAGCGTCCCGAGGAAGTCCTTCGGGTGCAGGAACAGCACCGGCTTGCCGTGCGCGCCGATGCGGGGCTCGCCGGTGCCGAGCACGCGGGCGCCCTCGGCCTTGAGCCGGTCGCGGGCGGCGATGATGTCGTCGACCTCGTAGCAGACGTGGTGGACGCCGCCGCCCGGGTTGCGCTCGACGAAGCTGGCGATCGGCGAATCCGCGCCGAGCGGCGCCATCAGCTCGATCTTGCTGTTGGGCAATTCGACGAACACGACGGTGACGCCGTGCTCGGGCTGCGGCAGCGGCGCGGTCAGCGTCGCGCCCAGCGTCTCGCGGTAGACCTTGCAGGCGGCGTCGAGATCGCGCACCGCGATGGCGACGTGGTTGAGCCGGCCGATCATTGGTTTCTCCCTAACTGTCTTCCGCGAGAGGACGCTGCGCCCCATTCGAGGTCTCCACCGACCTAACGATCCGGAGCCCCCTGGCAACCCGAACCCGTCGTTCACGGGCTCCGTCGGCGAGCCCGGAACCCAGAGCCGCCGCGGCGTGCCGGTGACGACGCCGCCGGCGGTTCTGGATCCCGGGCTCCGCTTCGCGGCCCCGGGATGACGGGGTTGGAGCGGATACGCGCAGGTCCGAGCCGAGACTCGAGAGCCGGATCGCCGCTGCGAATGCGGGTCGAATGCGCGAAGCGACGTTTTCGCAGGCGCCCTCCCCCCGCAACGGGGGGAGGGTAAAGATCAGACTTCGACCACCTGCACGTGGCAGGCGGGCTTCTTGCCCCAGACCTCGTTGACGGCCGAGCGCACGGCGCGGTCGACCGCCTTCTCGACGGCCTCCGAGTCGCGGCGCTTGCCCTTGGACATGCCCGACAGGGTGCGCGAGACCGAATCGACCACGGTGTCGATCAGCGGCGCGCCGCCGCGGCCGCGGTTGGGCAGGCCGATGATGTCGACCGCCGGCTCGCCCAACACCTCGCCGCTCTCGTCGATGGCGATCGCCACCGAGACGAGGCCGGCCTGGGCGAGCTTGCGCCGCTCGGGGATCGCGCGGTCCTTCCCGTCGATCAGAACGTTGCCGTCCTTGAACAGGCGGCCCGACTTCACGTGGTCGATGATCTCCGGCTTGCCCGGGCTCAGGCGGATCAGGGTGCCGTTGCGGGCCTTGACCACGTTGTCGACGCCGTGGGCGCGGGCGAAGCGCGCATGCTCGTCGAGGTGAAGCGCCTCGCCGTGGACGGGAATCGCCGTCTGCGGCCGGGTCCAGGCGTACATCTCGGCCATCTCGTCGCGGCGCGGGTGGCCGGAGACGTGGACCAGCTCGGTCCGGTCGGTGATGACCTCGACGCCCTGCTCGATCAGGTCGTTGATGATCGCGCCGACGTCGCGCTCGTTGCCGGGGATGGCGCGCGAGGAGAAGATCACCTGGTCGCCGGCGGCGAGCGCGATGTCCGGATGGTCCTTGCGGGAGACGCGGGCGAGCGCCGCCCGGGGCTCGCCCTGCGAGCCGGTGAGCAGCGCCACGACCTTGTCGCGCGGCAGGTCGCGCCACGAATCGGCGCGGCGGAACTCCTGCAGCCCGTCGAGGAAGCCGCATTCGCGGGCGACGTCGATGACCCGGTCCATGGCGCGGCCGACCGCGACCACCTCGCGCCCGCAGGCCTTGGCGGCTTCGGCCACCGCGCGGATGCGGGCGACGTTCGAGGCGAAGGTCGTCACCGCCACGCGCTGGGGCGCGGCCGCGATCAGCTTGGCCAGGGTCGAGGCGACCTCGGCCTCGCTCGGCGAGAAGCCCTCGCGGACGACGTTGGTCGAATCGCAGACCAGCGCCAGGATGCCCTCGTCGCCCATGGCGCGGAAGGCCTCGGCCGAGGTCACGTCGCCGAGGATCGGCGTCGGGTCGATCTTCCAGTCGCCGGTGTGCAGCACGAGGCCGGCCGAGGTGCGGATCGCCACCGCATTCGATTCCGGGATCGAGTGCGAGACCGGCACGTAGTCGATCTCGAACGGCCCGAGCGTCACGCGCCGGCCCGGCTTGATCTCGCGCAGGTCGACCTTCGGCGCGCCCGGCTCCGACAGGCGCCGGGTCTCGAGCAGGCTCTTGGCGAAGCGGGTCGCGTAGACCGGCACCTTGAGGCGCGGCCACAGCTCGCTGATCGCGCCGATATGGTCCTCGTGCGCGTGGGTGATGAAGATCCCGAGAAGGTCCTTCTTGCGCTCCTCGATGTAGGAGAGGTCCGGGAACATGAGGTCGACGCCGGGCATCGCCTCCTCGCTCGCGAACCCCATCCCGCAATCGACCATGATCCACTTGCGGCCCTTCTCCGGCCCGAAGCCGTAGAGCGCCGCGTTCATCCCGATCTCGCCCACGCCGCCGAGCGGCAGGAAGACGAGCTCGTCCTGTCCCGTTGTCATAAATCCAGAATCCATCTCATGCCGCCGTCGCGGCCGTCCCAAAATGCACCTCGCCCGCCGTCACGGTCCGCCGCGTTCCATCGGGGGCGAGGATCACGAGCCGCCCCCCCTCGTCGATGTCTTCGAAATCGCCGACCAGGGTCTCCGTCCCGCTGCGGACCGCGATGCGCGATCCGAGGCCGGAGGCCCGTGCGAGCCAACGCTCGCGAATCTCAGGAAATCCCCGTCCGCGATCCCAGATACGGGCCGCCACGGCAAGCTTATTCGTCAGATCCGCCAACACCATGCTGGCATCAAGTGGGTATCCGAGCCCCGCCAGAGAGGTGGCTGAGGCCGAAAACGCCTCCGGGACGTCTGCGACATTGACGCCGAACCCGATCGCCACCGCCCGCCGGCCGCCCCGCAGCGTCTCCGCCTCGAGCAGGATGCCGGCGAGCTTGGCCCCGCCCGCGAGCACGTCGTTCGGCCATTTGAGGCCGAACGTCCCGGCCGAGTCGGGGCCGCAGGCCGCGTCCAGGGCCTCGACCAGCGCGATGCCGGCGACGAAGCCGAGGCCGGCGACCCGCTCCGGCTCGACACCGGCCACCGGCCAGAGCACGCTCGCGGTCAGGTTCCCCGGGATCGAGGCCCAGACGTTGCCGCGCCGGCCGCGGCCGGCCTCCTGGGCACGCGCCGCGATCCAGAGCGGCCCGGTCGCGCCGGCGCGGGCCTGGTCGAGCGCCTCGGTGTTGGTCGAGCCGAGGCGGTCGTGGACGTGAAGGCGGTGCCCGGCCGCCCGCGCACCCTCGCCGAGACGGAAGTCCAAGGCCTAGAACAGCGACTTGGCTGCCGCGCCCGCCGCCCCGACGAGCGGTGCCGGCAGCAGCCAGAACAGGATCACGACAACGCTCGACAGGGCGAGAACGATGCGCAGGCCCGGCGCCATCGCCTCGTAGGGCGCCTTGGCCTCGTCGAAGTACATGATCTTGACCACGCGGATGTAGTAGTACGCCCCGACCACGCTGGTGACCACGCCGATGACGGCCAGCGCCACGAGGTTGGCCTGGATCGCGGCGGCGAAGACGTAGAACTTGCCGAAGAACCCCGCGAGCGGCGGGATGCCGGCCAGCGAGAACATCATCATCGCGAGGCAGAACGCGATCCAGGGATGGGTGCGCGACAGGCCCGACAGGTCCTCGATCGTCTCGAACATCTCGTTCCGGCGGCGGAGCGAGAGGATGATCGCGAAGGCGCCGAGCGTCATCGCGAGGTAGATGATCATGTAGACCACGACGCCGCGGATGCCCTCCTCGGTGCCGGCGGCCAGCCCGATCAGCGCGTAGCCGACGTTGCCGATCGACGAGTAGGCCATCAGGCGCTTGAGGCTGCGCTGGCCGATCGCCGCGAACGAGCCCAGCGTCATCGAGGCGATGGCGATGAACACGATGATCTGCTGCCAGATCGCGGTCACGTCGGGGAAGGCGCCGATGAAGACGCGGACCGTCATCGCCATCGCCGCCATCTTCGGGGCGGAGGCGAAGAACGCCGTCACCGGGGTCGGCGAGCCCTCGTAGACGTCGGGCGTCCACATGTGGAACGGCACCGCCGCCAGCTTGAACGAGACGCCGGCCGCGACGAACACGATGCCGAGCACGATGCCGAAGCCGGCATCCTCGTGCAGCGCCGAGACGATGCCCGGGAACGACACCGTGCCGGTGAAGCCGTAGACCAGCGAGGCGCCGTAGAGCAGCATGCCCGAGGAGAGTGCGCCGAGGACGAAGTACTTGAGACCGGCCTCGGTGGATTTCAGGTCGTCGCGGTGGAACGCGGCGATGACGTAGGCGGCGAGCGACTGCAGCTCGAGCCCGAGATAGAGCGCGATCAGGTCGTTGGCCGAGACCATGATCAGCATGCCGATCGTGCACAGCACGATCAGGATCGGGAACTCGAACCGGTCGATGCGCTCGCGCTGGAAGTAGTCGCGCGAGAGCAGGATCGTCGCGGCCGAGCCCAGCAGCACCAGGGCCTTCATCACCTTCGAGAAGCCGTCCTGGATGAAGCTGCCGGACAGCGTGGTCACCTTGGTGCCGGCCGGCTGCGACATCACCACGAAGAGGGCCACCAAGAGCAGCGCGAGGGCGCCGACGTTGATGGTCTCGACGGACCGCTCGCCGCGGAAGGCGCCGTAGAGGATCAGCACCATCACGCCGATGCCGAGGATCAGCTCGGGCAGCAGCGGGGTGAGCGAGGGCAGGACGGTCTGCACGGTCTGGACGGTCGGCATCTCTGGCCCTGCCTTCAGCGCGCGAGGGGCAGCGCGGCGGCCGCGGTCTGCGTGTTCGAGAGGGCGGCCTTCATACTCGTCATCAGCGCCTCGGTGGAGGGGGCGAAGACGTCGAGGATCGGGGCCGGGTGGACGCCGTAGTAGATCGTCAGCGCGACGAGCGGCGCGAGGATCAGCTTCTCGCGGTTGTCGAGGTCCAGGATGCCCTGGAGGTTGGGCTTCTCGAGCTTGCCGTAGATCACGCGGGCGTAGAGCCACAGGGCGTAGCCGGCCGACAGGATGATGCCGAAGACCGAGAAGAACGCCACCGTCGGGTTGGCCTTGAACGCCCCCATCATCGCCAGGAACTCGCCGACGAAGCCGGAGGTGCCGGGCAGGCCGACATTGGCCATGGTGAACACCATCATCGCCACCGCGTAGAGCGGCATCCGCTTCACGAGGCCGCCATAGGCGGCGATCTCGCGGGTGTGCATCCGGTCGTAGACCACGCCGACGCCGAGGAAGAGCGCGCCGGAGACGATGCCGTGGGAGATCATCAGGAACAGCGCGCCCTGGATGCCCTGCTCGTTGAGGGTGAACAGGCCGAGGGTGACGAAGCCCATATGCGCCACGGAGGAGTAGGCGATCAGCTTCTTGATGTCGGTCTGCATCAGCGCGGTGAGCGAGGTGAAGATGATCGCGATCACCGACAGCGCGAAGACGAGCGGCGCGAAGGTGTGGCTCGCATCCGGCAGCATCGGCAGCGAGATCCGGATGAAGCCGTAGCCGCCCATCTTGAGCAGGATGCCGGCCAGGATCACCGAGCCGGCGGTGGGCGCCTCGACGTGCGCGTCGGGGAGCCAAGTGTGGACCGGCCACATCGGCATCTTCACCGCGAAGCTCGCGAAGAAGGCCAGCCACAGCCACCATTGCATGCCCACGGGAAAGCGGGTCTGGAGCAGGGTCGGGATGTCGGTCGTGCCGGCCTGCCAGTACATCGCCATGATGGCGAGCAGCATCAGCACCGAGCCGAGCAGCGTGTAAAGGAAGAACTTGAAGCTGGCGTAGATGCGCCGCTTGCCGCCCCAGATGCCGATGATCAGGAACATCGGGATCAGGCCGGCCTCGAAGAACAGGTAGAACAGCACCAGGTCGAGCGCCTGGAACACGCCGATCATCGTCGTCTCGAGCACGAGGAAGGCGACGAAGTACTCCTTCACCCGCGTCTCGATGGAATGCCACGAGGCGCCGATGCAGAACGGCATCAGGAACGTCGTCAGCAGCACCAGCGGCATCGAGAAGCCGTCGACGCCGAGCTTGAACCGGATCGTCTCGGCGAGCCAGGCATGGCTCTCGACCAGCTGGAAGCTCGCCGAGGTCGCGTCGTAGCGGTTCCAGGCCACCAGCGAGAGCAGGAAGGTGACGACCGTGGTGGCGAGCGCCGCCCAACGGGCGTTCTTCGCCACCGCCTTCTCGTCGCCCGACAAGGTCAGGATGAAGGCCGCGCCGCAGAGCGGCACGATCAGCAGCCCGGAGAGGAGCCCTAAGCCGAACATCTAGCGATCCATCCCGTTCGTGAGGGCGGCTTGCGACGCGAGGCCCATCAGTGCCCCCCCGGCTTCGGCAGGCCGGCCATCAGGTACCAGCTCAGGATGCCCGCGACGCCGATCAGCATCACGAAGGCGTAGTGGTAGACGTAGCCGGTCTGGAAGCGGACGACGCCGCGGGTCACGTCGACGACGCGGGCCGCGATCCCGTCCGGGCCGGCGCCGTCGATGGCGCGGCCGTCGACCTGCTTCCACAGGAACAGGCCAAAATCCTTGGCCGGGCGCACGAAGATCCGGTCGTAGAGCTCGTCGACGTACCACTTGTTGAGCAGGAACCGGTACAGCACCGGCTGCTGGGCGGCGAGCTCGGCCGGCAGCTTCGGCCGGCGGATGTACATCACGAAGGCCAGCACGAAGCCGAGCACCAGCATGATGAACGGCGCGTAGGAGACGAGCGCCGGCACGTGGTGGATGTCGTGCATGATGTGGTTGTCGGGGCCGTGCGCCAGCGCGTGGCCCCAGAACGCCTCCATGCCCTCGCCGATGAAGCGGTCTTTGAAGATCAGGCCGGCGAAGAGCGCGCCGAAGGCGAGCACGCCGAGCGGGATCGTCATCACCAGGGGCGATTCGTGCGGCGTGTGATCGCCGTGATGGCCGTGCCCGTGATGGTCGTCGGCGACGAGGTCGCTCTTGTGCGCCGGCTCGACGTCGTGGCCGCGATCGTCGTGGGCGACGCCCTCGGTGTGGCCGGGCGCGCCGTCGGCCTCGTGGGCTGCGGAGGCGTGGGCGACGGCCGGCGCCGCGTGGTCGTCGTGGTGGGCATGCGCCCCCCAGCGGGCCGGCCCCTCGAAGGTGAGGAAGAACAGGCGCCAGGAGTAGAACGAGGTGAAGAACGCCGCGATCACGGTGGCGAGGAAGGCTAGGGTGTGCCCGGGACGCGTCGAGGCGTAGGCCGCCTCGATGATCGCGTCCTTGGAATAGTAGCCGGCGGTGAAGGGGAAGCCGATGAGCGCGAGGGTGCCGATCGCCATCATCCCCGTGGTGAACGGGATGTAGCGGCGCAAGGATCCCATGTTCCGCATGTCCTGCTCGTGGTGCATCGCGTGGATGACCGAGCCGGCGCCGAGGAACAGCAGCGCCTTGAAGAAGGCGTGGGTGAACAGGTGGAAGATGCCGGCGGAATAGGCGCCGACGCCGAGCGCGACGAACATGTAGCCGAGCTGCGAGCAGGTCGAGTACGCGATCACCCGCTTGATGTCGTTCTGCACCAGGCCCACGGTGGCGGCGAAGAAGGCGGTGATGCCGCCGATGACCGTGACGAAGACCAGCGCGTCGGGCGCGAGCTCGAACAGCGGCGACAGGCGCGCCACCATGAAGACGCCGGCGGTGACCATGGTCGCGGCATGGATCAGGGCCGAGACCGGGGTCGGGCCTTCCATCGCGTCCGGCAGCCAGGTGTGGAGCAGGAACTGCGCCGACTTGCCCATCGCGCCCATGAACAGCAGCAGGCAGGTCAGGGTGAGCGCGTGCCAGTCCTGGCCGAGGAAGTGGAAATGCGCGTCCTTGAGCTCGTTCACCCGCGGGAAGATGCCGTCGAAGGCGACCGAGCCGAACAGCACGAAGACCAGGAAGATGCCGAGCGAGAAGCCGAAATCGCCGACGCGGTTGACGATGAAGGCCTTCATCGCGGCCGCGTTCGCAGAGGGCTTCTCGTACCAGAACCCGATCAGCAGGTAGGAGGCGAGGCCGACGCCCTCCCAGCCGAAGAACATCTGCACGAGGTTGTCGGCCGTCACCAGCATCAGCATGGCGAAGGTGAAGAGCGACAGGTAGGCGAAGAAGCGCGGCCGGTGCGGATCCTCCTCCATGTAGCCGACGGAGTAGAGGTGCACGAGCGTCGAGACGGTGGTGACGACGACGAGCATCACCCGGGTCAGCGTGTCGATGCGGAAGGCCCAGTCGACGGTGAGGTCGCCGGCCGTGAACCAGGTCGCGACCTGCACCCGCGTGGCGTGGTCGCCCTCGATGAACACGCCCCAGGACAGGAGCGCCGAGAAGGCGAGGCAGGCGGTGGTGACGTACTCGCAGACCCGCGCGCCGAGGAAGCGCCCGAACAGCCCGGCGATCAGGGCGCCGATGAGCGGGAAGAAGACGATCGCGTGATACATCGTGCGGTCCGGCCTCGCGGGGCAGCGGGTTTCTGGCGGAAGGACGTCGCGGGGGTCCCCGCTCAGCCCTTCATCATGCTGATGTCCTCGACCGCGATGGAGCCGCGGTTGCGGAAGAACACCACGAGGATGGCGAGCCCGATCGCGGCCTCGGCCGCGGCGACGGTCAGGACGAACAGGGCGAAGACCTGGCCGGTGATGTCGTTCAGGTAGGTCGAGAACGCGACGAAGTTGATGTTGACCGCGAGCAGGATCAGCTCGATCGACATCAGGATGACGATGACGTTCTTGCGGTTGATGAAGATCCCCAGCACGCCGAGCGTGAACAGGATCGCGGCGACCGTGAGGTAGTGGCTGAGGCCGATCATCGTGCTGTCTCCGCCCAAGTCTTCAGGGTCGCCCAAACCGTCCGAGCCGCGGCCATCAGACCTCGACGCCCTGGCGCGAGGGCACCTTCCGGGTCTCGACCGCGTCCCCTTGGGTCCGCGCGTTCTGCAGGGCGATGTTCTGCCGCTTCACGCCGGGGCGGTCGCGCAGGGTCAGCACGATGGCGCCGATCATCGCGACGAGCAGGATCAGGCCGGCGATCTGGAAGAAGTAGACGTATTCCGTGTACAGCACCCGGCCGAGGATCACCGTGTTGCTGGTGTGCTCGCCCGCCGCCACGTTGCCGAGCGGCGCCTGCACCAGGCCGGGATCGATCGTCCACGAGCCGACGACGAGAAGAAGCTCGATCAGGAACACCGCGCCGATCATCGCGCCGACCGGGAGATACTGCTGGAACCCCTGCCGGAGCTGGGCGAAATCCACGTCGAGCATCATCACGACGAACAGGAACAGCACCGCGACCGCGCCGACGTAGACCACGACCAGGATCATCGCCAGGAACTCAGCGCCCATCAGCACGAACAGGCCGGCCGCGTTGACGAAGGCCAGGATCAGGAACAGCACCGAGGCGATGGGATTGCGGGACGCGATCACCATGAAGCCCGAGGCGATGGTGAGGCCCGCGAACAGGTAGAAGAAGGCGGCGGCTGCGGTCATGCGCTTGTCGGGATCGGCCGCCGGAGCGGCCCCTTCTGCCTCATGAGAAAACGGTCCGCAAAAACGGTCCGGACCCGGCCGGCCGTCTATAGAACCCGCTCCCGCGCCGCACAACCCGCGGCGCCGGCGACGGGGCGGGGATGTCAGCGGTAGGGGGCGTCCATCGCGAGGTTTCGCGCGATCTCGCGCTCCCAGCGGTCGCCGTTCAGAAGAAGCTTCTCCTTGTCGTAGAGCAGCTCCTCGCGGGTCTCGACCGAGAACTCGAAGTTCGGCCCCTCGACGATGGCGTCGACCGGGCAGGCCTCCTGGCACATGCCGCAGTAGATGCACTTCACCATGTCGATGTCGTAGCGCGTGGTGCGGCGCGTGCCGTCGTTGCGGCGCGGGCCGGCCTCGATGGTGATCGCCTGCGCCGGGCAGATCGCCTCGCACAGCTTGCACGCGATGCAGCGCTCCTCCCCGTTGGGGTAGCGGCGAAGCGCGTGCTCGCCGCGGAAGCGCGGCCCGCGATGGCCCATCTCGAAGGGGTAGTTGATCGTTGCCTTCGGCTTGAAGAAATACTTCATCGCGAGGACGAACCCCGAGACGAACTCCTTCAGCAGAAGGCCCTTGGCGACCTGATCGAGCTTCATGCCGCGATCTCCGATTCCTGGGTGAGGCTCACGCACGACGTCACTCATGCACCTGGAGCGAGGCCGGTCAGCTTGAGCACGAAGGCGACGACGACGACCGAGGCGAGCGAAAGGGGCAGGAAAACCTTCCAGCCCAGCCGCATGAGCTGGTCGTAGCGGTAGCGCGGCACCATGGCCTTCACCATGGCGATCATGAAGAACAGGAAGCTGGCCTTGAGTGCGAACCAGATCAGCCCCGGCACCCAGGTGAAGGGCGCGAACGGGATCGGCGAGAGCCAGCCGCCGAGGAACAGCACCGTGCCGAGCGCGCACATGGTCATGATCGCCACGTACTCGCCGAGCATGAACAGCAGGTACGGGGTCGAGGAGTACTCGACCATGTAGCCGGCGACGAGCTCCGATTCGGCCTCGGGCAGGTCGAAGGGCGGACGGTTGGTCTCGGCGAGCGCCGAGATGAAGAACACGACGAACATCGGGAACAGCCACAGCCAGTACCAGCCGAGGATGCCGAGCGAGGTGTCCTGCGCGATGACGATCTTCGACAGGTTGAGCGAGCCGGCGCAGAGCAGCACGCAGATGATCACGAAGCCGAGCGAGACCTCGTAGGAGATCATCTGCGCCGCCGAGCGCAGCGCACCGAGGAAGGCGTATTTCGAGTTCGAGGCCCAGCCGCCCATCAGGACGCCGTAGACGCCCAGCGACGAGATCGCGAAGATGTAGGTCATGCCGACGTTGAGGTCGGCCAGCGCCCAACCCTCCGCGAGCGGGATCACGGCCCAGGCCGCGAGCGCCAGCGTCGCGAAGACCAGGGGCGCCAGCAGGAACAGCGCCTTGTTGGCGCCGGCGGGAATCACCGGCTCCTTCAGCACGAACTTCAAGAGGTCGGCGAAGGACTGGAACAGGCCGAACGGGCCGACCACGTTCGGCCCGCGTCGCAGCTGCACCGCCGCCCAGATCTTGCGGTCGGCAAGCAGCGCGTAGGCGATGAAGACGAGCAGGCAGGCGAGCAGCAGGAAGCTCTTCAGCGCCAGCAGCAGCACGAGGCCCACGGTTTCCCAAGGTGTCATGGCGGCCCCTTACTCGGCGGCTTCGAGGGCGCGCCCGCGGGCGAGGCTCGAACATTCGGCGAGCACGCGCGAGGCGCGCGCGATCGGATTGGTGAGGTAGAAGTCGAGCACCGGCGAGGCGAAGGTCGCCTTCGCGACCTCGCCGCCGAGGCCGGCCAGGCGATCGACCGCCGCGACCGTGTCGCCCGGCTCGACGCTGCCGATGGCGGCCATGTGGGGGTGCTCGGCGTAGAGCGCCCGGCGCAGGGCCACCAGCGAATCGAACGGCAGGCGGTGGCCGAGCACGTCCGAGAGCGCGCGCAGGATGGCCCAGTCCTCGCGGGCGTCGCCCGGCGGGAAGCCGGCGCGGTTGACCTGCTGAACCCGGCCCTCGAGGTTGACGTAGGTCGCGCTCTTCTCGGTGTAGGCGGCGCCCGGCAGCACCACGTCGGCGCGGGAGGCGCCGCGGTCGCCGTGGGTCCCCTGGTAGATCACGAAGGCGCCGGCCCCGACCGTGCACTCGTCGGCACCGAGGTTGAACACGACGTCGAGGGCGCCGGGCGCGATCATGCCGGCGAAGTCGAGTCCGCCCTCCCCCGGCACGAAGCCGAGATCCAGCGCCCCGACGCGGGCGGCCGCGGTGTTCAGAACGCCGAAGCCGTTCCACGCCGGCGTGACGGCGCCGACGTCCTTGGCGAGCGCGGCGGCGGCGGCGAGCACCGCCGGGTCGGCGAGCGCGGCGGCGCCGACGATCACCAGCGGACGCTCGGCGCCCTTCAGGATCTCGAGGAAGCTGTGCTCGCCCTTGGCCAAAGCCGTCAGCGTGTCGGTGCCGGCGCCGAGATAGGTGTGGGGATAGGTGAGGTCGGTGGCCTCGCCGATCAGGCCGACCGCGAGCGGCCCCATCCGCCAGCGCTTGCGGATGCGGACGTTGAGGAGCGACGCCTCGGTCCGCGGATTGGCGCCGACGAGCAGGATCGCGTCCGCCGTCTCGATGCCGGGGATCGTCGGGTTGAACACGTAGGCGGCGCGGCCCCAGGCCGGATCGAGCCGCTCACCGCCCTGGCGGCAATCGCGGTTGGCGACGCCGAGCCCGGTCATCAGGCTCTTGAGCGCGTAGGTCTCCTCGACCCCAGCGAGATCGCCGACCAGCGCGCCGATGCGCTTGGGATCGGTGCCCTTCACCTTGGCCGCGATCGCGGCGAAGGCTTCGCCCCAGGAGGCGGGGCGCAGGCGGCCGTTCTCGCGCAGGTACGGCCGGTCGAGGCGCTGGACGCGCAGACCGTCGACGGGGTGGCGGGTCTTGTCCGAGATCCACTCCTCGTTGATGTCCTCGTTAACCCGAGGCTCGATCTGCATGACCTCGCGGCCGCGGGCGTCGACGCGAATCGCCGAGCCGACCGCGTCCATCACGTCGACCGATTCGGTCTTCGACAGCTCCCACGGGCGGATGTTGTAGCTCTGCGGCTTGGGCACGAGGGCGCCGACCGGACAGAGGTCGGCGACGTTGCCCTGCAGCTCCGAGCCCATCGCCTCCTCGAGGTAGCTCGTGATCTCCATGTCCTCGCCGCGGCCGATCGCGCCGAGATCCGGCACGCCGGCGACCTCGGCGAGGAAGCGGACGCAGCGGGTGCAGTGGATGCAGCGGTTCATCGCGGTCCGCACCAGCGGGCCGATGTACTTCTCCTCGACCGCGCGCTTGTTCTCGCCGTAGCGGGTCGAGTCGACGCCGTAGGCCATCGCCTGGTCCTGCAGATCGCAATGGCCGCCCTGGTCGCAGATCGGGCAATCGAGCGGGTGGTTGATGAGGAGGAACTCCATCACCCCCTCGCGCGCCTTCTTCGTCGTTCCGGAGCGCGTGAGGACCTCCGGCGGCTCGCCGTTCGGGCCGGGGCGGCAATCCTTGACCGCGTAGGCGCAGGAGGCCACCGGCTTGGGCGCGCCCTTCAGCTCGACCAGGCACATCCGGCAATTGCCGGCGATCGACAGCCGCTCGTGGAAGCAGAAGCGCGGGATCTCCGCGCCCGCCATCTCGCAGGCCTGCAGCAGGGTGAATTCGGCCGGAACATCGACCTCGATGCCGTCGACGAGGATTTTGGTCATGCGCGCTTCTCAGTGCGTCGTGTCGGCGAGATCGAGCCTGCGCTCGATCCGCTCGACCGGAAGTTCGAGACGGTCGATCCGGCCATGGACGCCGGCCAGATTCTCTTCGATGCCGGACAGCCGCACCTTCACATCGTGCATGTCGGCACTCAGCCGATCGACCTTCTCATCGATGCGACGGAGGTACACGAGCATCGGGTTGTCGGGCTGGTCGGTCATCGGCTTCACTCCGCGGCCATCGGCACCGCATCGGAATGCGGGTTGGCGCTGTAGCGGTCGATCCGCTTCTCGATCTCAGGGCGGAAATGGCGGATCAGGCCCTGGATCGGCCAGGCCGCCGCGTCGCCGAGCGCGCAGATCGTGTGACCCTCGATCTGCTTGGTGACGTCGAGCAGCATGTCGATCTCGCGCTTCTGAGCGCGGCCTTCCGCCATGCGCAGCATCACCCGCCACATCCAACCGGTGCCCTCGCGGCAGGGCGTGCACTGCCCGCAGGACTCGTGCTTGTAGAAGTACGCGATGCGGGCGATCGCCTGGACGATGTCGGTCGAGCGGTCGAGCACGATCACCGCCGCCGTGCCGAGGCCGGAGCCGAGGTTGCGCAGGGTGTCGAAGTCCATTTTCGCGTCGATGATCTGCTCGGCGGGCACCAGCGGCACCGAGGAGCCGCCGGGGATCGAGCACAGCAGGTTGTCCCAGCCGCCGCGCATGCCGCCGCAATGCTTGTCGACGAGCTCGCGGAAGGTGATCCCGAGCTCCTCCTCGACGTTGCACGGCTTGTTGACGTGGCCGGAGACGCAGAACAGCTTGGTGCCGGTGTTGTTCTTGCCGCCCAAGCCCGCGAACCACGCGCCGCCGCGGCGCAGGATCGTGCCGGCGACCGCGATCGACTCGACGTTGTTCACCGTCGTCGGGCAGCCGTAGAGGCCCATGTTGGCCGGGAACGGCGGCTTGAGGCGCGGCATCCCCTTCTTGCCCTCGAGGCTTTCCAGCAGCGCCGTCTCCTCGCCGCAGATGTAGGCCCCGGCGCCGTGGTGGACGTAGATGTCGAACGGGTAGCCGTGGACGTTGTTCTGCCCGACGAGCCGGGCGGCGTAGGCCTCGTCGACCGCCCGCTGCAGCGCGTGCTTCTCGGCGACGTACTCGCCGCGGATGTAGATGTAGCAGGCATGCGCCGCCATCGCGAACGAGGCCAGCATGCAGCCCTCGATCAGGAGGTGCGGATCGTGCCGCATGATCTCCCGGTCCTTGCAGGTGCCGGGCTCGGACTCGTCGGCGTTGACCACGAGGTAGTGCGGCCGCCCGTCCGACTTCTTGGGCATGAACGACCACTTGAGGCCGGTCGGGAAGCCGGCGCCGCCGCGGCCGCGCAGGCCCGAGGCTTTCATCTCGTCGATGATCCAGTCGCGGCCCATCTCGAGAAGGAATTTGGTGCCGTCCCACGCGCCGCGCTTCTGCGCGGCCTCGAGGCCCGGCGAGTGCAACCCGTACAGGTTGGTGAAGATGCGATCCTGATCGGCCAGCATGGCTTTGGCTTTCCGTGTCTCAGGTGGCCGGGTCGGTCTTGGTCGGCGCCGCGTCGGGCTTCGATGGCTCCGCGGCGGGCGCGTCCCCGCTCGCGCCCGAGGCTTCCGGCTGCGGCGGCACCGCGTCGCGCGGCAGGTCGGACTGCGCGCCCGCCTCGGCGCCGGCGGGCTCTCCCTCGACGACGCGCTTGGCCGGCGAATCCAGGACGTCGGCGTCGGCCTTGTCGCCGGCCTTGGTCGGCACATCGCCGTCCGCGGCGCGCTGGGCCGGGGCGTCGGCGGCCGGGCGCTCGACGGCGCGGCCGGCATCGGGCTTGGCGATCTTCGGCTCGCTCGCCGCGCGCGCCTCGGTCGAGGCGGCTTCGTCCTTGCCCCGGGCCTCCTCGCCCTCGGCCTTGCTCTTGTCCTCGAAGCGCTGGCGCCAGGCGCCGACGCGCGACCCGTCGAACAGCGTCGCGTCGGTCAGCGTCGCGGCGCCGCCCTGCGGCTCCGACGAGACGCGGCCGGTCTGCGAGCCGACCTTGACCGGACGGCCGGCGGCGAGGTCGTCCATCAGCCGGCCGAGGCTCTCGGGCGTCAGGTCCTCGTAGTAGTCCTGGTTGATCTGCACCATCGGCGCGTTGCAGCAGGCACCGAGGCACTCGACCTCCAGCCAGGAGAAGTTGCCGTCGGCGGACACGTGCCCCGGCGCGCCGAGGCGGGCGTGCAGCATGTCCTTCAGCTCGCGCGCGCCGCAGGAATCGCACGGCACCGTGCCGCAGAGCTGGATCCAGAACCGGCCCACCGGCTCCAGCGCGAACATCGTGTAGAAGGTCGCGACCTCGAGCACGCGGATGTGCGGCATGCCGAGCTCGTCGGCCACCGCCTCGATCGCGCGCCGCGGCAGCCAGCCGCCGTTCTGCTCCTGCGCTTTCCACAGCAGCGGGATCACGGCGGAGGCCTGGCGGCCCTCCGGGTACTTCTCGATCTGGCCCTTGGCCCAGTCCGCGTTCTCCGGCGTGAACGCGAAGCTCTCGGGCTGCTCGGCGGCGGGGGCGAGCCTGCGGTTCGACATAT
The DNA here is from genome assembly GCF_022829705.1 of Methylobacterium sp. E-025. Lineage (NCBI taxonomy): Bacteria > Pseudomonadati > Pseudomonadota > Alphaproteobacteria > Hyphomicrobiales > Methylobacteriaceae > Methylobacterium > Methylobacterium sp. E-025. The sequence goes on from NZ_JAKSYR010000062.1 coordinate 56,792, forward strand.
CAGTTCTGGCCCTTCCAGCTCACCGGTCCACCTCGCCGAAGACGATGTCGAGCGTGCCGAGCACGCAGGACACGTCGGCGAGCAGGTGCCCGCGGCACATCCAGTCCATCGCCTGGAGGTGGGCGAAGCCCGGAGCGCGAATCTTGCAGCGATACGGCTTGTTGGTCCCGTCGGAGACGAGGTAGACGCCGAACTCGCCCTTGGGCGCCTCGACCGCGGCGTAGACCTCGCCGGCGGGCACGTGGAACCCTTCCGTGTAGAGCTTGAAGTGGTGGATGAGCGCTTCCATCGAGCGCTTCATCTCCCGGCGCGGCGGCGGCGCGAACTTGCCGTCGATCGAGGCGATCGGCCCCTGCCCCGCCGGCTCGCGCAGCTTGACGCAGCATTGCCGCATGATCTTCACGGATTCCCGCATCTCCTCCATGCGGATCACCTGGCGATCGTAGGTGTCGCCGTTCTTCCCCACGGGGATGTCGAACTCCATCTCCTCGTAGCACTCGTAGGGCTGCGACTTGCGCAGATCCCACGGGATGCCGGAGCCGCGCACCATCGGGCCGGAGAAGCCCCAGGCCATCGCCTCGTCCACCGAGACGATGCCGATGTCGACGTTGCGCTGCTTGAAGATGCGGTTGGACATGACGAGGTCGTCGAGGTCCTGCACCACCTGCAGGAACGGGTCGCAGAACGCCTCGATGTCGTCGATCAGCGCGGGCGGCAGGTCCTGGTGCACGCCGCCGGGACGGAAGTAGTTGGCGTGGAGCCGGGCGCCCGAGGCCCGCTCGTAGAAGATCATCAGTTTCTCGCGCTCCTCGAAGCCCCAGAGCGGGGGCGTCAGCGCGCCGACATCCATCGCCTGCGTCGTGACGTTGAGGAGGTGGGAGAGCAGCCGGCCGATCTCGCAGAACAGGGTGCGGATGAGCTGGGCCCGCCGCGGAACCTCGATGCCGGCGAGCTTCTCGATCGCCAGGCAGAAGGCGTGCTCCTGGTTCATCGGCGAAACGTAGTCGAGCCGGTCGAAATACGGCGTGACCTGGAGGTAGGTCTTGTACTCGATCAGCTTCTCGGTGCCGCGATGGAGCAGGCCGATATGCGGATCGACGCGCTCGACCACCTCGCCGTCGAGCTCCAGCACGAGGCGCAGCACGCCGTGCGCCGCCGGATGCTGCGGACCGAAATTGATCGCGAAGTTGCGGATGTTATGCTCGGTCATGGTGAGCCCTCCGCCTCAAGCCGTCTTCTTCTCGTCGCCGGGAAGCACGTATTCGGTGCCCTCCCACGGCGACAGGAAGTCGAAGTTCCGGAATTCCTGGGTCAGCTTCACCGGCTCGTAGACCACCCGCGCCTCGTCCTGGTCGTAGCGGACCTCGACGAAGCCGGTGAGCGGGAAGTCCTTGCGCAGGGGGTGGCCCTCGAAGCCGTAATCGGTGAGCAGCCGGCGCAGGTCCGGGTGGCCCGAGAACAGGATGCCGTAGAGGTCGTAGGTCTCGCGCTCGTACCAGTTGGCCGCCGGGAACACCTCGATCACGGAAGGGACCGGCGTGACCTCGTCGGTGCGCACCTTGACCCGGATCCGGCAATTGTGGCGCAGGCTGAGCAGGTGGTAGACCACGTCGAAGCGCTCGGCGCGGCTCGGATAGTCGGCGCCGCAGATGTCGATGAAGTTCCGGAAGGCGCAGGCCGGGTCGTCGCGCAGGAACGTCAGCGCGAAGACGATGTCCGAGGCCTGGACGATCAGCGTCAGCTCGCCGAGCGCGATGGCGCGCTCGACCACCGCCGGGCCGAGCGCCCCGGCGACGTGGTCCGACAGCGCCTGCAGCGCCGCGTCGCCAGAGACCGGCTGGGTGTGGGCGAGGATCGAGATGCCGTTGGTCATCGCGTCACCTCAGCGCTCGATCGTGCCGGTGCGGCGGATCTTCTTCTGCAGGAGCAGCACGCCGTAGAGCAGCGCTTCCGCCGTCGGCGGGCAGCCCGGAACGTAGATGTCGACCGGCACGACCCGGTCGCAGCCGCGCACCACCGAATACGAATAGTGGTAGTAGCCGCCGCCGTTGGCGCAGGACCCCATCGAGATCACGTAGCGCGGCTCCGGCATCTGGTCGTAGACCTTGCGCAGCGCCGGGGCCATCTTGTTGGTCAGCGTGCCGGCGACGATCATCACGTCGGACTGGCGGGGCGAACCGCGCGGGGCGAAGCCGAAGCGCTCGCAATCGTAGCGCGGCATCGACATCTGCATCATCTCGACGGCGCAGCAGGCCAGCCCGAACGTCATCCACATCAGCGAGCCGGTGCGGGCCCAGTTGATCAGGTCGTCGGTGGAGGTGATCAGGAACCCGCGGTCGGCGAGCTCGGCGCTGATCGTCAGAAAGGTCGGGTCGTCCGCGCCGATCGGACGTCCGGTGTTCGGGTCGACGAGCCCCTTGGCCTGCGGCGCGATCGCCGGGGCGCGGGACAGTTCGGGAGTGAAGGCCATGGATGCCTCAGGAGCGGACGGGCGGGGCGACGACGCGGGCTAATCCCATTCGAGGGCGCCCTTGCGCCACTCGTAGACGAAGCCGACGGTGAGGACCCCGAGGAAGGCCATCATCGACCACATGCCGAACCAGCCGAGATCCCCGAACGTGATGGCCCAGGGGAACAGGAAGGCGACTTCGAGGTCGAAGATGATGAACAGGATGGCGACGAGGTAGAACCGCACGTCGAACTTCATGCGGGCGTCGTCGAAGGCGTTGAAGCCGCACTCGTAGGCCGAGAGCTTTTCCGGATCCGGGCTCGAATAGGCCACCAGGAACGGGGCCACCAGGAGAGCCGCCGCGATGAACAGTGATACGCCGAGGAACACGATGAGCGGCAGGTAATCCGCCAGGAGACCGGTCATGCGACACCTCTCACGCGCTGGACTGCGCCGCCCTGAATTTCACCGAACGGCGATATGGAATTGCTCCAATGCCAGAGTGCGCGCGGGCCGAGGCTTAGTCGAGCCGACCCGGTGAAACAAGCCGTTTGCGCGTCGCACAATCGCGGCTTGAGACAGACAGGTGGCGCTGTGTCAGGCCTTCGCCAACACGGCAGATCGGCGCAGGCCCGGCAAGGTCCGAGCCGGCCCGGCGGCACCGGGATCGGGCCATGCGGACAATCGCGCTCCGCGTGGCAAGCTCGCGCTTGACACTCCCTGCCCCCCCACATAAACCCCCGCTCGTCGCCGAGGCCCACCGGGCCTTCGAGCGGATGCGCCGTGCGGGCGTAGCTCAGTTGGTTAGAGTGCCGGCCTGTCACGCCGGAGGTCGCGGGTTCGAGTCCCGTCGCCCGCGCCACGTTTCCTCCCTCCCCATCCAGACCGAATCAGCCCTCCGGCTTCGTGCCGTCGAGGGCTTTCCGCGTTCGGCTCTAGCCCGGCAGAACGAGGGTCGCCCGCAGGCCGCCGAGGCCGGACCGGTCGAGCGTCAGGCCGCCGCCGTAGAGCTCGGCCAGCTCCAGGGTGATCGACAGGCCGAAGCCGTTGCCCGGCACGCTCTCGTCGAGCCGCTGCCCGCGGCGCAGGACGGACGCCGCCTCGGCCGGATCGAGGCCCGGCCCGTCGTCCTCGACGCGAATCGCCACCGCCCCCTCGGCCGGGGCCGCCGAGACGCGGACCTCGCCGCGGCACCACTGGCAGGCGTTGTCCATTAGGTTCCCGAGCATCTCGTCGAGGTCCTGCGCCTCGCATCCCACGGCCAACCCCTCGGCGAGGTTTGCCTGGATCCGCACGCCCTTGGCCGCATGCAGCCGCCCCAGCGTCGCGGCGAGGTCCCCGACAGGGCTCGCGAGGTCGATCCGGCCGCGGGCCGTGCCTTCCAGCGCCGCGGCGCGCGCCCGGCGCAGGTGGTGGCGGACCTGCCGGTCCATCGAGCCGACGAGGTCGCTCAAGGTGCCGTCGGCGTCGCGGGCCGGGTCGGCGAGCGCCAGGGTCAGGGTGGCGAGCGGCGTCTTCAGGCCGTGGGCGAGGTTCGCGACATGGGTGCGGGCCCGCTCGAGGTTGGCCGCGTTCTGGTCCAGCAGCGCGTTGAGCTCGGCGACCAGCGGCCGGATCTCCGTCGGCTGCGCCACCGGCACCCGCTCGCGCCGCCCGGCACGCACCTCGGCGAGGTCCGCGCGCAGGCGCTGCAGCGGCGCGAGGCCGAGGCGCACCTGCGCCAGCACCCCGCCGATCAGGCAGAGGCCGAGCACCGCGAGCGCCAGCGCCAGCGTGGTCAGGGCCTCGCGCAGCGGCCCGCGCAACGCCGCGGCGGGCGCGGAGGCGGCGATCACGGTCGCCGCGCCGCCGTCCTCCGCCGGCAGCGTCAGGACGCGCAGGATCAGGCCGCGCCCGTTCGCATCGGTCGCGTCGGCGGGCTGAGGCCGCTCCGACCCGTCGTCGGGACGGGGGCCGGCCGGCACGGGCAGCACGTCGCTGCCGAGCGAGGCGGAGCGCAGGCGCGTCCCGCCGCGCCGCACCTGCCAGGCCCAGCCCGAGCCCGCGCGGTCGAAGGGCGGCGCGTCGAAGTCGCGGGCGAGGCGCGGACCGTCGGGGCCCTGCTCCAGCCCGGAGCGGATCGCCACGATCTGCGCGTCGAGCCGGCCGTCGATCTGCCCCCGCACGAAACGGTGGAGGATGAAGCCGATCGCGATGCCCGCCACGACCAGCGCGACGGTGACGAGGACGAAGGCGGCCGCGAGCAGGCGGCGCGCCAGCGAGCCCGTGCGCGGTGCGCGTTCCAGCCGGGATGCGTGCGCCATCACGCGGCGTCCGCGTGCAGGCGCCAGCCGTGGCCGCGCACCGCCTCGATCTGCGCCGGGGCGATCTTGCGGCGCAGGCGCGTGATGATGACCTCGACCGAGTTCGAGTCGACGTCGGCGTCGCCGTCATAGACCCGCTCGATCAGTTGCAGGCGGGGCACCACCGCGTCCTTGCGCAGCATCAGGCAGGACAGCACCCGCCATTCGAGCCCGGTGAGCTTCAGGGGCAGGCCGTCGCGCTCGAAGGCGCCCAGCCCGGGGTCGAAGCTCAGCGGCCCGCAGACGAGCCGGCTCGCGCCGCTGGCCTGGGCGCGGCGCACCAGCGCCCGCAGGCGGATCACCAGCTCCTCGGTGCGGAACGGCTTGACGAGATAGTCGTCGGCGCCGGCCTTGAAGCCCGCGACCTTGTCGCTCCAGCCGTCGCGGGCGGTGAGGATCAGCACCGGGAGCGTGCGCCCCGCGGCGCGCCACGCCTGCAGCACGGAGACGCCGTCGCGCTTGGGCAGGCCGAGGTCGAGCACCACCGCGTCGTAATCCTCGGTCTCGCCGAGATGCTGCGCGTCCTCGCCGTCGCGCGCGTGGTCGAGGGCGAAGCTTTCCGCGCGCAGGGCCTTCGCGATCTCGGCGCCGAGCGCGGCATCGTCCTCGACCAACAGGACTTTCATGGTTCTCGGCACCTTCGGGGAACGGGCGTCGGGGGTTAGGCCGGCCGGTTTAACCGGGGCTGAACCGCGCGGTTCAGGGTGGATTGGCGGGCCTCTCCTAGAACGCCGTCAACCCGAAAGGGCCCAACCGAACAGGACACGTTTCATCATGAGCAACGAACAGGTCATCGACGGCACCGCCACCGAGGTTCGCCAGGCCGCCGCCGAGGGAGCCGCATCGAGACCCGCACGCCGCCTGCCCCGCCGCACCCTCGTCGTCGGGGCGATCGCCGCGCCGCTGGCGCTCGGCGCCGTCGGCCTCTCCCTGGCGCAGAACGGCGCGCCCTCGACCACGCCGATCGCCCCGGTGGCGATCTCGGCGCTGGTGCCGTCGGGCGGCATCGCCGCCAAGGGCGAGGTCGCCGAGATCTTCGGCAACAAGTTCGTGCTGCAGGACGGCACCGGGCGGGCGCTGGTCGAGACCGGGCGCCAGGGCGAAGACGGCAAGCTCGTCGCCAAGGGCGAGACCGTCACCGTGCAGGGGCGCTTCGAGAACGGGTTACTGCACGCGGCGGTGCTGACCCACGGCGACGGCAACCGCGTGCTGCTCGGCCCGGCCGGCGGCCCGCCCCCCGGCACCCTCGACTGGGCGAAGGACAAGGTCGGGCTCGGGCCCAACCCCGACGTGCCGGCGCTGACCGCCTCGGTGCAGGCGGCCGGCTACTCGGACGTCCGCGTCACCGGCCGCGGCCCGCGCCACCTCGAGGTCGCCGCCAAGGGCCAGGACGGGCGCGAGCGCCAGCTCCATGTCGGCTTCGACGGTCAGATCCGCGAGAAGCGCGTGTTCTGAGGTCGTCGGCCGCGCCGCCGATCCGGCGGCGCGGCACGATCCTCGCCTCGACGGGCCCGGCGCGATGCAACCGATCCCGCCCTGCCGCGTCTTGGCGAGAGACGGACCGCACGCGAGACACCCGCAAGGAGCCTGCCCCAGATGGAACCGATGAAGCCGATGGAACCGATGAAGCCCATGGAACCCATGAAGCCGATGAAGGGCATGGAGCCCTGGTGGCCAGAGGACCTCGGCCAGCCCTCGACCAGCGGGGCGCAGAACGGGATGAAGTACGCCTTCTTCCCCGAGAAGCACCGCCTGCTGATCGAGCAGGACGGCAAGACCACGACCTACGACAGCGGCGACCACAAGATCGGCGGCGTCTCGCAGCAGGACGGCGGATCCAAGTCGCTGACCTTCACCAGCCAGAACGGCGACGTCGACCTCGGCTCGCTGAAGAAGGTCGATTGATCGCGGGCGGGCTTCGGCCCGCCCGCGTGGACAGCCCGGCGCCGGGCCTCTATGCGCTCGGCCCACATGAACGTGCGCTTCACAGAGAGAACCGCGCCGGGCGCCTTTCCCTGCCCCCCTGCTCCGCAGGGTACCCTTCCCGGCAAAGGGGAGAAGGAGAGGTGCGTTCCGCCGATCCCGAGGACACCCCGTTGCGCACGCTGATCGATCTCGTGCGCGCGATGCGGACCCGCGACCGGCGCCGGCTCGCGCTGATCGCCCTGGGGCTGGCCGGCGCAGGGCTGCTCGAGGTGGTCGGCGTCGCCTCGGTGATCCCGTTCCTGACGCTGGTCGGCGATCCCGCGGCCGCCACCCGCCTGCCCTACCTCGCGCAGATCCGCGACACGCTCGGGCTGTCGGACGACCGCAGCTTCCTGATCGCGGCCGGGATGGCGGCGCTGCTCGCGATCCTCGTGACCGCGGTGGTCAACGCCGCGCTGACCTACGCGCAGCTCTTGTTCACCCATCTCACCGGCTACGGCTTCGCCCGGCGGCTGCTGTTCCGCTACCTCGCCCGCGAAAAGCTGTTCTTCACCCAGGGCAACAGCGCGGAGCTTGCCAAGACCGTGCTCTCGGAGACCGACCGCCTGGTCGTCGGCGTGCTGACGCCGGCCACCGTCGTCGCCTCCCGCGCGATCTCGGCCCTCGCGGTGATCGGCTTCCTGCTGGTCTACGCGCCGCGCCTGGCGCTGATCCTCGGCGGCGGCTTCGGCGGGCTCTACGTCGGCATCTACCTGGTGATGCGCGCGCGCCTCGCCTCGCTCGGCGCCCGCTCGGTCGCCGACAACGCGCAGCGCTACCGCGTGGTGCAGGAGACCCTGGGCGCGCTCACCGAACTCAAGCTCTACGGCCGGGCGGACGCCTTCGCCGGCAAATTCGACGCCCCCGCCCGCGCCTATGCCAAGGCCACCGCCGAGAGCCTGCTGACGGGGCAGATGCCGCGCTTCGTCATCGAGGCCCTGGCCTTCGGCGGCGTCATCGTGGTGGTGCTGTTCGCCCTCGCCCAGGGGCTCGACACCGCCGGCATCCTGCCGCTGCTCGGGCTGTTCGCCTTCGCCGGATACCGGATGCTGCCGGCCTTCCAGAACATCTTCAACTCGCTGGCTCTGCTGCGCTTCTACCTGCCGGCGGTGCGGGTGATCGTCGACGACCTCGACGGCGAGAGCGAGAGTTCGCCGCGGACCGACGCACGGCTGCCGTTCCGCGACGCGATCCGCCTGGAGCGGGTCGGCTTCGCCTACGCGCCCGGGCGGGCGGCGCTCGCGGACGTGAGCCTGACGATCCGGGCCAACACCACCGTCGGCCTCGTCGGGCGCACCGGCTCGGGCAAGTCGACCCTGGTCGGCCTGATGCTCGGCATCCTGACGCCGGATGCCGGCCGCATCACCGTCGACGGCACGCCTTTGGATTCACAGGCCCTGCCGGCCTGGCAGAACCGGATCGGCTACGTCCCGCAGGACGTGTTCCTCGTGGACGGGACGGTGGCCGAGAACATCGCGCTGGGCCTCGAGCCGGTCGACCGCGCGGCGGTGGAGCGGGCGGCGCGGCTCGCCGGCGCGCACGACTTCGTCGCCGCCCTGCCCGAGAGCTACGACGCCCGCGTCGGCGAGCGCGGCGCGCGCCTCTCCGGCGGCCAGCGCCAGCGCATCGGCATCGCCCGCGCGCTCTACCACGACCCCGACGTGATCGTGTTCGACGAGGCGACCTCGGCGCTGGACGGCGAGACCGAGGGCGCGGTGATGGCCGCGCTCGACGCGCTCGCCGGCCAGCGCACGCTGATCATGATCGCCCACCGCCTCACCAGCCTGGAAGCGGCCGACACGGTCCACGTGCTCGACGGCGGCCGCCTCGTGGCGTCGGGCCCGCTTCACGCGGTGACGCAGCATGTCGGGGCGGCCGCGTGAGCCGCGCGCCGACGAACCCACCCCGATCCGGAGCCGATGCCCCATGCCCGATCCGATCCACCTGAAGGCCGCCGACGGCACCACCGCGACCCTGACGCTCGCCGGCTCCGAGCTGGTGTCGTGGCGGGTGGGCGGCACCGAATACCTCTGGAGCGGCGATCCCGAGCACTGGAACCGGCACGCGCCCTGGCTCTTCCCGGTGGTCGGCGCCTCCGCCGGCGGGATGGTGCGGGTCGAAGGCCGGACCTATCCGATGGCGCAGCACGGCTTCGCCCGCGACCTGCCCTTCGCGGTGGTGGAGCGGACGGACGAGGCCGTCACCCTGCGCCTGACCGAAACGGCCGAGACGCTGGCGCACTATCCCTTCCGCTTCCGCCTCGACATCACCGCGCGGGTGCGCCCCGCCGGGCTCGACTTCGCCATCGCGGTCCACAATCCGGGCGAGACCGCCCTGCCCTACGGGCTCGGCTTCCACCCGGCCTTCCCCTGGCCGTTCGCGGGCGGGACGCGCGCGGCCGGCGGCGGCTACGCGGTCGCATTCGAGCGGGCCGAGCGCGCCAGCGTCCCCGAGGTCGGCCCCGGCGGCCTGCTGCTGCGCGAGGAGCGCCCGATCCGCCTCGAGGGCAACGTCCTGCCCCTCGATCCGGCGCTCTTCACCGAGGCGCTGGTGTTCCGCGACGCGCTGAGCCGCACGATGCGCTTCACCGGGCCGGGCGGGCGGGCGATCCGGATGGCGGTCGAGGATTTTCCGCACCTCGCCGTGTGGACGAAGCCGACCGCGCCGTTCCTGTCGCTCGAAGCCTGGACCGGGCATGCCGACTGGGCCGGATTCTCGGGCGAGCTCGCCGAGCGCGACGCGCAGCGCCTGCTGGCGCCCGGCGCCACCGCCGATCACGGCATCCGCCTCACCCTGGAGGGGTGAGGCCGTGCGGGTCTGGGTGGCGCGGCCGGAGCCCGGCGCCGCACGCACCGGCGAACGCCTGGCGGCGCTCGGCCACCTGCCCCTGGTGGCGCCGGTGCTGGTGGTGCGCCCCACCGGCGCAGCCCTGCCGCCGGGCCCGTTCGACGGGCTGATCCTCACCAGCGCGAACGCCCTCGACGCGCTGCTCGCGACGACCGAGGCGGCCACCCTGCGCGGAATCCCGGTCTTCGCCGTCGGCCCGCGGACGGCGGCGCTCGCCGAAGCGCGGCTCGGCGCGGTGACGGCGGGGACGGGCGACGCCGCCGCGCTCGCAGCGATCGTGCAGGGATCCGTCGCGCCGGGGGCATCCCTGCTCCACGTGGCCGGCGCGGAGCGCAAGGCGGAACCCGCCGCCCGGCTGACGGCCGCCGGCTACCGGATCGCGACGCACGTCGCCTACGCGGCCGAGGCGGTGGCGCACCTGCCGGACCCGGTCTTCGCGGCCTTCGCTGCCGTCCCCGGAGGGCTCGACGCCGCCCTGCACTATTCCCGCCGCAGCGCGCGCGTGGCGCATCGATTGTCGGAAGCGGCCGGACACGGCGGAGCTTTCCGCGCGTTGAGGCATTACTGCCTGTCGGACGACGTGGCCGCAGCCCTGGACCAAGCCGGGGTCGCGGCCCATTTCGTCGCTGGGCGACCGCGCGAGGACGACCTCCTCGCCGGCCTGTCCTGACATCGCCGCGCCGCCGTCAGATCGGGTCTCGCCCGGGCGGAAGCGGCGGTGATAGGTAGGCGCCGCCCGCACCGGCGCGGGTCGTGAGGAACGTTAGGATCGGGGCGCGCGGCACAGCCGCCGCGCCCGGGACGTCGAGACGGGAGAGACAACGGCCGTGAAGCCACCATCCAACGACGCCGACCGTCCGAATTCCGGCTCCCAGGCTCCGGGTGCCGCGAAGAACGGTGCCCCGAGCTCGACCGCCCCCCAGACCCAGGGCGGCAAGCCCGGAACGGTGTCGACGCCGCAGGGCCGTCCGCCCGAGACCCTGCCGCCGGGCGTCCACGTCAAGTCGGAGCCGGCCAAATCCGAGACCGGCAAGCCCGATACGGCCAAGAACGATACGGCCAAGCCCGACACCATCAAGCCCGATACGGCCAAGCCCGCGGTTCCGTCGTCCTCGGCCCAGGCGCCGAAGCCGGAGGCCGGCCGCGCCGATCCTCCGATCACCGCCGGGCCGACGAAGGCCGAGCCCGGCCGCCCGGCCCAGCCCTCCGCCGATCCGGCGAAGCTCGACGCCAGGCCTGCCGGCGGGGCGGGCGCCGCATCTGCAGCGTTCCCGAGCAAGCCTGCGACAGAGGCGGTCAAGCCCGGGATCGCCGGCGCGCCGGGCGGCCCGTCCGCGGCGAAGGAGCCGGGGAAAGCCGAGCTGGGCAAGCCGGACCCGGCGAAGCCCGAGTTCGGCCGGTCCGCGGCCGGCACCGCCGCCGAGCCGCCGAAATCCGCCGGCGGCGCAACGGCGGGCGGGCCGCGGCCCTCCGGCGCCCTCACCGATGGACCGATCATCGACCTCAAGGCCAAGCGCGTCGAGGACGCCGGGGCGAACAAGGGCGACGTCCGCGGCGACGCCAAGGCCGCCGCTGCCGGGGCCGCGGGGGTCGCGGCCGGCATGGCGGCATCCGGTCCCAAGCCTGCTTCCGACATCAAGGCAGCGTCCGACGGCAAGGCAGCGTCCGATGCCAAGGCCGGCGCCAAGCCGGCGGGCTCCGGCAGCACCCCGCCGCGGGTCGGCCCGGCCGAGGCGCCCGCCGCCCGCGGGCCGGGCTTCGGCTCGGTGGCGACCGCCGGCCTTCTCGGCGGCGTGATCGGCGCCGGCCTGCTCTTCGCGGTGGAGCGCGCCGGCATCCTCGGCAATGCCGGCGACGACGCCCGCCTGAACGCCCTCGACCAGCGCATCTCCGGCCAGCTCACCGGCCTCGACCAGCGCATGGCATCGTTGAGCCCACGCGACGCGGTCGCCGCCCTCGACAAGCGCGTTTCCGCCAACGAGGCGACGCTGAAGCCGCTGCCCGACGCGGTGAAGGCGGCGGAGGCCGCGGCCAGGCAGGCGCTGGACCGTGCCTCCGGCGCGACGGCCGCGCCCGCCGAGGGCCAGGGCACGACCCCGGCGGCGACCGCCCAGGCCGCTCTTCCGGCCGACATCGCCGCCCGGCTCGACAGCCTGGACCAGCGCGTCTCCGCCCTGCAGGAGGAGCCCGGCCGCGACCAGGCTGGCGATTCCCGCCTCGGGGTGGCCCAGGCCGGCGGCGACCCCAAGCAGATCGCCGCCCTCGACGGGCGCGTGAAGGCGCTCGAGGACAAGGCGCCCGACAAGGCGGCGCGCCCCCCGGCCGTCGACCTCGCGCCGAAGCTCGCCACGCTCCAGGGCGAGGTCGAGGCGCGCACCAAGGCGAACGCCGAGGCCGACCAGGCCCTCGGCCAACGCCTCGACGCCCTGCAAAAGACCCTCGACGAGCGGGTGAAGGCCGCGACCGAGGCGGTGCAGACGGCAACGCAGGCGAGCCGCGAGGCGGCCGAGGCCGGCAGGAGCACGGCCGAGTCGGCGACCAAGGCCCTCGACCGGCGCCTGCAGGATCAGGCCGACAAGATCGCCACCCTCGACAAGGCGGTGGCGCTTCGGGCCGAGGCCAGCACCGTCCAGGCCGCGTTGAAGGTCGTCACCGCCGACCGGATCGCCGCCGCGCTGGAGGCCGGCGTCCCGTATGCCGAGCCGCTGGCGACCCTGCGCAAGCTCGAGACCGGCGACGCGAGCCGCGTCGACGCCCTGGCGCCGTTCGCCGACAAGGGCGCGCCGACCGCGGACCAGCTCGCCGCCGCGTTCCGCCCGATCGCCGACAAGGTCGCCGCCGCGCGCAAGGCCGCCGCCGCCAAGGAGGTCGCCGCCAACGGCGACCTCAAGAGCCGTTTCCTCAGCATCGCGGACTCGATCGTGCAGGTCCGCAAGGTCGATGCGCCGCCGGCCGCCGAGGAGGCTGCCGCCAGCGATCCGACGGCGAAGGTGCAGGCGGCCCTCGACCGCGGCGCGTTGATCGAGGCGTCGCAGGCCTACGAGGCGATGCCGCAGGATCTGAAGGCGCAGGCCGGCGATTTCGGCGCGACGCTGAAGGCGCGGGCCCAGGCGGCCCAGGCGGCCCAGGCGCTGCTCTCCGACGCGTTCAAGGGCCTGCCGACGACCGCGCCGACCGCCAAGCCGTGATCGCCCCCCCAGAGGTGATCGCAGAGATACGCCATCCTGCGGGGGCGGCCATCGCCCCCGCCCACATCCTCGTCGCGACGCGACGCCGTCCTCGCGGCTGACAGGAGTACCCGACCTCATGTGGCGCGCTCTCGCCTTCCTGGCCCTGCTTGCCGTCGCCGCCTTCGGGGCGGTGTGGATCGCCGACCGACCCGGGTCGGTCACCATCGTGTGGAACGGCTACGAGGTGGCCACGAGCCTCGCCATCGCCCTCATCGGCGTCGGCATCGCGGCGATCGCGCTCGGCCTCGTCTGGGCCGTGGTCCGCGGCATCATCACCCTGCCGGACACCCTGGTGAACGGCTCGCGCGAGCGCCGCCGGGCCAAGGGCTTCACCGCCCTGTCGCGCGGCATGGTCGCGGTCGGGTCGGGCGATCCCCTCGCCGCCCGCCGCCATGCGGGCGACGCCGAGCGCCTGCTCGGCGCGGAACCGCTGACCCTGCTGCTCAAGGCCCAGGCGGCGCAGATCTCCGGCGACCGGCAAGCTGCCGAGAGCGCGTTCCAGCGCATGGTCGACGACCCCGAGACGCGGGTGCTCGGCCTGCGCGGCCTGTTCGTCGAAGCGCGCCGACGCGAGGACGACGTCTCCGCCCGCGCCTACGCGGCGGAGGCCGCACGCCTCGCCCCCAGCGTCACCTGGGCGAACGACGCCGTGCTGGAGGCGCAATGCGCCGACGGCGACTGGGGCGGCGCGCTCGAGATCGTCGAGCGCCGCGGCTCCCTCGGGCTGATCGACAAGGCGGAGGCGCGGCGCCAGCGTGCCGTCCTGCTCACCGCGATGGCGCAGGTGCGCGAGGCCGGCGAGCCGGAGGCGGCGACCGAGCGCGCGCTCCAGGCGGTCAAGCTCGCGCCCGATCTCGTTCCCGCCGCCAGCATCGCCGGGCGCCTGCTCGCCCGCCGCGGCGATCTGAAGAAGGCGGCCAAGATCGTCGAGGCCGCGTGGAAGTCCAACCCGCACCCGGACCTCGCCAAGGTCTACCTCAACCTGCGCACCGGCGATTCCGTGCGGGACCGCCTGGCGCGGGCCGAGACGCTGGCCAAGCTCTCGTCCTGGGCCCCCGAGGCGCGCCTCGCCCTGGCGCAGGCCGCGTTCGACGCCCGCGACTTCGAGAAGGCCCGCGAGGCGATCCGGCCCCTGCTCGACGACGGCCCGAGCGTGCGCACCTGCCTGATGATGGCGCGGATCGAGGAGACCGAGCACGGCGCCGGCTCGGGCCGCGCCCGCGAATGGCTCGCCCGCGCCGCGCATGCCCCGCGCGATCCCGTCTGGATCGCCGACGGCGTCGCCTCGCCGACCTGGGAGCCGATCTCGCCGGTCTCCGGCCGCATCGACGCCTTCGTCTGGCAGGCGCCGCCGAACCTGCTCGCCGGCCAGGAGCCGTTCGAGACGCCGGCGCCGGACACCGACACGGTCGCCCTCGCGGCGCCCCACGCCGCCGCGCCTGCGGCCGCGAGCACGATGGCGCCCGCTCCCGCCGCCGGGCCCAAGCCGACGACCACCATCCCGGCCGGCATCACGCCGGCGAGCGTTGCGCGGGCGCCGACCGAGGCCGACAAGCCTGCCGTCGCCGAACCCGGGCCGATGCCGGCCGGCGCTGCGAGCCCCGTGGTGCTGCCGCAGCCGCGTCCCGCCGGTCCGCCTGCAACCGGTTCGCCCGCAACGGCACGCGAGGACGCCGAGGCCAAGGCCCGTCGCTTCGGCTGATCGTTCCCGCGCCGCCCGGCCCCGCCGGGCGGCCGGCGGGTGCGACACGGGCATGGCGTCGGGCTTCATCGAACGGCCATATCGCCACGGCAAGATACATCCTGTGGTAGGCTCCGACGCGCGGCACCGTTCTGCGCTCCGGTGCGTTTGACCCACGAAACGACCAACCTTTGGTGGTGAAGACGGCTGCAATCGGCGGTACGCCCGCTTCCCAGGGCAGGTCCGATCGATTATTTGCCGGATAACTTTTCCTCCGAGAGGCCCCACCACTGTTCCAGTTCCGTTCCGGCCCAGCACACCGCATCGTTCCCTCCGCGATCGGGCCGCACGCCTCGGAGCGCTGGAACCGCATCGGAGCGCCCGCATGGCGCCGACGCGCATGACGACGATGCCGCTCGACGACGAGCGCGAGGCGCGGCCGCAGGTCGGCGCGCTGCCGTTCCGGCGCGAGCCCGACGGCAGCTACAGCGTGCTCCTCGTCACCTCCCGCGAGAGCCGGCGCTGGGTGATCCCGAAGGGGTGGCCGATGAAGGGGCGCAAGCCCTTTGAGGCGGCGGCCCGCGAGGCCTACGAGGAGGCCGGCGTGATCGGCCAGATCGGCAAGCGGCCGCTCGGCTTCTACCTCTACCAGAAGCGCCTGAAGAACCGCGACGCGGTGCTGTGCCAGGTGAAGGTGTTTCCGCTCGAGGTGCGCAAGCACCGCAAGACCTGGCCGGAGCAGCACCAGCGCGAGCAGCGCTGGTTCACCCCCGCGGACGCCGCCGAGGCGGTGACCGAGCCGGGCTTGGCCGCGATCATCCGCGCGGCGCTGAAGCGCGACGGCCGCCCCAAAACGTGATCCACCCGGTCGATTGCGCCCTCGGGACCGCCAAGCGCGATTGCCAAGCCGCCGTCGATCCCTTAAAGCCCCTCTCGGTCGGACGGAGACGCCCCCTCGCGGGCCCCGGATCGCCGTTGCTGCGGTAGCTCAGTGGTAGAGCACCTCATTGGTAATGAGGAGGTCGTGGGTTCGATCCCCCCTCGCAGCACCATTTAAATCAGACATTTATCTTCGGTTTTCCCGTTCGAGCGTTTCCCAGTTTCCAGCGTTGGGAAGCGCATGGGAAACGCAGGGCGACTGCCACCTGATTTTATTGGTCCCTTCCCGCGGTAGGGTTTTTCGGCCTCAACTCCCCTCGGTTGTCGCACGTCAGGTTTGCCGAGGAAATTTTATGCGGGCGCATGTGGTCGCACATCGGGTCCGGGTCGTCCTGCTCGTTTGATGCCTGATTGCCTTTGGGCGCCTCGCGCTTCTCCTGCACCTACAAAACGGTTTGGTCGCGGGCGGACTGGTGACACTCTTCAAACTCGCGACAGGAATCAGTGTCGCGGTATATGTCCTCAGCCGGGCACTTGGATGGATCGCAGTCGGTTTTTCCGCAAAGGCGAAGGTACGG
This sequence comes from Methylobacterium sp. E-025, assembly GCF_022829705.1. Lineage (NCBI taxonomy): Bacteria > Pseudomonadati > Pseudomonadota > Alphaproteobacteria > Hyphomicrobiales > Methylobacteriaceae > Methylobacterium > Methylobacterium sp. E-025. The sequence continues at coordinate 72,763 of NZ_JAKSYR010000062.1, forward strand.
TTTGAGGGGTGAAAAATTGCCCCCAATTTTTGGGCGGTAGCGCTTGGCTAAAAAAGGCCCCGTGGTGGGGACTAGACGATTTCCGCTCTTCACCTTTCGGCTTGCGCAACTATCGCGAGGCCAATCACTCCCCACCCGGCGTTCCCCGGCCTGGCTTGGGGCACCGTGGCGCATGACCACCCGTATGAACGCAGCGTCGGGTCCCATCGGCGCCCCGGGGGGACCTCGCGGCGGCTATCGCCTAGGATCGGGCTCAGGGCTGGCGCATGCGTGCGTCTACGTGTGCTGGCGTGCGCTGGCGCATGCCGCGTCCGCCCCGCGGCAGAACTACCCGCCTACCGAGTACCCCGTGCCGGTCAAAACTGCTCCAGCGCCCGCTTCACTTGGACGGCGGACCACGTGCCGCCTGCCGCTGTCGGGATGCCCCGGGCGTTGAGCCTTGCGGCAATCTCCCGGAGGGATACAGCGCCGGCCGCCTGGACCGCCTGGATATCCGGGGCCACATCCCATGCACGTGCGGAGGCCCTGGCCTTCATGACCGCACCGCCGCGGGCACTGGCACCGGCTGGAGGCGTGCCGCCCCGGTCGCCTCCGAGCTTCACGCTACGGGCCTTGGCGGCGGCAAGCGCGGCTTTTGTGCGATCCGAGATCATCTGGCGCTCGGCTTGCGCCACCACGGCCATGATCCCGACGACCATTTCATTGGCCTCGGGCATGTCGGCAGCCACGAAGCGCACGCTCTCGTTCTGGAGCTTCATCAGGAACGCGGCGTCACGGGACAGCCGGTCCAATTTCGCAATTACCAGCGTAGCGTTGTGCAGCCGGCAGAGCCGTAGCGCCTCGGCGAGCTTAGGGCGTCCGCTTCGCGCTCTCGACCTCCACGACCTCACGATTAAAGCTCCACCGGCCACCGTTGAGATAGTCGGTAACCGCCTGACGCTGTGCCTCCAGGCCGAGGCCGCTGGCGCCTTGCTTGGCAGTGCTCACCCGGAGGTAGCTAATGAATTGCGAGTCCGCCAAGCCCGTACGCCCGTCTGTTACGCCGCTAGCGACACTCAGAGGCACAGCCCGAGCCGTTTGCACCCGCCTTACGTTCAAAGCTTCGGCGATGTCGCAAAGTGAAACCGCACCTGCCTCATGGAGGCTAGCGATAGTTGGTGAGTCACTGTTGGCGAAAGAATCGGCTCAAGGTGACATAGTTACACCACCCGCCCTGCCAGCCGCGGCGCAATCTGACAAATTGCCGAGATTTAGACCCTGCGCCTTCTTGACCCCCAGCGTTGCCTTTGTTCGCACTGAAATTATTGACCGCTCTTTTTCGGCGAGGGCTGCATAAAGGTGTAGCGCGAACGAATCTACGCGCTCACCCAACTCAGCGACTCGGAAGGGCACCCATTGAGCCATAAGCCCTACGACGAAGGCGACATAGCAAGGCAGCCGATCCAGCCTTGCAGCGACGAAGGCGCGTTTTGGCGCTTGGTCGCGCCTAACGCTCCGGCTAGCTTAGGACGGCCCTTTAGGGCGTCGGGACCTTTGCCTGTCTGAATCTCGATATGCTCGGCCACGATAGTGAAGCAGCCGGAGGCGGCGAACGATGCAACAGCGGCACACTGCGCTTCCAAGCCGAAACCACTCTTGCCTTGCGCCCCGGTTAAGGGGGAAAATAGGAGACCAAAATTCGAATGGGTGTTGTCGTAGGTGTGCTTATACTGACCATCACACATCCATACACTTATATAGATATGTGATAGGCCTCTTTTCTTTACCGAACAGCCTTAAAGGCTCCAGGAATTTCACACTGTGATGTTTTTCTACAACATCATCAGCCTAAACAATAGTCTATGATCTGCTGCAAAGTCAGAATTTAATTTGTTTAGGAATCAGACAAATGCGCATCAGCTTTGCGACTTCGTATCTATCGATAAATGCTTTTCCAGATGTTCAAATACCAGATTTCACTCTCATAACTGGTCATAATGGCGCTGGAAAGTCACATTTTTTGCAGGCTATCATGCAAGGTAGTTTGCAGGCTGATTGTGCGCCTGGTCACGGCCCCAATAATCAATCGCAGATCCGGATGTTTGATTGGTCAAACATGGTGCCTCAGGACACCGGATATTTTTCCAGCGAACAGATTCGGAATGAAAAGGTCGGAATTTTTCAAAATCTGAATAACCTGCGTGCTTCGAATAATATACTTGAGCCGATAAGGTCGCTGATACGCAATCATGGACTACCAGATAAATATTTGGCAAATCCGGCAAACCTAATTGCTTTGAGCATTCCAGAGATCGAGAATTTGATCGCGCACGACCCCAAAGCTAACGAAATAGCTATCAATATTAAGGCATCAGCAGAGCAAGCTGGAAATCAATTATTTAACTATTGGCCAGACCAAAATGCGCGAAATACACTTGGTCAAATTGCCGAAATCCGAAAAAAGCCGATAATTTCGCTAAATGAGACTGATGTAATATCAACATATATTCCAAACTGGGGAGGCGCAACACTGTTTCAACAATCTTTTGCAAGAATGTTCGTTGCTTATAGAGATATGAATTTGAGTAATCAATTGGCCCATCTTCGTTATATGAAAGGTGACACCGACAGCGCCTTCCTGAGTGAAGCAGAATTTGTAAAAGAAAATGGCATACCCCCATGGGAATTTGTTAATCAAACACTCTCCGAAGCAAACCTTGATTTTAAGATCAATCAGCCCGGAATGGACGACTTCTCCCATTTTCAACCCCAAATCGCGAAAATCTCGTCTGGCGTTAATATTCCCTTTGCAAATCTTTCTTCAGGGGAAAAGATTTTGATGTCATTCGCTTTTTGTGTGTATTATGCAAATGATAGAAGGCAATTGTCAGACTACCCAAAATTACTCCTTCTCGATGAAATCGATGCTCCGTTACATCCGTCTATGTCAAGAAATATAATAAAAACGATTACCGAAGTTTTGGTAAAAGATTTTGGCATCAAGGTTATAGCGACAACCCATTCTCCTTCTACTGTAGCGATGGCCCCTGAGGAGTCATTGTACCTAATGGATGCTGGGAAGCCGGGCCTTCATAAAGCACGCATCTCGGATGCCCTTAATATTCTTACTGTCGGTGTTCCAACAGTCGCAATATCTTACAGTGGAAGACGTCAAGTTTTTGTTGAAAGTTCTGCCGATGCCGTTACTTATGAGAACTTGTACGTTTTATTCAAAACATCGATCGCCTCAGAGCGTTCAATTGAGTTTATTGCTACGTCTACAAAAGCATTCACCGGTAGCGACAAAAATACAGGGTGCGATGTTGTAAAAAGACTTGTAAATGAACTTTCTGCTGCTGGGAATATTTCTGTATTTGGGTTGATAGACTGGGATGGCCGAAACAACCCAAAAGATAGGCTGTTAGTGCTTGCGCATGGAACGAGAAACGGCCTAGAGAATATTCTATTTGATCCATTACTGATTGCCGCTCTGATTTGCAGAGATTGTCAACAACATAAAGAACAAATCGGACTTGCAAAAAATACGAGCTTTATCGCATTTTGTCAATTTGACCAAACACATCTGCAATCCATTGTAGATCAGGTTGTCATGCAGATACTTCAATCGCCGGCGACTAAACAAGTTACATCTGAGTATGAGAATGGATTTAAAATCCAAGTGGACGAAAATTACTTTTTAATGGACGATCACAAATTAGAGCAGATGATCCTGAATGCTTTCCCCTCTATACAGAGCATCACTAAGCAGCAGGCCGGCAAGCTGATGCAATACGTGATAAATTTTATACTGGTAGATAACATCGGTTTCGCGCCCATCGAAATTCGCCAAGCTTTCACCAATATACTTGCAAAGGAAGCGCATATCTAATTCTCCATCAAACGCTTCTGTCAATCAATTTGGAATTTTATCCTCACGCAATATACTCTAGATAGAAGAGAGAGTATTATAGAATGCTTGGTATTTATTATTTTATAGACCTGGCATCGCTTGACGGAATAACTAACGTATTCGAATGCTCGGTGGGTATCTCATCTACACTCGTATTAGCTGGGAAGAGCAGGGTCGCAGCACCCCAGGTCTTGGCGCACGGCGCCAGGCCGCGCCGGTCTAACCTTAACGGCGGTGATAGGTACGTCATTCCTGAGCAGCGGGAGATTGAAAGCGGACGCGACGATGCCCGACCCGCATTCGACCGTGCTCTCGCGGATGCGTGCCTACACCGCTGCTCCCCACTGGTCGCGAAGGTGGCCCCCCTAGGGTATTGGGCAAGCGCAAATAGTCGCTGCCGAGGCGGCGAAAGCGCGCCATCCAGGCGAGGGTGCGCTTCACCACCCACTGTCGTGGCAACAGAACGAAGCCGCGCTTGGCCTCGAGCAGTTGCACGACCTCTAGGCTAACGCCGTGATTGACCGTCGCCTTCGCTGCACACCCGTCCGTGTAGCGCTGATTGTGAAAGGCGGAATCTCAACTGTCGCAGGTTGCCTCCTACACGGCATAAGTCAGCTTCCCCACGGCAGTCAGATCGTCAGTATTAAGCGTTTTGACGTGCAGCACCAGCATTTGTCCAAGTGGATCGACCGCCGCGTGCAGCTTCGTACCGCGGGTGCGCTTGTGTCCAACCGTGGCAACGGACCACCCTGATGATCGAAGCGCCGGTTCTTATCGGCGCACCGCGGGCCTAGCGACGCAATATCTCACTTGGGTATCTGCGCTTCGCTCCAACTTTTCGAAGGCGAGGCCGCGGACTCGCGCCGCGCACGTGCGCGGCCTGCAGTGGGTACCGGGCCGCCGGGCAATGCCGCCCGATTCGCGCATGCGTTGTGCCCGTCAGGGCCGCGCCAGTACCCGCTTCACCTGGACGGCCGACCACGTGCCGCCCCGTGCGGTTGGGATGCCCCGGGCATTCAACCCAGCGGCAATCTCCCGGAGGGATACAGCGCCGGCCGCCTGGACTTCATCGATCACCGGGGCCACGTCCCACGCACGGGTAGTCGCCTTCGCCTTGGTGGCCTCGCCTCCGCGGGCACTAGCACCAACTGGAGGCATTCCGCCCCGATCGCCCCCGAGCTTCACGCCGCGGGCCTTGGCGGCGGCAAGAGCAGCTTTCGTACGTAGCGAAATCATTTTCCGTTCGGCCTGTGCCACCACCGCCATGATACCGACCACCATTTCGTTGGCCTCGGGCATGTCGGCGGCCACGAAGCGCACGTTGCCCGCCTGTAGGTTAAGAAGGAACGCGGCGTCTCGAGACAACCGGTCCAACTTGGCAATCACTAGCGTGGCGTTGTGCAGCCGGCAGAGCCGCAGGGCCTCGGCGAGTTTGGGCCGGTCGTTCCGCTTACCGCTCTCGACCTCCACCACCTCGCTGACGAGCGTCCACCGGCCGCCGTTAAGATAATCGGTCACGGCAGCGCGCTGAGCTTCCAGCCCAAGGCCGCTTGCGCCTTGCTTTGCGGTGCTCACTCGCAGGTAGCTGATGAATTGAGCCTCTGCCATCAAAATCCACGCATTACATAACTATCAACGCTCGTTGCTTGCTTTGTAACGGATGATTGGCTGTGGGCAAGCGAGATATCAGCGCTTGGGCCGAACGGACCGACCGGGTCGCTGATTTGACATTCCAGAACCCAATCGCTTGGCCCGGAATAATTCGGCACCGGGTTGCGAGCGGCACGCGCGTTAGTCCGGTGTCAGGGACCAGGGGGGACCAGGGTCACCCCCCAATCCGCCGCGCGGGCGCGTGACGTGTGCGGGCGCATGCGAGCGCACGCCCGCGTTAGATGTGCACCTCTCAGATAGACCTATCTAAAAATTCCTATACAAAACAAACACTTAGATTGAAAATACCCTGGTCCTTACCCTGGTCCCTATCCTGGTCCCTACCGTGGTACTCACCCTGGTCCCGACCCTGGTCCCTATCGGCCGCTGCTTGGCGCTTTCATCCGCGAATGGCCCGAGCGTGCTACCCGCCCCCCGTCCGAACCGAATTAATTAGCTCCAGCCGGCCGAGCCGCCCTAATCAACTCGAACTGGCCGACGCGGAATTAATTAGCAGAAATAAGCCGTCAAGGCTTTGGTTGGCACGGGGTCGCGCCTCGATCATGGTAGCCGGTGCACGCTCGGCTCGCTTTGTCGAGCTAACGCTACTGCGATGCGGCTACCTCCATGAGGCTTGGAGTGGGGTCAAGCCCCAACGGTAGCTCGACAACGCGGTTTGACCTCGACCGTGTGGTGCCATCCGATCCGCGACCCCAAGAGCGTGAATGGCCGCTCCGGCCGCTGGCATGGGGGCCACCAGGGCGCACGGTGACCCTATGCGGCTCGGGAGGCGGCCCCGGACACCCCGAGCCGCCACGCGCCCAGCCACAGGCTCCCTGCCGGCGCCTACCAGCCCCCGTCGCCCTCGGGCTCGACAGGGCCGGCGAAGGCCCGCAGTGGGTGTCGTTCGCTAAGCGGGTGCTGCTCCCGGTCCCGCTCTAGCGCGTCCACCACATCGGTGCGGCTCGCGCCTACTAGCCTTTTGCCGGCCCCCGCGCCTTTGAAGGCGTAGATGATGGGTAGGCGTCGCCGGCCGCTATCGACCTTGTAGCCTCGCCCATCCGCTCCGGCGCCCACCTTATCCGCTTTGGTCTGGATATATTTAATAACTGCCTGCATGCCGGCGTCAGCACCGTGGAAACTGTAGGTTTGACGGCAATCGATCGCACCGTCCGAATTTCGAAACTCATTCTCGCTCATCCGAGAACAAATCTCGGCTATTTCCTGCATATCGGTGATATGGCGGTTATGGCTTTCGAGCAATTCAAGCGCGGCCATGACATGCCGCATCGCTGAATTTTCGATGGCGGTAATCTGGGCCTCCAATTTGGCGTGTGAGAGCGGCGGCGGTTTTGCCGGATCGTAACGGCCGATGTCTCGGGTGTGGAGGTACCGCCATAGAGCCGCCAATCGCTCCGGGGTTTTCCCAATAGCCGCAATGCGCTCATAGAAGGCTGACGATGGCTTATCCGCGGCCGTGATGTTGCACCGGACATAAAAGCACCGGCGGTCGTTCGGCTCTATCGGCAGAGCATTTTCATAGTTTGTGCTCACGCAAAATCGAGCGTGATTTGCGACCGTGGTTATATCCTTTCCTTTTCGCTCGATTTGGATGTGGTCGCCGCCACCGCCGATATCGACAACCTGTTTGAGGATGGACGTAATTTGCGACCTTGCAGTGGAAGAAATATTATCCGGTAATTCCTGAATGCTGACGATGCGGCGGCCCTCTATATTGGCTAGAGCGAAACGGCGAGACCCCTCCGCCACAAGTTTGGTGCCGTCAATCACCCCTTGGTTTCGGCCGAGACCATCGAACAGCGCCGCCTGGATTTGAATATGCGATGTTTTCCCCACGCCGGGCTCTCCGACCATGTATAGGAAATTCCCCGGGCGATTGCCGGTCTGCACCATGTACGCGAGGGTATCCAACTCATAGTCCGCATCAGGACCGAACAGCCGACGCACGAAATCAAGCCAAGCCTCAAGGTCCCCCTTCGCTTGCTCGGGATTACGCGGGGGCTTTCCAGCCAATGGGATAACCGGGGACTGAAACCGCATATTGAGTTTCAGCGTGGGCCGCCCGTCCGGGTTTTCCTCGGGCACCACCGTCCCGCGTGGGTAACGCGGGTCCAGCGTTTCGCCGTCATAAAACACCCCGGGGTGCTTTAATTTGAGGCCGCGGAGAAAATCCCAAAACCCTAGCTCGTTTGCCGGATATCTGCCGCTCTGGCGGAGTGCATCCATAGGCTTGGTGTCAACCCAATCACACCGGCCCATGTAAAAATCCAATCCGCGTATGGCTACTCCCGGAACGGATTTTCGGCGTATCTCGCAGACGAGTTTGTTGCTCACGATATTCACGGTACCGATTGCATACTCGGCTGCAAAAACCTCAAGCAAGGCGTCTTTGTGATCCTTGGATTTTTTAACTTGCTCAGCCATGCCCGCAATTTCATCGTCGCTAAGCGGCGGGAAATCCGACCTCGCGCTTACCGCGATCCGGTATTTCCGAAACGTCTCGTCCAAGGCATGGCGGCCGGCCCGCACGCCACGGTCCAGGCTGTCCCACGCCTTGGCGAAATACTCAGGCCAGCACCACACCGGGTCCGCGCACGCCCATGCTTCGATCCGGTCGCGGTTCGGCTCGGCTTCGCATCCGAGAGCGGCCCTGAGCTTCGCCAGAATACCCACAAGGTCGTCTCGGCCGGGGAAATTGTCCTCGTTGTTCGGTAAGCGCTCCAGGCCGCGGAATATGTCCTCCACGGGCAATACCGGTTCGGCGTCGGAATGGTCCTGCGCTTTGCCGGCGCCGCCGCCAATGGCCCCTTGCCGAACCTCGCCGCCCCGGGCCTCAATCATGTCCACCAGGACGGTCCGGAATTCGCTCATGGCGGCGTTGTCTGTGCGGGCAAGGTCTCCCGACCGGTACGAGGCACAGAGGTCATAGTCCCGGTGCCAGCGATAGGGCGAACCGCTCCGGTGCATACCGGCCGCCACGAATTGCTTGCCTCGCCCAATCAAATCGAGACCGTGGGGGAATTCGCCCTCGGGGTCCGCGGGGAGCCGGAATCTCAAGCTCCAGCATTGCACCTGGGCCTCGGCGTCGTCCGGGTCGCGACACTCGAAAGCGTAGAGCCGGCGGGACGAATCTCCGCGCAACCTTTCCGCGGCCAAAACACCTCGGCCGAAACTCTGTTCAACTGCGTCGGCAACTAGGGCGGCAGCCTCCGGGGTTTCCGCATCGCTATCGATAGCGGGGAAATACCGCCCCAACAGCCCCGCGTTGCCGGTAGGCCAATCCAGCCATTCTCGGCAGTCATCCGCGGTGCCGCCTTCGATAATGCATCGGTCCCCATTGCTATTTGACCCGAGGCCGCACCAAGCGTTCTCCCGGTGAATGAACCTCCCGGGGGCTTTTCCAAGGCTGTGTTCCTCCAAGTGCCCTTTGCTGGATATCGGGGCACCGACTGGTGCAATGGGGATAATCGCGCGTTCGGGAATACCCGCATCCACGAAATGCTGTGTCGCGGCGCCGAAACTTAGCGTTGACTTGACTGGCACGGTCATTAAATTCAGTCTCGTTACCTGTTTGCAGGATGTTTGGCGACGTCTGCGATCTGGGAGCCCACAAGGGCGGGAGCGTATCTTTTGCGGGTGCGCTCCCGTTTCTTTTGAATGAGGGTGACGATGGTACGGTCAGTGTCGCCACCCGGATGCGCCCATTATTCGGTGCGTTCGTAGTATCTTTCGATAGCCTTTGCCCGTGCCTCGGCTTCGGCTCTGGTTCGCGGCCTAAAATGGTAGACTAAGAGAGAAACCCGGTGCCGACGCTGTCGGATTTTGAGCTCGGTAATTTCTGGTGATAGTGGATGACGCGTCCAGCTATCACCTACCTCAACCGGACCATAATAACCGGCAAAGGCGTCACCATCATCCCGCAGCGCCTCGCCAAGCAAATAACCATCGGTTGCTTGGTCGGTGCGATCAATTCCGGAATCGTTCGAGTAATACTTATCTGCCATTCGACTTGTCCGCTAAATGGGTGGGGTTCAAGCCATCGCGCGGAATTGGTCGTCACGCGAAAACGCTAGGGCCGTGCTCGATAAGAGCCGACCGGTCGTCCTCGCGAATTGGGTAATTAATTACCTGCTGTCGCCATGCGAGGGAAATTCCAAGCATAGGCAACAATTAGCCGAGGTAGGGGGAAATTGCTTAATTAGCCAAGGCTGAAACCAGAAGGCCGATTGCATCAAATTTCCGTCCAGGCCCCGGAGCTAAGTGCCCGTAGGGTTTATTCTGCGGAGGCACGTATATGCGCCCCCCCCGGAAACCTCATCGAACGCCAACAGCATCCCGCCCGTCATCCGGGGCGCGGTGGCTTTGGGCTGGCATGACGGTGCCGGGCATGCCCCGGGGCACGGTTGCCACCACCGCCCCCGTCGCTGTCCGCACGGCTTCGATCCTGTCGGCCAGCATGACCGCGTGGACACCCTCGGGGAGGTCCTTGGTCATGACGCACGGGATGCCCCCTAGCACCTGCACCTTGGCCGTCCGCACGCCTCTCTCGGCTATGCGGGCGAGGCGGCGCGCGACATGCTCCGCAGGCATCTGCGGGTGCCCTACGCCCACGGCAGCGTCCACTGGCCCACGGATGCGGTCGCGACGGCTGGCGGGGCGCTGGGCGGCCTCCAGAGCGCTCCCGATACCTGCCCTGCCTGGGGCGCCGTCCGTTGCGATACGACGATGCTCGCCCATGGCTCACCCCACCCGCTGAGCGTTGAACTCAACCAAGGTGCCGTACCGCCACCCAATCTTGCGGGCGCTTAATCTTACGGGAGGGGGTACTTTTTTGTCTTTATACAGCCGGTGCCAATGCCTAACTGAGCAATTACAAAGCTCAGCCGCCTCCGATATGCTGATTATCTGGTTTGGGTCTCTAGCACTGATGCTTGTCACGTTGGGTCTGCCATGCGCTGCTAGGTCTAGCCAAGCACCGCCTAGGATAGACATCAAACGTCCGAAGGCAACAGGCAATAATTTTTAGTCCGATTTTTATTTATAGCAAATCGGAGAAATTAATTCGGTGGTGGTATCAAATTCGAGCTGACTGTTTCTGTAATTTTATTTGAGGCCGCCTGGAAAATTCGGCGACTGCTTCGAGGTCCGCACTTTCAGCAAAATCACTTCAATTTCCCCGTCAGATACTCGGCCCATTTGTTGAGGGCGTCCCGCTTTTCGTCAGCGTATGTTGCCCGGTTGTAAATTCCGGCCACGCCCATTTTTGCTGGTCCGGTAATGTGATTGACGATAGCCTCGACCACGTGCGGCAATATTCGCAGATGCTCGTTCATGTGGGTCACGGCGGTGCGGCGCAAATCGTGTAAGCGCCATTCGGAAATCCCCGCGTCGGGTTTTCCAGACAGCCATTCGCGTTTTTCGGAAATTCGCCTGTCGAGGTTCATCTTGGATTTTGACCAGCCCTGGAATGGCCCGGTCGAATCCCCGAACAGGAAATCGCGCCCCCCGCGCACCGGCACGGTTTCGATTATCGCCAGCGCAGCCGGGGATAATGGGACGGTGTGCGGTAGCCCGTTTTTCGTCCGCTCGGGTGGTAGCTGCCACAATTTCCGGGGACGGTCGATTTCGGACCAGCGCATCGCGCCCACCTCGGTCCGACGCTGCCCAGTCAGAAGCAAGAGGCGGACAATTCTGCCATGGTCATCATCCCGGCAGGCGTTCCACACGTCGCAAATCTCATCGTCAGACAGCACACGGGTCCGCGCCACGTTCTCGGCAGGTTTCCCGGTGGCGGCCACGGGGTTACTGTCCACCTCCCCCTGGCGCATCGCCCACGTGAACATCGCGGACAACGAGGCACGTGCTCTATTGGCCGCGTGGGGACCGTTCTCAGCCGCAATCTCGCTGAGGCGCACAGCCACGTGGCGACGGGTCAGGTCATGCGCTGGAGTGGTCCGTAGGGGCGCCCAATGGCGTGTGAGGTGCCGTTCCGCCTCAGAGAACGAACTTGCCCGCAGGCGCGTCTTCGCGTGGGCCAGATAGTGCGTAGCCACGGCCCCGAGCGTCACGGACGCGCGTGATCGCGCCTCCGCCTTCTCCCCCTGCGGATCGGCGCCCAACTGGACCTTGGCGAGGATGTCCCGAGCGCGTTTCCGCGCTTCATCCACGTCCAGGGTTTCCGTGGTCCCAAAGGAAATTCGACGCTGCTTCGCGCCGACCCTGTATTGAGCGATCCACGTCCGTTTTCCGCCAGCCCTCATTCGAAGGCCGAACCCGGCGAGTGAATCGTCAAAAATGATTCGTTCGGTTTTCCCCTCGCCGATTTCGAGACCGGCGATATTGGACCGCGTAAACCGCATCAGGCGCCCGGCTGGGAATTTTCTGGGAAGCAACTCCGTGCATTTTCCGGCAGCCCTTGGCAACAAAAGAAATGTGGTCCGCCTGCTAACCCTCTGAAATAACGATAATTATGCAGCGCCTGTCACAAATTGGCCGCGCAGGACTGAAGTTTGGTAATGAGGAGGTCGTGGGTTCGATCCCCCCTCGCAGCACCATCAATCCACGCCTCCGATGAGCACTGAGATCGACCGGTAGGGTGCTGTCCCCCCGGGCGCGCTTTCTCGCATGGGCGGCACGCGGGCGAGCCAAGCTCCCCCTGCCCGATCGACATCCCCGAACACCACCTTGTCGGGACCGTCTCGTTCCCGGTCGGCTTGGGTGCCGGCTTGGGCCGCGGCGGAGGCGACGGATCGCTTTCGGCAGCGTGGTCATGGACCGGTGCGCCCCCGCTCGCGGATCGGGCGCGGATCGGCCCATGCCGATCGTGCCATCGCCCATGCTGCCGGCCGGAAAATCGGCGCGGATGCGCGGGCGGTCAGGGGCGGGGCGCACGTGTTGCGCCCCGCGAAAGCAAGACCCTTACTTGTTGGTCCGGCCCTGGTGGTTCGGATCGATCCCGCCGTCGAGCTTCGTCTCGTTGGCCGTGTCGCCCTCCACCGTCGAGTCCGCCTCGATGTCCTCGATGTCGTGACCCGTCAGGCCTCGGGACTGGCCGATCCCCGGATTGCCCTTCAGATCGGCATCGGTCGGCGTATCGGTCTTCGGGTGCTTGTTCGACATGGGTGCTCCAATCGGTCGGCCGGCGCGAAGCCTGCGCCGCAGCCTCGGGACATGGGGAGCAAACCCCGGGTCGAAACGGCCGTTCCGATCGCCCGGCGCGGAGCGACCCTCGGCCGCGCCGCACGGTGCGCGGGTGTCGGCTCGCGTACGCCGACCGTGCTCCCGAGAAAGCCGCCGATCGATCGCCAGAGGGCGGGAGAAGGGATCGCAGTCGGCCTCATCGCGGGGCGAAGGAAAGCCCGCACCGCCGAGACGTGCCGTCCGGCCCGCCCAAGGCCGCCTGATGATCCGGCGCCCGCGATGGCCGTGGCCGCGCTCCGTCAGAGCTGCCCGCGGACGTAGCCGCGCGAGACCAGCCGGTCCCGCCGCAGCGACCGGCGCTCGGCCTCGGCCAGGTCTGCGAGCGCGTCCTCGACCACCTGCACCAGCGCGATCCAGGCATCGCCGCGGGCGGCCCTCCGGTAGGCCAGCGCGATCGTCTCCGCCTCGGTGAGCCGGATCTCCACAGGCGGTTGGTGGGGCTGGGGGTGCATCGCGGCTCCGAGTTGTCCAAGAACATACAAGGAACAAATAGCAAGCGGGCCGACGGTTCAACCATGGCGAGCACGGTGGGCCACGGAACGGTGAGATGCTGTGGAGGGCGGGGTAGAAGGCCAATGCCGACACCGCTTTACCGTTTCCACTGCACGAACGGCTTCGACCTCGTGGCCGATCTCCAGGGCAGGCGGCTGCCGACCTGGGCGCTCATGCGCCTCCACGCCGAGCGGGTCGCGATCGACCTGATGCTCGGCAGCGCGCGGCGCGATTGGTCGGCCTGGACGGTCGAGATCTACGATGCGGCGGGCCGGCACGTGATCTCGAAGCCGTTCGTGGACATTCTCGAGAGCCGATCGGAACGGAAGAAATAGTTTCTGTTTTTCGCTGCCGAATGGCCTCGAACCAGCGACAGCGCAGAAGATTGACTTGTCATGGAGGCAGCCATGACAGCAACGCGCATGATCCTATCCACCCTTGTGCTGTGTATCCTTCCCGCGGCGACGGCGACCGCTCAGACCGGCGACATCCGGACCGGTGCGATCCCGCCCGTCAACGAGAAGGCGGTGACCACGACCGCCGTCGGGCAGACCAAAAAGCCGAGCCGTGATGCGGGCGCGGTATCGGACCGATCGAGATCACCCGGCGACGTCGGGGACGGCATGATCCGGAACATCTGTATCGGGTGCGAGCCGGATCGCAGCACGCTCGACACGGTGACGACGAACGTTCCCCCCAGGACCGGGGGCGAAACCTGGAATACGAAGCTCGAGCGGCTTCGCAAGTTGCCCGAACCCAGCAAGCAGGGCGACCTCGATACCTTCTCTCTCGCTTCGGCCCATCGCGAGCGAGCGGAATCGGTGCAGGAGAAGACCAACGGCCTGTGGCAATCGTGGCTGGTCTCCGTGTGCGAGGGCTGCGGAGACCAGAAGCCGGCCAAGGCCTGGAACCTGCAGGATCGGCCCTCTTTCCGGCTCGGATCGGTCACGCCGGATCGTCCGGAGGGCGACGCGTCGTCCGAGAAGACGCGCCCGGCCGAGCCGAGGCAGGTCGCCATCCACCATCACGGCGCCTTCGAGGCGGACCTCTCCCCCGAGAACGTCGGCTCGATCAGGCGCATGCCGCAACGCTGATCCGATCGGCTGCCCCTCTCGTCCGCAGCCGCCTCGTCCCGGTGCGGACCATCCGCTCGCCCGTCCTCGCGACGGTCGCGGCCCGTACGCGCTCGTCCCCCCCGGGCCGGCGGCCGATGTCCAGAGCGGACGACGCGGCTCGGCGTTTCGTCGCACGCTTCGGCGGCGCTCGAACCGTGATCGATGCGGGCGGTTGCCGCGTGACCACGAGAGAGGATGTGATGATGTCGAACCCAGCCAAGGGTCGGTCCGGCGACGGTCAGCAGCACGAGACGACGAGCGCGCAGGCCGAGCGGGCGGCCGAGGTGCAGCGGGCCGGAAGCGCCGAGGCGGGGGCCGGCCACCCCGAAGTTCTCGAAGGCGGCAAGGCGGAGGCGCCGACGGAGGGCAAAGGGCAGCCGAAATCCGCGGCCTCGAACGCGCCGGCCGGTGCGACGAGCGACGCCGCCACCAGCTCGGCGACGGTCGGGAAGGCCGAGAAGGAGGCGGCAGCCGCGGCCGGCGCCGGTAAGGCGCAGCACGGGCGCGGGCACCGCAAGGCGGAGTAGCACGCTCTCGCCGGGCGATCCGGCCCCGTCCCGATCCGCCCACGGGACGGGGCGTCGAACGGCGTCAGGCCGGCTCGGCGACCGTCTTGGCGTTGCCTTTGCGGCCACGCGTCTTCGGAGCCGACGGCGGCGCTCCTTCGGCCTGGGACGCCTCTACGGCCTTGGGCGACTCGGCGGCTTTGGGCTTGCGTCCGCGCGCCTTCGGAGCCTCGGCGGTCGCCTCGACCGCTGCGGCGGCCGCGGGCTGCTTCCGCCGCTGCTGACCGAGGCCGAGCGAGCGCGCCAACGCCGAGCGCGTGGCGGAGTAGTTCGCCGAGGTCGACGGGTAGTCCGCCGGCAGGCCGTAGCGGGTCCTGTACTCCTCGAACGACAGGCCGTTCCCGTTCAGATGGCGCTTCAGCGTCTTGTAGGGCTTGCCGTCGAGGAAGGAGACCAGCGCGTCGGGCGTGACCGACTTGCGGATCTGAGCCGCCGTCGGCTTCTCCGGGCCCGCGGGCTCGGCCGGCTTGCCGTTGCGAAGTTCGGACAGCATCGCGTGCACGTTGGCGATCAGCGTCGGCAGCTCGGCCACCTGGACATGATTGCCCGAGACATAGGCCGCGACGATGTCGGCCGTGAGACCGACGGGGGTATTGGGCTGATATTCGAGCTGATCTTCCAAGGCGGCACTCCTTTTCCGGAAAAGCTATGGCTCTGCGGGCTCGCCTATCTCGTCAAGTGCCGTTCGAACGAAACGCGTGGGTATCGGATGTAATATTGCAGAAACCGAGCGATCCCGACGTGCGACGATCCTATCTCTGGAACCAGGACTGCCGATCCCTGTTCTGACGTCACGGCGCAGCGCCGTGTAAGGCTCTACAGAATGAACAAGCTCATCCTCGGCGCAACGGTGGCGCTCGGCCTCCTGCTCGGCGCCAACACCGCCGGCATGGCGTCACCGGGCGATGGCCTCGATCGCAACGCGGCGACGACCGGCAACGGTCGCATGGGCGGAATGCACGCCGGCGCGCGCACCGGCGGGATGATGCGCCCCCGCATGGGCGGGATGCGGATGATGCGGCGCCATCACCGGCGTCACCACCGCTGAGCGACCGGCCCTCTCGATCGGCGCACGACGCAGGAACCCCGGGACGCTCGCGCGATCCGGGGTTCCTGTGTCGGCGAGCGCCGGTCGCCCTAGGGACGCTCCGCCTTCGGCCAAGTGTCGATCACGGCCTCGCCCGATCGCAGCTCGACCCGGTGGGCATGCGCATCGTCCCGCGTCTCGCACAGGTCGACCGCCGATGCGAAGCGCAGGCGGGCAGCCACCTCGGTGGCGGCATCCTCCTCGACGACGACGTGCCCGTCCCGGTAGGTGAGCACCACGAAGGGCGGGTTCTTCAGATCGCTGACTTCCATGGGCTCGCTCCGACCGCGTGTCATAGCGCAACGTTCGTCGGCGGTTCCCGCTCCGCCCGCATGGGACCCGCTTCGACGACGGTGTACAGCGGACGGCGAGAAACCACTCCGGGAACGCCACCCATGCCGCCCGCCCAGGGATTGCCGGCCGCGCTCGCCATCCTCGCCGCCATGACGCTTCCCGGGCTTGCGCAGGAGACCGCCGCGAAGGCCGCGCTGGCGCCGACCGGCACGCTCCGGGTCGGCCTCGTCGAGGCGCCGTCCGCCGGCCTCGTCTTCGTCGCCCGCTCGCCGGACGGGACGCCCGAGGGCGTCACCGCGGATCTCGGCGCAGACCTTGCGCGACAGGTGGGCCTGCCGCTGGCCGTGACCCTCTTCCCGAACTCGGGCGCTGCGGCAGCGGCCCTCCAGGCCGAGACGATCGACGTGAGCTTCATGCCCGTCGATGCGGCGCGTCGGCAGGTGCTCGATTTCGGGCCGGGCTACTACGACCTCGAGAGCACCTACCTGGTGACCGGCGCGTCGGGCATCGTCGACGTCGCGCAGGTCGACCGGCCGGATCTCAAGGTGGTGGCGATCGACGGGACCACGACGATCCGCGCCTCGGCCCGCACGCTGACGCGGACCCGGCCGGTGGCCGTCCCTTCCGTGGCCGAGGCGATCGAGCGGATGCGAACCGGAGCGGCCGACGCCTTCGCCCTGTCGCGAGACACGCTGCAGCCGATCGTGGCGCAGGTCCCCGGCTCGCGGATCGTCACCGGCGGCTTCCAGCGGACGCAGGTCGCCGTCGCGGTGCCGAAGGGCCGGCCGGCGGCGCTCGCCTCGGTGACGGCGTGGCTTGCGGAGGCGAAGCGGTCGGGCCTCGTGCGCCGGATCTTCGACGCCCACGGCTTCGATGGGGATGCGGTGGCACCGTAGGAACGGAGCGAGGCGATGAGGCGATGGTACGCAAGCGTCGGGCTCGCGCTGGCCTGCACGGCCGGTGGATTCGGTTTCGGGGGCTCGGCGATGGCGCAGGAGGCGGTGGTGCACGAGATCATGCGGACCGAGCTCGGCCGCGCGCCGGTCTCCGGCGACGACACGCGCGAGATCATCATGCAGCTGGTGGAGTTTCCGCCGGGTGCGACCTCGCCCCGCCACGTCCACCACGGCGAGGAGTCGTTCTACGTGATCGAGGGCGGCACGGTGCAGGTGTCCGGCAAGGAACCGAAGCAACGGCCGGCCGGCGAGCGCGGGATCAACCCGCGCGGCGTGCCGCACGCGGGCTACACGGTGGTCGGCGACAGGACGATCAAGGTCCTGTCGGTCTACGTGGTCGACAAGGGCAAGCCCTTGCAGGAGCCGTCCCCCTGACCGCGGGCCTGCCGAAGCTGCACCCAACGAAGCGGGCGACGCGCGAAACAGCGTCTTCCGAGCACCCCGACGCGAAAGGCTTTTCTGGAATGAGCGAGACGCCCGATCCCGACCGCGCGGCCCGCGCCATCGCGGAGAACGTCTATGCGGCGTACTGCCGCCAGGCGACCATGCCGGCTCACCCTTTGGAGGAGCAGACGATCGTCACCCGGCTGGTCGAGGCGATCCGCCCGCAGATGGGCGGCTCCCCGGGCGCGATCGTCGAAGCCGTCAACGCCGCCCTATCGGCCTGGGAACAGCGTGATCCGGACATTCGCGGCCCGCGCGTCGCAACGATCGACCAGAGCGACGGCGCGATTACCCTGGGGTGAGCGCGGCCTCGGGGTGCGGTCCGGATCGGCGCACGCTTGCCGCCGGAAGGCCGAGCGACGAGAGCCGGATCCCGCCTCGCGGAGCTCCATGCCTACCGCCGGGCGGGAACCGCCCGCGCGACGCGGCTCGGGGCGCCGGTGGGGCGGGCCTCAGCCCTTCTTCTTGTAGGCCTCGATCGCGTTGCGGCACCCGGGCGAGAGCTTCGACATGTTCCTGTTGAAGCAGGCGCGCGTCTCGGGGCCGTCCTCGAGCGGCAGGCCGGTGCAGAAGGTCGCGAAGTCGCCGGCGCAGAGCAGCTGCATCGCGGCCTTGTCTTCCTGCGACACCGGAGCGGCGATCGCTGCGGTCGCCGCAAACGTCGCGAGCGCAAAGCCGACTCCAAAACGTACCAACATCGTCTTCTCCTGAGGCACCCGGTTGACCCGGGTCCGGTGCCAGAACGTTGCGGGATGCGTCCGGGTTGCGCCGCCCGGCCCACGTCGTCGCGCGGCGTGTCCCGACAGGCACGGTCGGAACGGTGCTCGATCGCCCACCGGCCCGATGGGCCGGCGAAGCGTCGCGTCAGACGATGCCGCTGGCCTCGTACGGCCAGGGAAGGCCGAGATGCGCCGCGACCTTCTCGGCGTCGTGGCCGACGGCCTCCACAGCCGCCCCGAGCGTCTCCACCGGCACCTGGAGCTTGCGCGCCCAGTAGGCGGCCGCGTCCGGCGTCGAGAGGTTGACGGTCTGAGGCTCGTGCGTGTCGTCGATCGGCATGGGGTGCTCCTGCCTCCCCCAATGCGGCAGTGCACCGGCGGTTCATTCACGCGGCCCGCCCCGGCGATTCGTTGCGCACGCTGCGCCCTGAGCACGGGCGGATGGAGGAACGGCCGGTGGGCGGGGCGGTTAGCAGGTACAACGGTAAGGAGTACCATCATGGATGTCTGGCAGCTCATCGGGCGCGACCACGCGAACATCGAGCAACTCATCCACGATGCGCCGAAGGCATCGCAGGGGCCGGGTGCCGTGCGGAGCCGCGAGCGCCTTCTCGGCGAGCTCATCGATCGCCTCGAAGCACATGCCGAGGCGGTCTCCGTCAGCCTCTACGCCCCCCTCGGCCGGCGCGCGCAGACGCGGACGCTGGTTGATGCGCTGGACGAGCAGCACCGGGCGTTCATGAGCCAGCTCGCGGACCTGGCGCGACAGCGTCGGACGGGCTCCGAGGGGTGGCTGGATGCCTTCGAGGACGCGACCTTCCTCGTCGACCAGTACCTTCACCGCCACAAGCACGAGTTGATCCCGGCAGCGCGGGCGTTGCTGTCCGAGGGCGAGGTCCGCGATGCGGGCCAGACGTTCGTTCAAGCCAAGCGCTGGATGCTGCAGGGCCGCGACCGTCCGGCACCGGCACCGCGGAGCGAGTTCGACCTCCGGGTCATCGTCTGCACCCTGGCGGTCGGCCTCGGCTACCTTCTGTGGCAGGCGGGCTTCCTCGGTCGAGCCGGCGGCCGCCGCGGCGCGACCGGCGGCGCGAGCCGGGGCGTGAACCCAGCGACGGCCTCGATCCCGGCCGGACGCAACGGGGTGGACGGCCCCGCGCAGCGCCGGGAGCGGCTGCTCGACGAAGGGCTCGAGGAGACCTTCCCCGCCAGCGACCCGATCTCGGCGCAGCGTTTCACCTAGCGGGCCGCGCGGGCGACCGCCGGCGGCACGGTTGTCGCTCCGGACGCGGAATGCGGCGACGGAGAGCCGGAAGCAGGCTCGGGGAGGCGGCGATGTCGGACCTGGACACGAAGCGGGAGGAGATCGCGGCCCTCGTCGCCCGCGATCTCGGGTTCGACGGGCTCGCCGGGCTGAGCCCATCCGATCGGGCTGCCGTCGACCGGAGGACGGCGGAGCTCGTCGACCGCTGCGATACGACCTCGCCGGTGCCGGCCGACGCCCCTGCCGCCGACCGGGAGATGCATCGCCTGCTCGCGGAGTACCGCGGGCTGCTGCATCTCCCGACCGACGCGGCCAACGTCCGCCTGGCGGAGGTCGGCGAGGTCTTCGCCCCGGAAGACGACGCCTGACGCCGTCCTTTCGACCGGAGCAGCGCACGTTCTAGCCGCCCTTCGCGACCAGGAAGAACGCGACGCCGACGACGAGGAGGCTTCGCGCGACCCGGCCGCACGTTATCGCGCCGACGCCGTCGTCGAGGGAACGCAGGTGGGCGATCTGGGCGAACATCGCCGCCCAGTAGGCCGACCACAGGCCGAGGATCGAGGCCATCGCAGGCGACATGGCCGGGCTGCCGGACCTAGCCCGGCGGCCGCCGCTCGTGGCGCCAGGACGCCACCGCGGCACGCCGCGCCTCGTAGGCACGCCGGACGGGCGAGCCGTCGGCGCCGCGCCCTTCCGGGCCGTAGCCGAAACGGAGGACGCCCTCGGGACCGTAGAGGCGGCTCACCTCGGTTCGCCAGACCCGATCGGTCTGGGCGAGAGTCGCCTCGGTCTCCGCGAGTCGTGTCGCATGCATCGTGGCTGTCCTGAAGGGCGGGGTCGTGGGGTCAACGCGAGCTGGCGCCATCCGCTCCGGATCGCACGCGACAAACCGGTTTCTCGACGGGCCGCCCGCGGGGGCTATCTTGAGGCGATGCCCCTGTCCCGCCCCGCCCGTCCCGGTTCCCGCGCAAGCGACGGGCCAAGCCCCGCTTCGCCATGCCCGGCGACGTCCTTCCGGGGCGCCCGGGCAGGCGCGCGATGAGTGCGCGCCGCGCGCTGATCGTCGGCGCCTCCCGCGGGCTCGGCCTCGGTCTCGTCGCCCGGTTCCTCGAGCGCGGCTGGGCGGTGACGGCCACCGTGCGCCGGCCGTCGGCCGCCCTGTCCGAGCTCGCGAGCGCCGGCACGCTGCGGATCGAGACGGGCGTGGACATCGACGACGATGCGGCGGTGACCGCCCTGCGCACGCGGCTGGCGGAGGCTCCGGCCTTCGATCTGGTCTTCGTGGTCGCGGGCGTCGCGACGCAGGCCGGCACGCCGGCCGCGGCGATGCCGCGCGCGGTCGCGACGGCGGTGTTCGAGACGAACGCCCTCAGCCCGATCCGTTTCGCCGAGGCCTTCCACAAGCGCGTCGCACCGGGCGGTCTCGTCGTCCTGATGACGTCGAAGCTCGGCTCGGTGTCGCTGAACCGCGGCGGCGGCTGGAGCAGCTACCGCGCGAGCAAGGCGGCGCTCAACACCCTGGCCCGCTCCTTCGCCGGGCAGCACGCCAAGGCCGATTGGGGCGTCGTGCTGATGCATCCGGGCTGGGTCCGCACGGATCTCGGCGGCCGGCGGGCGACGCTCGACGTCGAGACCAGCGCGCGGGGCATGGTGGCCGTCCTGGAAGGTCGCCTCGGGGGATCCGGCTGCGTCTTCCTCGACCATACCGGGGAGGTCGTGCCCTGGTAGCCCCTCGAACTCAACGCCGCCGGATCGAGGTCCGTCTTCGGCGTCGCGGCGCGATCGCAACGCCGGACAGGCCATCCCTCCGGCTTCGAACGATTCCCGCCGGAGCCGTGCGCCGGTCGGAGGCGATCGTTCGGACCGATGCCCTGCGTCGAGACGCTTCGGGCCCGAAAAGCAAACCGCCGCCCGAACTAAGGCGATCCGTAAAGGCGCGTCACGCGGGACGATCGTCCAGCCTGTCGCCGCGGACCGCCGCGTCGTACCCGGCCAGCCATTGGTCGTGGGCCGCCATGCCCTCGGCATAGGGGCAGTCTTCGCGGCGGAGGTTCTTGCCCGGCGCGTAGAAGCCGAGCGCGTAGTGGTCCAGGTTGTCGTCCGGCGGCTCCGACATCGATGGTTCTCCCGTATGCGTGGGGCGGCGGTGCCGCGGCTTAAGTCATCACCTCGGCGAGGATGCACGGCACCTCCGCCGGAAGCTCGCGGGCGAGGAAGCCGATTCCGCCGTAGCGGCGCGCCAGCCGGCGGCCCGCCTCGCCGTGGGCGTAGACGCTCCACAGCGCCGCGGCTTCGGGCTCTGTTCCGCGCGCGAGCAGGCCGACGATGAGGCCCGCCAGCGTGTCGCCCGATCCCGAGATCGCCAGCCCGACATGTCCCATCTCGTAGCACCAGACGCGGCCGTCGGGGGAGACGACCTGCGTCCGGCCGCCCTTCATCACCGTGATCGTCCCGAAGCGCTCGGTGGCCCGGCGGGCCGCCGCCAGCGGGTCGGCCTCGACGGCCTCGCGGTCGATGTCCAGCAGCTTGGCCATCTCGCCCGCGTGCGGGGTGATGATCGCCGGCTTGGGCAGGCGGCGCGTCAGGTCCGGATCGGCGCGCAACGCGGCGAGCGCCCCGGCATCCAGGACGATGGCTGCCGTGTCCGCCCCGCGGACGAGCGCGGCGACCACGGCTTCCGTGTCCGCGTCCTCGCTCATCCCCGGCCCGCACAGGATCGCGTCGCTCGCGCCGGCCCGCTGCGCGAGATCGTCGGCGCAGGCGCGCCCGATGCCGCCGGCCTCGGTCTGTGCCAGGCCGATCACCAGGGCTTCCGGCACGGCGATCCCGATCGGGATCGCCAGGTCGCGGCAGACGCCGATCTGCAGCTTTCCCGCCCCGACGCGCATCGCCGCGTTGGCGCCGAGCAGGACGGCGCCCGGCAGCGCCGTGCAGCCCGCCACGATCAGCACGCAGCCGCGACCGTCCTTGCTGTCGCCGTCCGGATCGGGAGGGGCCATGCCGCGGAGCACGTGCTCGGTCAGCGGTGTGACGGCGCTCATGGCTTCCCTCCGGTCCTTGCCCCAAGGGTCTGACGGTCGCTCAGCTCTTGGTGTCGGGTTCGGAGGTAACGGGGGCGCCCTGTGCCTCAAGGGGTGCGACGAAGTTGTAGCGGATCAGGTCGAGGGCACCACCGGGTGTGGCGCGCGCCGAGGGGACGTACTCGGTGACCCCGCAATTGGCGATGTCGCCCTCGGCGTCGATCGCCAGAATCTCCCCCTCGGTCATGTTCTCCAGGAGGTAGCGCAGGCACAGGACGACCACCTGGTGGGCGACGAGGAGGATGCGCTGGCCTTCGTAGTGCAGGGCCATCGTGTCGAGCGCGCCGCGCAGGCGCAGGATGACGTCGCACCAGCTCTCGCCGCCGGGCGGCCGGTGGTAGAACTTGCCGAGGTCGCTGCGCAGCGCCGCCTGCTCCGGGTGCAGCTGCTCGATTCCGGCGCGCGTGAGCCGGTCGAGGATCCCGAACTCCTTCTCGCGCAGGCGCTCGTCGACGAGGAGCGGCGGGGTGTCCGCGGCCAGCGCACCGGCAGCGCGGATCCCCTCGGCGGTCTCGACCGCGCGGCGGTAGGGCGAGGCCAGGACGAGGTTCGGACGCTGGTCCTCGGGCAGGCTGGCGAACCAGCGGCCGAGCGCCTCGGCCTGCCGATGGCCGAGCGGGCTCAGCGGCACGTCCACGTCGCGTTCGGGGATGTCGATCCGCGCCGCGCCCGAGGCCTGCGCCGCATCGCGGGCGACGTTGCCGGCGCTCTCGCCGTGGCGCACGATCCAGAGGTGAAGCGGCTGTCTGTGCGGCACGGGGATCTCCAGCGCGTCCACCGGTCCGGTCGGCGCAGGTCTCGTCAAACGGCGCCGTCGCGCGCGAGAAACGGCGACGACGCGGGATCGCATCGCCCCGCCCTTGGGCGCGATGCCGGCAGGGCGGGCGAGCGCACGAAGAAGCCCGCCGCGGCGAACCGGGCGGGCTGAACGACGTGCCGTCGTCGCGAAGGCTACTTCGCGGTCGGGGCGCTGCCGCTGTTGACGGTGCCGCCCGCGCTCGGGCCCGCGCCGTTGCCGGCGGCACCGGGCGCGACGGGCGCCGTGGTGGCGCTCGGCGCGGTGGTGCCTGCGTTCGGGACGGTGCCGGTGGTGGTGGACGACCGGCCCGCGGCCGACCCCTCACTGATCGTGCCGCCGGCCGACGGCCCGGCGCCCGGGCTGCCGGGGCCGCCGTCGGAGGCTCCGCCCTGGGCGAAGGCGGCGGTGCCCATGGTCAGGACGAACGCGGACGCGAGCGTGATCGACTTGAAAGACAATGTTTTTCCTCCGGTGGATTACCAAACTCTGCTGAAGAACCAGCTTGCGCCGTCTCCGTTCCACACGAGAAAGCCGGCCCGGATCTCCCCGGCCGGGCCCCTCGATCGTCGGGCTTCGATCGGCGCGTCTTCAAAGGCGCCTTCAGCGCGTCCTGGCACCGAGCTTCGTGCTGATCGTCCGTCCGCCGCCACGGCGCATCATGTGGCGCCGCATGGTGTGGTGGCGCATCATCGAGCGGCGCGTCATCCGCACCTGCACGGTCGGGGCCTCGGGCTGAACGAGGCTCGGCGCGGGCGCCGGCGTCGCGGCGGAAACGGCGCCGGCCGACATCAGGACGGCGCCGAAGGCCGCGGCCGCGATCGCAGAGGCTGTGAAACGGGTCTTGGTCATCGGTGCCGGGTCCTTGCTGCCGCACCGAGTCGGTGCCACGGCGTGAAACCACGGCCACGATCCGATCGTTCCTCGCCTTCCGGTTGAGAAGGTGCCAGCCGACCCGCCTTAGCCGATCAGGAAGTGCACCAGGATCAGCGCCAGCGCCGCGCCGCCGATCGCGAGGCCCATCAGGACGACGCTGCTGAGCTGGTCGACGCCGTCCACGTCCTGGCCGATGCGATGCTCGACGCTGTTGGCGCCGTGGCCCGGCCTGTCGGGAAAGGTGGGTTGTGCCATGTCGATCTTCCTCGCGATCCGAAGGGGTGATGCGGGGGCAACGCGACATCGGACCGGTCGGTCCTCGACGTTCGGCAGGCGATGCAACATGCCGCGGGTCGCGAAGTCCCGGGCGCAGCGCGCTCCGAGCCGATGTGAACCAAAGCCTTCGCACGCCGTTGCAAGTGCCAGCGACGGGAGTGGATCGATGAAGACGCTTTGCACGGTGATGGTGGTGGGCCTGACGATCGCCGGAACGGTCGCGCCGGCCTTGTCCCAGCCCTACGGCGGCCGGGACTACGGCTACGGCGAGCGCGAATCCGGGTATGGCGGCCGCGACGACCGCTACCGCGATCGCGACCGGGGCTACGACGACCGCGGCCGCGGCGGCGGCCGCTTCGGGTTCGACGAGGCGGAGTACCTTCGCTGCAACCCCGACGTTCGCCGCGCGGTGAGCCGCGGGCAGGTGGATTCGGGCGCGGCGCATTACCGGGTGTTCGGCCGGCGCGAAGGCCGGCGGTTGAGCTGCTGAGCCTCCGACGACGCGGTCGGCCGGCACGACGGCCGGGCGAAGGCGATCTGGCCAAGCCCGGCCGGAGAGCCGCGCAGGGTCGACGGCGGCCGCCGGTTCGCCGACGGCACGGTCGGCCCGTTGCAGATATGCACCTGGAGCGTAGCAACACCGTATGGTTGCGCTTGCCGGCGCACTTGCCAGCATCCCCGCCATGGCCGCATGCAGCACGCGTTGCCGCCGCGAGCCCCAGCCCACGATGTCCCCTCCGCCCGCACCGTCGAGCACGCCGACCCATCACGGCCTGCCTCCGGCCCAGCGCGGGCGGGCGATGGTGGCGGTGCTCACCGGCGTCGCGCTGGCGACGCTCGACACCGCCATCGCCAACACCGCGCTGCCGACCATCGCCGCCGATCTCGGGGTCGATCCTGGCGCCTCGGTGTGGATCGTCAACGCGTACCAGCTCGCGGTGGTGGCAACGCTGCTACCGATCGCGGCGCTGGGCGAGATCGTCGGCCAGCAGCGGATCTACGTCGGCGGGCTGATCCTGTTCACCGGCGCCTCGCTCGTCTGCGCGCTGGCCTGGTCGCTGCCGACGCTCGTCGCGGCCCGCGTGCTCCAGGGCGTCGGCGCGAGCGCCCTGATGGCGGTCAACATCGCCCTCATCCGCTTCATCTATCCGGCCCACCAGCTCGGGCGCGGCGTCGGCCTCAACGCCTTCGTGGTCGGCGTCGGCTTCGCGGTCGGCCCGACCGTCGCCTCGCTGATCCTCGTCGCGGCGCCGTGGCCGTGGCTCTTCGCCGTCAACGTGCCGATCGGGCTCGCCGCCCTGCTGCTGGCCTGGACCGCGCTGCCGGAGACCGGCCGCTCCGGCCACCGCTTCGATGGGATCGGCTCGCTGCTCAACGCGTCCGCCTTCGCCCTGCTCGTGCTCGGCCTCGGCGAGGCCGCGCACGAGGGGCCGCTCTGGCGCATCCTGGCGGAGGCCGCCGGCTCGGTCGCCTGCTTCCTGCTGCTGCTGCGGCGGCAGGCAGGGCATCCTGCGCCGATGCTGGCCGCCGACCTCCTCCGGCGCCCGCTGTTCGCCCTCTCCGCCACGACCTCGGTGTGCTCGTTCGCGGCGCAGGGGCTCGCCTTCGTCTCGCTGCCCTTCCTGTTCCAGCACACGCTCGGGCGCACGCAGGTCGAGACCGGCTTCCTGATGACGCCGTGGCCCGTCGTGGTCGCGCTGATGGCCCCCCTGGCCGGACGCCTCTCGGACCGCTACCCGCCGGGCCTGCTCGGCGGGATCGGGCTCGCCGGACTCGCCGTCGGCATGGGGCTGCTCGCCGCCCTGCCGGCGAGCCCGACCGTCCTCGACATCGGCTGGCGCATGGCGATCTGCGGCGCGGGCTTCGGCTTCTTCCAGGCGCCGAACCTGCGCGCCATCATGACGAGCGCGCCGCCGGCGCGATCGGGCGGGGCGAGCGGCATCGTCGCCACCTCCCGTCTCCTCGGCCAGACCATGGGCGCCGCGCTCGTCGCTGCCTGCTTCGCGATCGCGGATGCGCACGGGCCGGCGCTCGCCCTGGGGCTCGGCGGCGCCTTCGCCGCCGTCGCGAGCGTCGTCAGCTTCCTCCGGCTCGCCGTCGCCACCGAGGACACGGCGAGACCGGCGTGAGGCTGCGGGGCCGGGCCTCGGCGCCGCGTTAACGCTTCATCAACCACGCGCCGGCCACGGTGTCCCGAGGAGAGACACCGCCATGAAGCGACGCCCCAGCCGCGACTTCGATGCCCTGAGCCAGGCACAGATCGCCGCCGGCCGGACCGACACCCGGCGCGTAGATGCCGCCCGCCTGATGCCCGCCTCGGCGCCGAAGCGGATGGCGGACCTCCTCGACGCGATCCAGCACGTGACCGAGGCGGCGACGGGGGAGCGCAGCTTCCTCCACGTCCGGCCGCGCCCGTGACGCCGGCGCGCTTCTCCGGCACCCGCGCTCGTCCGGCAATGGTCTTGCGATGATCACGCTGGGCTTCGTGGTGATGCTCGCGGCCGCCCTCGGCCCGGCGGCGATCCTCGTCGCCGCCCCGGCGCGCCGTCGGTTCCTGCGCTGAGCGCGGAGCCTACGAAGCCGGCCCACGTCACGCTGCGGGGCGCGCCGCCTGATACACGGCGAGGAAGATGCGGACGGCCTCGTCCACGTGCCGTTCCATGTCGGCGCGGCTGCCGTCGTCCTTGTGGGGGATGAACAGGCACACCGGAACCACCTTCCCGATGATCAACCCGATGAACATGGTCGCGGCGAGCGACGGGTCGTCGCCGATGAACGCGCCGTCGCGCCGGGCCGCCTCGAGGTAGTCGGTCAGGTGCCGCTGCGTGCGGCCCGGCGCCATCGCGTAGAACGCCTCGCCGAGGGCCGGGTTGCGCTGGACCTCGGCGACGATGATGCGGGCGAGCGCCGTCATCTCGGGCATGATCATCGCGCCGTAGAGGTTCGTGCCGAAGGCCCGGAGCACCGCCGGGAGCGGGCCCTTGCTCCCGAGATCGGTCTCGATCCGCTGCCTGAGATCGCGCGTCCGGTTGCTCACGACCTCGATGAACAGGTCGTCCTTCGAGCCGAAATGGCGATAGAGCGTCTCGGTCGAGGCCCCGGCCTCGTTCGCCACCATCTTCATCGTGGTGTCCGAGAACCCGTGCTGAAGGAACACGCGCTCCGCCACAGCGGCGATCTCCTCGCGACGGCGCGATCCGCGCGGCACACGAATCCGAGAGCCATCAGCCGAACCGTTCGTTTCGCTTGACATCACCATCCAGATTGAGGGTAGAAACGAAACGTTCGGTTCGGATAACCCGCCGCACCGTACGGAAGATCGCCCACGCCGTCTCGCTGAACGTGCGGTGGGACGAAAGGTTTGCATTCATTCCATGCGCGACGTCGATGCAAGCACCTCGTCCGGCCTGTCCAGGCCGTCGCGGAGTCGACGCGACCTGCTCGACGTCGGCTCGCCGCCCCGGCAGGGCGTGCCGGACGCGATGCCGAGCCGCGCGATGCCGACGATCGGCGTCGCCCCGCCCGCGATGCGTTGCGCGTCGTCCGGGATCGGCCCCGCGACGGCAGGGACGAGGAGCCGTACGCGGACGAGCGGGATCACGGATATCCCCGTCGCAGCCGCGACGCGCGCGACCACCGCTTCGAGGGCTGGCAGGCCCGCGAGCGGCAAGGCGACGACGATCGGCACGGCGACGACGATCGGCAAGACCACGATGGGCGAGACGACCATCGGCAGGACGACGATGATCGGAAGGGCGGCGACGCGAAGGACCGGGACGACCGCGGCGGCAAGAAATCGGACGGAGACGACAAGGGAGCCGACGAGCGCGCGCGCAGGAAGCGGCGGCCTTGGGTCATCGGGATCGCCGTGGTGGTCCTGCTGCTGCTCGCCGGGGGCGGCGTGACCTACTGGCTCGCGACCCGCGGGACGATCAGCACCGACGACGCCTACACCGACGGCAACATCGTCACGATCGCGCCGCAGGTGGCCGGGCAGGTGATCGCGCTCGAGGTGACGGACAACCAGTTCGTGCACAAGGGCGACACGCTGTTCCGCATCGACCAGCGCCAGTTCGTCTACAGCCGCGAGCAGGCCCAGGGCCAGTTCGCCGCGAGCAACGCCCAGATCGCCAGCCAGCGGCTCGGCGTCGAGATCGCCAAGAAGAACTTCCCCGCGGCCCTCCAGCTCGCGCAGGCGAACCTCGACTCGGCCAAGGCCAACCTCGCCCTGCAGCAGGCCAACTACGACCGGCAGAGGAGCCTGCCCAAGCTGGCCACGACGCAGCAGGAGGTCGAGACCAACGCGTCCAACTACCAGCAGGCCAAGGCGCAGGTCGAGCAGGCCCAGGCCCGCCTCGTCCAGGCGATGCCGGTCCAGCAGAACATCGGCCAGTCCGAGCAGCAGGTCGACCAGATCAAGGGCCAGGCCGAGCAGGCCAGGGCGCAGGTCGAGCAGGCCAACCTGAACATCGAATGGAGCGTGGTGCGGGCGCCGCAGGACGGCTGGGTGACGAAGCGCAACGTCAACGCCGGCGACTACCTCACCGCCGGCCAGCAGGTCATGTCGCTGGTCACCACCGACGTCTGGGTGACGGCCAACTACAAGGAGACCGAGCTCGACGGCATGCGGACCGGGCAGCGGGTGCGGATCGCGATCGACGCCTATCCCGACCTCGACCTGCAGGGGCACGTCGAGTCGATCCAGCGCGGGTCGGGCTCGAAATTCTCCGCCTTCCCGGCCGAGAACGCCACCGGCAACTTCATCAAGATCGTCCAGCGCGTGCCGGTGAAGATCGTGATCGATTCCGGCCTGAGGAAGGAGGAGCCGCTGCCGCTCGGCATCAGCGTGGTGCCGACGGTGATGCTGAAGTGAGCGGGGCCTCGGACGGCTGGAAACCCGCCCACAACCCCTGGCTCATCGCCATCGCGGTGACGCTGGCGGCGTTCATGGAAGTGCTCGACACCACCATCGTCAACGTGGCCCTGCCTTACATCGCGGGCTCGCTCGCCGCCTCGAACGACGAGGCGACCTACACGCTCACCGCCTACCTCGTCGCCAACGGCATCGTCCTCACGATCGCCGGCTGGCTCTCCGACACGATCGGCCGGAAGCGCTACTTCCTGATCTGCATCGGCATGTTCACGGTGGCCTCGTTCCTGTGCGGGCTGTCGCAGAGCCTCGGGCAGATCATCCTGTTCCGCCTGATGCAGGGCTTCTTCGGCGGCGGCCTGCAGCCGAGCCAGCAGGCGATCATCCTGGACACCTTCCCGCCGGCCAAGCGCGGGGCGGCCTTCGGGGTCACGGCGGTGGCGACGGTGGTCGCGCCCGTCCTCGGGCCGACGCTCGGCGGCTACCTCGTCGAGCACGCGACCTGGCGCTGGATCTTCTTCATCAACGTGCCGGTCGGCATCGTCACGCTGTTCGTCAACGCCTACCTGGTCCAGGACCCGCCGGCCGCGGCCGAGAAGCGCGCGCGCGGGCTCGACTACGTCGGCCTGGCCCTGATCGTCGTCGGCATCGGCTGCATGCAGATCATGATCGACCGCGGCGAGGTCAACGCTTGGTTCAGCTCGTCCTTCATCCAGATCATGGCCGTCGTCGCCTTCCTCGGGATCTTCGGCGCCATCTGCTGGCTGCTGACGGCCAAGGCGCCGGTGGTCGACCTGATGGTGTTCCGGGACCGGAACTTCGCCGTCGGCTGCCTGCTCATCGGCGCGGTCGGCGCCCTGCTCTACGCGGGCTCGGTCCTGATCCCGCAATTCGCGCAGCAGGTGCTGGGCTACACCGCGCTCGATTCCGGCTTCATCCTGTCGCCGGGCGGCGTGGCGGTGATCGTGCTGATCCCGCTCGTCGGCCTGATGATGAAGGTCGTGCAGACCCGCTACCTGATCATGTTCGGGTTCGCCTTCATGGGCGCGGCGATGTTCTATTCAAGCCGGATCGCGCCCGACATCGACTTCCGGACCCTGGTCTGGATGCGCACGCTCCAGACGGCGGCGCTCGCCTTCCTGTTCGTGCCGATCTCCACCGTCGCCTACCTGACGCTGCCCCAGAAGTACCGCAGCGACGCGTCGGCGCTGTTCTCGATGTTCCGCAACGTGTTCGGCTCGGTCGGGATCTCGCTCTCGACCGCCGCGGTCACGGAGCGGACGCAGGCCGACCAGGCCCACCTCTCGACGTTCATGACGCCGCTGCGACAGGGCTACGCCACGCTGATCCAGGAGACCGAGCAGACGCTGCGCTCGCTCGGGCGTGCCGCCTCGGTGGTGCACCAGCAGGCGGTCGCGCAGACCTACCAGACCTACACGAAGCAGGCTCAGATCCTGGCCTACAGCAACGTGTACCAATACGTGGCGCTGCTGGCGTTCCTCGTCGTGCCGCTCTGCTTCCTGATATCGGCCCGGACCGCCAAGGCCGAGGGCGGAGGACACTGACATGACATCCCGCCGAATGTTCGAAGGCCGGTCCCGCGCGAAGGCCTCGGCTGCGCTATCGGGCCGGGCCTCCCTCCTCGCGCTCGCCGCGATGCTCGGCCTGGCCGGCTGCACGGTCGGCCCCGACTTCTCCGTTCCGCCGACGCCGCTCGCCGACGCGAGCGACTACCTCGACACCGGCGTCCCGGCCCGGGCGACACGGCGCCTGACGGCGCGCACCAGCCAGGCCGAGCCGGACATCGCCTGGTGGCAGGCCTTCCGCGATCCGATCCTGACCCGGCTCGAGGAGCGCGTGGCCGCGCAGAACCTCGACGTGAAGACCGCGACCGCGCGCCTGTTCGAGAGCCGGGCCCAGCTCACCACCGCGAACGCCGCGACGCTGCCGACGATCGGCGGCACCGGCAACGCCTACCGCATGCAGTACAGCCAGAACGGGACGATCGGCCTCCTGTCCGGCTCCCTCGGCGGCCTGACCGGCGGCGGGGCGGGGGGCGCCAACCCGACCGCACCGCTGACCAACGGGTTCGAGAGCTACACCCTCGGGCTCGACGCATCGTGGGAGCTCGATCTCTGGGGCCGGGTCCGCCGCTCGGTCGAGGCCGCGGAGGCCCAGGCCGACGCGTCCGCGGATCAGCGCCGCGACATCCTGGTCTCGAGCCAGTCCGACCTCGCCCGCAACTACGTGCAGCTGCGCGGCACCCAGGAGCAGATGCGGATCAACCTCGCCAACATCCGCGTCAACGAGCAGATCCTCGACGTGGTGCGGGTGCGCCAGCAGAAGGGCCTCGTCACCGGCCTCGACATCGCCAGCGCGGCGCAGCAGGTCGAGGCGATCAAGGCGCAGCTGCCCGGGCTGCAGCAGCAAAGATCCAGCAGATCAACGCGATCTCGCTCCTGCTCGGCGAGGCGCCGCTCGCCCTGTCGCAGGAGCTGGTCACCGCCCGGGCGATCCCGCCGGTGCCGCCGCGGGTGCCGGTCGGCATCCCGTCGACCCTCGTCCTGCGCCGTCCCGACATCCGCGCCGCGGAAGCCAACCTGCACGCCGCCGTGGCCGAGATCGGGGTCGCCGAGGCGCAGTTCTTCCCGACCGTGACCTTGAGCGCCAGCCCGACCGGCAACGCGGTCGATCCCGGCAAGATCTTCCGGGTCTCGTCGCTGCAGTACATGAACGTCGGCCCGTCGATCTCGATTCTGCTCTTCGACGGCGGCCGGCTCAAGGCGAACCTCGTGCTCCAGCGCGCCCGGCAGCAGGAGGCGGCGATCGCCTACCAGAAGGCCGTGCTCCAGGGCTGGCACGACATCGTCAACGCGCTCGCCGCGTTGCGCGCCGACGAGGGCCGGCGGGCGCGCCTGTCCAGGCAGGTCGGCGATGCGCGCCAGGCGCTGTCGCTGTCGCGGTCGCGCTACGAGCAGGGCGTCGACACCTTCACCACGGTCCTGCAGGCGTCGCAGACCGTGCTCCAGGCGGAGGTCAACCTGGCTCAGGCCACCGCCGCGATCTCGACCGACTTCGTCTCCCTGTCGCGGGCGCTCGGCGGCGGGTGGGAGACGACGTTCCCGAGCGGCCGGACGCCGCCCCTGTCCCTGGCGAAGGTCGGCGTCCCGCTCGCCGACCTCGTCCACGACGCGCCCGCCGCACATTGAGCGCACGCGCGCGACCGGGCGCGCGGCGTCGGCGTCAGAACGCGTTCGCGACCGGCCTGAAGGCGCGGACGAGGTCGGTGTCGAGCCGTCCGCCCATCCCGACCAGGATGTCGTAGGCCTTCGCGTTCGGCATCGGCGCGCGATAGGGGCGGCGCTCGATCAGCGCGCCGAAGATGTCGCAGATCGTGACGAGGCGGACGAGATCCGGGATCGCGCGGCCGGCGAGCCCGTCGGGATAGCCCGAGCCGTCGAGCATCTCGTGATGCGAGCGCACGACCGCGAGCAGGGTGTCGTCGAACCCGCGCCCCACCAGCATGGCGTATCCCAGCGCGGCGTGGGTGCGCATCACGGCCATCTCCCCGTCGTCGAGCCTGCCCGGCTTGTTCAGGATGGCGGGGTCGATCTCCATCTTGCCGACGTCGTGCAGCAGGGCCGCCTTGACGAGGTGATGGCGGTCGGCCGCTTTCAGGCCGAGGATGCCGCCGAAGGCCGCCGACAGCCCGGCCACGAGCATGCAGTGCCGGTGGGTGGCGTCGTCGAAGCGACGGACGGCGCGCACCCAGGAGCGGATGTCGACCTCCTCCACCGCGCTCGCCACGAGCTTCGTTCCGGCCTCGATCTCGGCCGGCGTGACCGAGCGGCCGGGCACGAAGGTCTTGCGCAGGA
Source organism: Methylobacterium sp. E-025 (assembly GCF_022829705.1). NCBI lineage: Bacteria > Pseudomonadati > Pseudomonadota > Alphaproteobacteria > Hyphomicrobiales > Methylobacteriaceae > Methylobacterium > Methylobacterium sp. E-025. Next base: position 106,233 of record NZ_JAKSYR010000062.1, read on the forward strand.
ACTGCTCGGCCATCTCGCCGTAGCGCTGCATCGCCGCCGGCATCGGCGCCGCCCGCTCCAGCAGGCCCGTCAGGGTATCGACCAGGGCACCCGCGCCGGCGGCGGCGCTCAGCAGGCTGGAGGCGCCCAGGAGGTCGGCGTACGCGCGCGTGCGGCCGCCGTCGTCGTGCAGCAGGCAGACGTAGGGCACGTGCTGGCCGCGAACCCGCTCGAGCACCTGGCGCAGGCGCTGAAGCGCCTCGGAGGTCAGCGCCTTCACGTCGCTGACGATCAGTCGCGGCGGCCCCGGATACGGCTCGTCGTCGTAGAGGTCGTAGATGGTCGAGCCCTCGAAGTCTCGCAGGTCCCGGGCCAGCCGTGCCGTGCGGGCCGGGTCGTCGCTGATCAGAAGAAGCTCGGCCATGGCGGCGGTCCATGTTGGATTTTCGTTGTCGCGCTCAGCTTGGACAGATTACAGATAGACCTCCCCCATCATCTCGATGGTCTGGCGCCGGGAGCGGCAGATCCATGCTCGAGATCATCCCAGCGCCCGCGACGCTTCGCGGACCTGCCGCGTCGCGTGATCCACCCGCTCGCTAGCCTGGGCGATCATGTCCATGCCCGACGCAATCACCGACACGCCGCGCGAGGCGGTCTGCATGCTGCCCGAGATCTCCTGCGTCACCGCGGACTGCTCCTCGACCGCCGCCGCGATCGCGTTCGACACGTCGTTGAGCGTCTGGATCGTGGTCTGGATCGAGGCGATCGCGTCGACGGCATCGCGGGTGGCGTTCTGCGTCGCGACGATCTGGCCCCGGATCTGATCCGTGGCCTTGCCGGTCTGCTCGGCCAGCGCCTTCACTTCGGCCGCCACCACGGCGAAGCCCTTGCCCGCCGCCCCGGCGCGGGCCGCCTCGATCGTGGCGTTCAGCGCGAGCAGGTTGGTCTGGGCGGCGATGCCCTGGATCAGGGCGACGACGTCGCCGATCTGGGCGGCCTGGCTGCTCAGGCCGGCGACGATGTTGCCCGTGCGCTCGGTCTGATGGACGGCCTGGCCGGCGATCTGAGCGGCGTGGCTGACCTGCTGGCTGATCTCGCCGACCGAGGCCGAGAGCTCCTCCGCGCCCGAGGCCACGCTCTGGATGTCGCCGGAAACGCGCGCCACCGTGGTGGCCGCCTCCGAGGTCTGCCGCATGACGTCCTCGGTCGCCGCGCCGATCGCATCGAGATCCGTGCCGATCGCCCGCTGCGCTTCGACGCGGCGCTGCCGCTCGCGCACCTGCTCGGTGATGTCGGTCGCGAACTTGACGACCTTGACCGTGCGCCCCTCCGCATCGGTGACGGGGTTGTAGGTCGCCTGGATCCAGACCTCGCGTCCGCCCGTGCCGATCCGAAGGTACTCGGCGGACTGGTATTCCCCGCGGGCGAGCGCCTTCCAGAACTCCTGGTAGGCGGCCGTGGCGCGATCCGCCTCGGTGACGAACATGCTGTGGTGCTGGCCCGTCACCTCGTCGAGCCGGTAGCCGACGGCATCGAGGAAGTTCGCGTTGGCGGTGAGGATCGTGCCGTCGGGCTCGAAGGCGATCACGGCCTGCGACCGGTGCAGGGCGGCGATCTGGCCCTCGAGCTCCAGCGCTTCCTGCTTGTGGGCGGTGACGTCGGTCGCGAACTTCACGATCCTGACGGTCTTGCCGGCGCGGTCGAGCACGGGGTTGTAGGAGGCCTGGACCCAGACCTCGCGGCCTCCCTTGGCGATGCGCCTGAAGGCGGCCTGTTGCGACTTGCCCTGCGCCAGATCCGCCCAGAACTGCCGATACGCCTCGCTGGTCGCGTATGACGGCGGGACGAACAGGCTGTGATGCCGCCCCTGGATCTCGTCGAGGCCGTATCCCATCACCGCGAGGAAGTTGGCGTTGGCGGTGAGGATCTTGCCGCCGGGGTCGAACTCGATCACGGCCTGCGATTTGTCCAGCAGATCCGCCGCGATCGAGGCGCGATGATTTCGAAATGTCAACATGCCGTCCCCCCGTCCAATCATCGGCTTCCCAGCGTGCTCGTCCTTCGAGGCGAGAATTCGTACAGGCAGGCGATGAATTCCAGGCACAACCTAGACTATAAATAGTTAAGACCGGCTTATACTCCTGTCAGAATTGACGTCGACATGACGATCCGCCGACGAGATCACGTTTATGATACTACGCATCGCAAAATTGATACTTTCCGCGACTTTCCATACCTCTGGTTGAACATTGGGTGATCCTGGGTTCCACCGCGGCATCACCGCCTCGCCCGCGATGGGATGTCGGTGGTCAGGGGCGACCGGATGCCTCGCGACGGGTCTGGGTCGGTGCACACCCGTACATGCGGCGATAGCGCTGCCCGAAATCGCTCATGTGGACGAAGCCCCACCGTCTTGCGATGTCTCCGACGGAGAGATTCATGTTCGAAGTCGCGACGAGATCTTCGTGGACGCGCATCAGGCGCTGCTGGATGATGTATTGGAACGGCGTCTGGTCGACCGACCGGCGGAAGTTGTCCTGCAACCCCCGGACGCTCAGCCCGGCGGCCGCGGCGATGTCGCTCAACGCCAGGGGCGTGGCGAGATACGTCTGAATGTAGTCCTTCGCGAGGCTCAGGCGCGACGGCCGGGCCTGCCGCCGGACGTCGGCGATCGCCTCCGCCCGCCTCGGCCAGGCCGAAAGCAGTTGATACCCCAGGATCTCCTGCATCAGCGCCAGGGTGTGATCGCCCGAAGGCTCGACCTCGAGGCATCGGCGATAGATCTGCCGCATCGCGCAGTACAAGGCTCTGATGCCGGGCGCCCCCATGTCGGCGCCCCGGGCGAAGGGCGGGAAACCGGTCGCTTCGCCGCCGGTCAGAGCCGCGTTGATGGTCGTCAACGCCTGTTTCGAGATCGAGCAGCCGAACAGGTGGAACCCGTCCGACGATTGCGCATCGCTCAGATCCTGATGATCGGCGAGGATCGCGGTCGTCGGCGCCCCCATGGCACGACCGTCCCGGAAGACGTAGTTCGTATGCCCGCCCAACGTGAAGTTGATCGTCACGATGTCGTAAGCGGATTTCGGCCTTCTGCTGTAGGGGCCGACGGACCTCACGTCCCAGAAACTGAGCAGATCGCTCTGGCTGCCGACGAGCTCGATCTTGATCTCGGACGACCGCCCGATCTCGAACTGCACCGGGACCATGTCCCGATCGTTGAAATCCCGGACGTTCGTCGCGGAGCCGATCGACTCGGCTATGCGTCCCCTGGGTCGCCAGATCCCCGACCTCGAATTCGCCTTGCCCTTCATCGTGCCCTGTTCTTGCCCTGGCCTATCTCCCGACCGCACCGACGATCATTCCGCGAAGGACGTGAGGATCGGGATCTCCGACCCGCGATCTCTTCGGCTGCATGCAACGTCCGTCGAAAGACCTGCGGCGGCCCCCGTCGCGAGGCGCTTCGAGGACACGGATCGAGCTGATCCAAGATCCCCGACGTTTCGATCCGCGACCCTCGGCGTATCCGCGCGAGGGGATGCCGAACGTTACTGAATCGTGCCACATCTCATGAAACAATCGTAAGTTGGTTGTAGCTTCCGAATTTTCTACCGCTGCAACGATCGACTTTTATCTATGCAAAAGGAGCTATCTGTTTTGCCCGAATCCCGCGACGATGGCAGGCATCACTTTTCCGCGATCGTCGGACCCGACGAATATCGCCGGCGATCGTCCGAATAGTTTCGTGATTCGGCACTCAAAATAGCAGCATATTCTGAGATAAAATTTCAATTTATGAAATAAGGATAATATAGGAAAAGTATGTCTAGGCGATTGTCTCTGCTGAGATCGTCCGTGACGCGCACTTCCGCAGGTCGGGGGACGTCATCGGCGAGACGCGATGTTCCGTCGGCGCGCTGCTGCTGAATGGGGGCGCTCGTTCGCCGCGCGATGGACCCGGCCGGGGCTTGAGGGCCGGCGGCGCCGCGCGCTGCGGCGATCGTGCCGGCTGTGCCGGGTCGCGATACGCCGGCGGGAAGCCGCTTCGTCGGCGGCGTCGGCCGTGATCGGGACCGCACGCAACGTGGCCGTCGGCATCCTCGCCGACGCCGATCCGGAGGCGCCGCGGCCGGTCCGGAACCGGTCAGGCGCCGGAGGTCGCCGCGCCGCCGTCCCGCATCGCCTCGGCGACGCTCTCGAAGGCGGCCACCACCGCCTGCGCATTCGCCTGGCGGATGGCGTCGAGGTCGGGGCCGCCGGCGCCGGGGATCTCGATGTCCGACATCTCGGCGCTGAGGCTGCGCCCGAGCGCGCGCACCCGGTCCGGCGGCAGGCCGCTCTGCTCGAACACCAGCACCGCGACCGTCTGGACGAGCACCCGCAGGGCGGAGGCTTCCGCGAGCCGCTCGACTGCTTCCTGATTGATCGCCATCGCCACCCCGCCGCCCGGCTCCGCCCCCGGAGGCCGGCTCATCGTCGTCGCCCCGCCATGCCCGAGGCCGCGTCCGGATGGCAACCGCTAATGCGCGTCGTCGGTATCCAGCGTCAGTCCGGTTGCATGCGGCGGGCTCCCGTCGGCGAGGCTCAGGCGGCCTTCGGAAGCCAGTCGCAGAAGGCGCGCACGGCCGGGTCCTCGGCGCGGGCCTCCGGGACGTAGGCGTGGTAGCTGCGCGCCGGCAGCGCCGGGCCGTCGAACGGCAGCGTCAGCCGGCCGGCCGCCACGTCGTCGGCGATCAACCGCTCCGGGCCCATCGCCACGCCCAGCCCGTCGAGGGCGGCTTGCAGCGTGAGGTAGAAGTGCTCCAGCGTCACCGAGCGCGCCGGGCCGAGGTTCGGCACGCCGGCGGCCTGCAGCCAGTGCGGCCACACCTCGGGCAGCGTCGCCGCGTGCAGCAGCGTGTGGCGCTCCAGGTCCGCCGGCGTGCGGAGCGGCAGGCGCTGCAGCAGCGCCGGGCTGCAGACGGGGATGCGCCGCTCGGTCAGGAAACGCTGCCGGACATAGCCGGGGCACGTGTCCGGCCCGCCGCGGATCGCGACGTCGAACGGCTCGACGATGTGGGCGAGCGGCACGTTCGAGGTGGTCAGCCGGACCTCGATCGCCGGGTTGCCGCGCTGGAAGGCCGAGAGGCGCGGGATCAGCCAGCGCAGCGTGAAGGTCGCGAGCGCGTTCACGTGCAGCACGCGCGCCTGCCCCCGCTCCATCTGCCGCGCGGTCGCGAGCGCGACGCGGTCGAGGGCGGCCCCGATCTCGGCGAGGTAGCCCCGCCCGGCTTCCGTCAGGACGACGCGACGGTTGTGGCGCTCGAACAGCGGCGTCCCGAGCCAGGCCTCGAGCGCCTGGACGTGCCGGCTCACGGCACCGTGCGTCACGCCGAGTTCCGCCGCGGCCAGCGTGAAGCTCTGGTGCCGGCCAGCGGCCTCGAACGCCTTGAGCGCGTTGAGCGGCGGCAGTCGACGATGCATGCGCGTCAGCTTTCCTCACACGCACGTCAACATAAGGCGTTTGTCAGCCAGCGGCGAGGACGGCATCCTGCCGGCTATGAACACGGCCAGCAACACGGACAGCCGCTCCGCGCGCCCACCGAACCTCGCCGCCCCATCCGAGCCGGCTCAGGTCGCGGAGGCGGGGCGCTCGCTCGCGGTGGTCGGCCTGAACCACGCGCTCCACGACGGCTACACCGACCTGATCTACGTGCTGCTACCGGTGTGGCAGGCGGAGTTCGGCCTCGGCTACGTCGCGCTGGCCGTGCTGCGCTCGCTCTACGTCGGCGCGCTGGCCGGGCTGCAGATGCCGGCCACCGCCGTCGCCCGCCGGCTCGGCCTGCGCACCGTGCTCGTGCTCGGGACGCTGCTCGGCGCGGCCGGCTACGCTCTCGCCGGCGCGTCGGGCGGCCTCGTCACCCTGTGCCTCGCCCTCGCCCTCTCGGGGGCCGGCAGCAGCACGCAGCATCCGCTCGCCTCGGCGGTGATCGCCCGGGCGTATGGAAAGGCCGCGCGCGGGCCGCTCGGCACCTACAACTTCACCGGCGACCTCGGGAAGGCGGCGCTGCCGCCCCTCGTCGGCTTCCTCCTCCTCCGCACCGAATGGCGCGCCGTGCTGTGGATCGTCGCCGGCCTCGGTGCCGCGGTCGCGATCGCCGTCGCCGTCCTGCTGCCGCGTGAGCCGGCGTCGCGCGAAGCCGAGCCGGGCGAGCCGCAGGCGACCCCGGCCGGCGGGGCGCGGGAGGGCCGGGCTGGGTTCGGGCTGCTGGTGGCGATCGGCATGCTCGACAACGCGGCGCGGCCGGCCTTCCTCATCTACCTGCCGTTCCTGCTCCAGGCGAAGGGGGCGGCGCTCGCGACCGTCGGGATCGCGTTCGCCCTCGTCGCGGTCGGCGGCGCGCTGGGCAAGGCGGCGTTCGGCCGTCTCGGCGCCCGCTTTGGCGTGACGCCGAGCGTGATCGTCACCGAGGCCGGGACGGCGGCAGCGATCCTCGCCGTCGTCGCCCTGCCGCTCGCGCCTGCCATCGCCGTGCTGCCGCTGCTCGGCCTGCTGCTGAACGGCACCTCCTCCGTCCTCTACGGCACGGTGCCGGAGCTCGCGCCGGGCGGGCGCGTCGAGCGCGCCTTCGCCGTGTTCTACACCTGCACCCTCGGCTTCAGCGCGCTGGCGACGCCCCTGCTCTACGGGCCGCTCGGCGATGCGGTCGGGCCCGGCTGGGCGGCGATGGCGGCCGCGGCGACGGCGTTCGCCGTGATCCCGCTGATGCTCGCCCTGTCGCCCCGGCTCGCGCCGGCGCGGCGGTCGTGACGCCGATGCCCGGCGACCGCGCATGACCCCGCTCGTCCTCGCCTGCGTCGTCGGCGCCGCGATCCTCCATGCCGGCTGGAACGCGGTGCTGCGCGGCGGCAGCGACCGGCTGTGGTCGATGACCCTGATGATGATCGCCGTCGCCGCCGTCTCGGCGGTCGCGGTCGCGCTCCTGCCGTGGCCGGACGCGGCGAGCTGGCCCTACGTGATCGCCTCCGCGCTGATCCACACCGCCTACAACCTCTCCCTGGTGCGGACCTATCGCTCGGGCGACCTCGGGCAGACCTACCCGATCTCGCGCGGCTCCTCGCCCGTCCTCGTCGCCCTCGGCGCCGCGGTGTTCGCGCACGAGACGCCCGGCGCGGTCGCCGTCCTCGGCATCGTCCTGGTCTCGGGCGGCATCCTATCCCTCGCCTTCCAGGGGCGGATGCGGGCGGACTTCGTCCCGGCCGCGCTCACCACCGGATCGCTGATCGGGGCCTACACCGTCGTCGACGGCATCGGGGTGCGGCTGTCGGGGAACAGCCTGTCCTACGCGGCGAGCATGTTCCTGCTGTGGAGCCTGACCATGCCGCCGCTCTACTGGGCGATGCGCGGGACGCCGCCGGCCTATACCGGCGCGCAGACCGCGATGGCGCTCGCCGGCGGCCTGGTCTCGCTGCTCGCCTACGGCATCGTGATCTGGGCGATGCAGTCCGACGCGATGGGGGCGGTCTCGGCCCTGCGCGAGACCAGCGTGGTCTACGCCGCCCTCATCGGACGGCTCTTTCTCGGCGAGGAACTGAGCCCGCGGCGGATCGCGTCCTGCCTCGCCGTCGCCCTCGGCGCGGCATGCCTGGCGTGGTGATCCGGCCGGGGCGGACCACCGAGGCCGCGGCGCGCGTGATCGGGAGTGGACGACGGAGGCGACATGGCGAACGACACGACGACCCTGACGGGCCGGTGCCATTGCGGCGCGGTCCGGTTCTCGGCGACGCTCGGCGACGGCTTCCGGTCGATCCGCCGCTGCACCTGCTCCTATTGCCGGATGCGCGGCGCCGTCGTCGCGATGGCGGCGATGGGCGGGGTCGAGATCCTGGAGGGCGAGGCGGCGCTGACGCGCTACCGCTTCCACACCGGCACGGCACAGCACTTCTTCTGCGCGCGCTGCGGGGTCTACACCCATCACCAGCGCCGGTCCGACCGGACCCTGTACGCGGTCAACGTCGCCTGCCTCGACGGGGTCAGCCCGTTCGATTTCGCGGAGGTTCCGGTGATGGACGGGATCAACCACACCAGCGACACCGGCCAGCCGACCCGGCGCGCGGGCACGCTGCGCTTCGTCCCGGCCGATTGACGCCGGCGGGCCGGCGCAGGCGCGTCTCAGCGCAGGCCGCGGATCGCCATCTCCTCGGGCGCCTGTTCGGCGGCGTCCTGGCGGGCGAGCACCTCGGCGAGGTCGACCGGTCGGTAATCCTGCGCGTCGACGCCGACATCGCAGGATCGGCTGGTGTCGGGCAGGCAGGCGTGGGTGTGGCCGTAGAGGTGCCGGGTCTCGCGCCAGAAGCCCGGCCACGAGCGATGCGGGTAGTGCGACAGGAACAGGCGCTGCGGGCGGCCGGCGGCATCCATCACGCTGATGCGGGCGCTGTCGACCGGCGGCTCGGCCCAGGGCAGGTCGAGCACGCGGTTGGTGTCGTGGTTGCCGCGCACCAGCCGCTTCACGCCGTTCAGCCGCCGGAAGATCGCGGCGCAATGCGCGCGGCTCGCCTCGGCGGCGAAGTCGCCGAGGTGCCAGACCTCGTCGTCGGCGCCGACGCGCGCGTTCCAGCGCGCGACCAGCGCCTCGTCGTGGTCCTCGACCGACCCGAAGGCGCTGCGCCGGCGCCGGACGAGGTCGGCATCGCCGAAATGCGTGTCGGCCGTGAAGTAGGTCGCCATGGATCCTGGGTCGCTCGAGCCCGGCTGGACGGTCGCCGAGACCCGAAGTGGCGCCCCGCGCGGCCGCCGCCACCCGACGCGGCATTGGACCGCTCTCCGGGCGGCCGGGCGCCGCCGCGCGTCAGGGGGCGTGACGCGGCGGCGGCTCCCGCTCGAGCCCGAGCAGGCCGGCGAGCTGGCCCCGCGCCCGGCTGACCCGGCTCTTCACCGTGCCGACCTGGCATTGCAGCCGGACCGCCGCCTCCTCGTAGGTCAGGCCCTCGGCCCCGACGAGGAGCAGCGCCTCCCGCTGCGTCGCCGGCAGCGTCTCCATCACCGCGTAGAGCCGCTTCAGGGTGACGACGTCCTCCTGATCGGGCACGGCGGTGAGCTTGCCGGCCTGAACCCCGTCCGCATCCTCGACCTCGCGCTTGCGCTTGCGGATCTCGGTGTAGAACTGGTTGCGCATGATCGTGAACAGCCACGCGACCAGGTTCGAGCCCGGCTGGAACCGGTGCTGGTTCATCCACGCCTTCATCAGCGTTTCCTGGACCAGGTCGTCGGTCCGGCTCATGTCGCCGACGAGCGAGAACGCGAAGGTGCGCAAAGCCGGAAGCACCGCCATCAGGTCGTCGCGGAACGCCGTGGTCGGCGTCTCGCCGCGGCTCGCCAGCACCGCCTCGAAGCGGCGCACCAGCACGAGGAGCGGTTCCGGCAGGGCATCGCAGGTCGGCAGGGCAAAGTAGGCGCGCAGCTCGCCGCCGAGATGGTTGCGGACCGCGGCCGCGACGTCGACCTCGTTCAGCTCGGTCTCGAAGGTTTCGTCCCGACCGTTGGAGATGGCGTGCGTCATGCCGATGGAGCGTCCCAAGGTTCTTACGGTCAAGCTCTTTTGAGCCAGTCTAAGGTAATTGCATATTAAATTCTGAGCCGGTGATGAACGGGGCGCGATCGCGAGCGACTTCAGAAATCGTTGCCTCGGCAAGCAACGCCCCATCCTTCGGAATCACCGTGCCGCGCATCACGGGCTCAGGCAATCGCGCCCGGATGCTGAGCTTCGCGGATCACGGGACCGTGCGACCCGAATGCGCTGCCTGAAGGTCGGAACCGATACCATCGCGTCCGATTTCCTCACGGGCAACCTTCTCGCACGGGGAAGGTTGAGGTATCTATTCGTCATGCCTCGCTTGGTTTCCTATCGCATTCACGACCGGGACGACGGCCTGTTCGACGCCGTCGCCACGCTCGCACCCGACAAGACGTATCGGCGCGAGGGCTTCGCCTCGCTGGCCGAGGTCGAGGACTGGATCGACGGGTTGCGGATCCTGATGGCCGCGATCGGCGCACCGCTCGTGCGGGCGCAGCACGCCACCGGTCTCGACGAGGCCGCCGCCCTTCGTCCGGACGGCGACGCACCCGAGGCGGATTCGCGCTCGGCCCGCGCCCGCCTGCTTCGCTTCCGCGATGCGGTGTCCGGCGCCGATGACGCGACCGACTGACAGGGCCGCCCCGCGCGGCAGGGCCTCGAACGGAGGCCGAGCATGTTCGTGACGGCCTCGTCTCCCGCCGCCGCGCGCAGGCTGCGGCCTTGCCTTCGACGCCCGGCGAACCAGACTTCCCCGCGCGAGGGCGACCGCTCCGGTCCGCACGAGGAAACCGCCGATGGCCCGAACCCGAACCGGCGCGCGCGTGCTCGTCGACCAGCTCCTGGCGCAGGGCGTCGGGCGCCTGACCTGCGTCCCCGGCGAGAGCTACCTCGCCGTGCTCGACGCGCTCTACGACACGGACGTCGACGTGCTGGTCTGCCGGCAGGAGGGCGGGGCCGCTATGATGGCCGAGGCGGCGGGCAAGCTCACCGGCCGGCCGGGCATCTGCTTCGTCACCCGCGGCCCCGGCGCCACCAACGCCGCGTCCGGCCTGCACGTGGCGCAGCAGGACTCGACGCCGATGATCCTGTTCGTCGGCCAGGTCGCCCGCGCGATGCGGGACCGCGACGCGTTCCAGGAGATCGACTACCGCGCGATGTTCGGCACCGTGGCCAAGTGGGTGGTCGAGATCGACGACGCCGCGCGCATCCCCGAGTTCGTGGCCCGCGCCTTCCGGACGGCGATGCAGGGGCGCCCCGGCCCGGTGGTGGTGGCGCTGCCGGAGGACATGCTCGACGACGCGGTCGCGGTCGCCGATGCGGGGCCCGTCGAGCCGGCGGAGCCCGCACCCCGCCCGGAGGACGTGTCCGACCTGCGCCGGAGGCTCGACGGCGCGCAAAGCCCGATCGTCCTCGTCGGCGGATCGCGCTGGAACGAGGCCGCGCGCGACGACCTCGTCGCCGTCGCCGAGGCCGAGGACCTGCCGGTGGCGACCTCGTTCCGGCGCGCCCACCTCTTTCCGGCCGACCATCCGCACTACGCCGGCGAGCTCGGCATCGGCCCGAACCCGGCCCTCGTCGCCCGCATCCGCGCGGCCGACCTGCTGGTGATGATCGGCGGCCGGCTCTCGGAGATGCCGGCGCAGTCCTATCGCCTGCTCGGCATCCCCGATCCCGGCCTGCCGCTGGTCCACGCCCACCCGGACGCGAACGAGCTCGGCCGGGTCTACCAGCCGGCCCTGGCGATCCAGGCCGCGCCCGGCCCGCTGCTCGCGGCGCTCCGGGCATCGCCGCCGGCCGTCGCGGCGCGGCGTGGACGCGCGGTCGCGGCGCATGCGAGCTACCGCGACTGGTCGGAGCGACCGGCGGCGACGCCCGGCGCCTTCCAGTACGGCGAGGCGGTGACCTTCCTGCGCGGGCGGCTGCCGGCCGACGCGATCCTCTGCAACGGGGCGGGCAACTTCGCCACCTGGATCCACCGCTACTACCGGTTCCGGGATTTCCGAACCCAGCTCGCGCCGACCTCGGGCTCGATGGGCTACGGCGTGCCCGCCGCGATCATGGCCAAGCGCACGCACCCCGAGCGCATCGTGGTCGCGCTCGCGGGCGACGGCGACCTGCTGATGACCGGCCAGGAATTCGCGACCGCCGTGCAATACGCGATCCCGCTCGTCGTCGTGGTGCTCGACAACGGCATGTACGGCACCATCCGCATGCATCAGGAGCGCGAATATCCCGGCCGCGTCTCCGGCACGCGGCTGCGCAACCCGGATTTCGCGGCGCTGGCCCGCGCCTATGGCGGCCACGGCGGGCGCGTGGAGCGGACGGAGGACTTCGCGCCGGCCTTCGAGCGGGCGCTCGCCTCCGGGCTGCCGGCGATGCTGCACTGCCTCGTCGACCCGCAAGCGCTGACGCCGACCCAGACGCTCGACGCGATCCGCGCCGGCGCGGTCGCGCAAGGCAAGCGCAAAGGCACGGGTCCCGACACGGGCAGCGAGGGCCCGGACGACGTTTGACGCGCCGTCCGCCGGGGGCCGCATCGTCAGAAGATCGAGATCAGCAGGATGCCGGCCACCATCAGCGCGGCGCCGCCGAGCCGCGCCGGGCCGGCCTTGACCTGCTTCATGCCGACCCAGCCGAAATGATCGAGCGCCACCGAGGTCAGCAGGTTGGCGGTGATCAAGAGGCCGTTGAAGGCGCCGGCGCCGACCGTGTCGACGAACAGCAGGCCGCCGAACACCGCCACCGCGCCGGTGATGCCGGCGAGCGGCATCCACCAGCGCACGCCCTTCACGTCCTCGCGGGTCGGGAGCGGCGTCGGCCGCACCAGGAACACCAGCGCGAACACGAAGACGACGGGCAGGAACGAGACGGTCGCCGCGAGCCAGGGGTTCACCAGGGCGCCGCGCAGCTGGGAGTTCCACACCACGCCCACCGCCTGCAGGATGCCCGCGACGACGATGAACGGGTAGAGCAGCTTCGGGTTGAGGCCGTGGCCCTCGTCCTTCTCCCCGCCCGTGTCGGCGGTGGTGCGGGCGATGAAGAAGACGCCGACGGCCATCAGCAGGCCGCCGAGCCACGGCATCGGCTTGAAGCCGCCGCCCTGCAGCCCGAACAGGCCGAACGCATCCATCGCCAGCGAGGCCAGGATGTTGGCCGTCAGCGTCAGGCCGTTGAACGGCCCGGCGCCGACCTTGTCGATGAAGGCGAGGCCGCCGAACACCGCGACCGCGCCCGCGACGCCGCCGAGCGGGGCGTACCAGGGCATCTTGCCCAGCGTCTCCAGGGTCGGGAGCGGCACCGGCATGATGAAGAACAACGTCGCGAACACGAACACGATCGGGGCGAACGACACCGTCGCCGCCAGCCACGGGTTCACCAGCCGCCCCCGCAGCTGGGCGTTCATGGAGTTGCCGAGCGCCTGCAGGGCGCCGGCGACGAGGATGAAGGGATAGAGCAGGGCGGCGTTCACGGGGGGATCTCCGATCCGAAGGGCTGAGGGCTTGGCCGAGGCGTCAGACGAGGAGCAGGCCGGCGAGCGCCAGCGCCAGCGCCGGCGGCATCACCAGCAGGCCGAGCTTGAGGAAGCGCCAGAAGCCGACATCCTCGCCCTCGCGCCGGATCGCGGTGAGCCAGAGGATCGTGGCGAGCGAGCCGGTGACCGAGAGGTTCGGCCCCAGGTCGACGCCGATCAGGATCGCGGCGGCGATGGTCTTCGAGACGGCCGCGGCGTGCACCGCGGCGCCGGCGAGGAGGCCCGCCGGCAGGTTGTTGACGAGGTTGGAGCCGACGGCGACGACGACGCCCGAGCCCCAGGCGGTGCCGGCCGGGTCGGCCTGGGCGTAGGCCTTGAGCTGGTCGGCGATCATCTTGAGCACGCCGGACTTCTCCAGCGCCTCGACCAGGACGAACAGGCCGGCGACCAGCGGCAGCACGCTCCATGACACGTCCTTCACCACCGCGACGAGGCCGCTGCGCTTGATCGCGAGGACGACGAGGGTGGTGGCCAGCCCCGCGATGAAGGTCGGCAGGCCGAGCTCGATCCCGGCCGCCGACGACCCGATCAGCGCGGCCGCGGTGGCGACGATGCCGGCGCCCGCGACCTTGCCGCCGAGCCCGAGCGACGCGGCCTCGACGTCGGTCGCGATCGCCTGGCGCTTCAGCGTGCCGTTCTGCCTGACGCGCAGGACGAGGTAGGTGGCGACGATGGCCAGCACCGAGGGCAGGCCGAAGGTCGCGAGCCATTCCCCCAGCGGCGGCATGTGGTCGGCGAACACGACGAGGTTGGCCGGGTTCGAGATCGGCAGCACGAAGCTCGCCGCGTTGGCGATGAAGGCGCAGATGAACAAGTAGGGCAGCGGGTTCTCGACCTTCGCCGCCTTGGTCGCGGCGTAGACGGCCGGCGTCAGCACCACGGCGCAGGCGTCGTTCGAGAGGAACACCGTCACCACCGTGCCGACGACGTAGACCAGCAGGAACAGCCGCGTGGCCGAGCCCTTGGCCATCCGCACCGCGATCGTCGCGAGCCAGTCGAACAGGCCCTCCTTCCGCGCGATCTCGGCGAGCAGCATCATGCCGATCAGGAACAGGTAGACGTCGGTCCCCTTGGCGACGCCGTCGAGCGCGTCGTGCCACGGCAGCAGCCCGAGGACGACGAGGAGGACAGCCCCGAGCGCCGCCCAGATCGCCTCCGGCCATCCGAACGGCCGCAGGATCACGCCGAGCGTCGCGGCGCCCGCGATCCCCCAGGTCGCGAGGTTGGGTGTCATGGCCAGTCCAGCGATCACGTCTTGCATCCCCCGGCGCCCCGCGGGGCGCGTCTCGTCCTGAAATCCTGGGTCAGGCGCTCACCACTTGCGCCCGGCCCGGTTGGGCCCGAGCTGGTCGCCGCGCACGCCCTTCTGGAGCCAGCGGCCGACATTCGGCACGTCGCTGCCGGGCTTGCCCGGGATCGCGGGCACGAAGCCGGGCTCGTCGAAGGCGACGACCGGCTCGATCACGTCGGTGTCGACGAAGTCGGGCCCGTGGCCGGACCAGTCCGCGTGCACCGCCTCGACCTGGATGCTGCGCGCGTCCCGCGGCCAGGCCAGCCGCGCCGCGTAGGTGCGCCCGCCCGCGTGCGCCATGCGGACCCATGGCCCTGTCCCGACGCGGGCATGCACGTAGCGCGGCGGCGCGTCGGAGAGCACCACGGCGCGGACCGCGATCCGCCCGCGCGCGTCGGCGACCATGCCGGAGGTCTCGGGCGTCGCCGGCCGCGCGGCGACGCGCCGGTCGGCCGGGCTGGTGATCAGCACGAACGGCCACGGGCGGTCGAGCGCCTTGAAGCGCCAGCTCGTGACCGGGCCGTCGATCGCCGCGACCGCGTAGCCGACCGAGCCGTCCTCGTTCTGCCCGACCGAGCGCGCCGCGGCGTAGAGGGTGCGCCCGTCATGGGCGAGCTCGTTGTAGTGAGTGTGGCCCATCTCCACGAGGCGCACGCCCGTGGCCCGGAACAGGCCGGCGACGTCGAGGCGGTCGTCGGGCTCGCGCAGGTCGTCGGGGTAGGCGTGCATGAACACCGCGACGGGAACGCCGTCCTCGGCCGCCTTGGTCAGCGCCGCGCTCAGCCACTGCGTCTGGTCGGGCCCCAGGCGGAAATCGAGGCCGATGCCCTTCCGGCCGTAGCCCGGGCTGACGATGTCGACGAACAGGCAGCGGACGCCCTGAAAATCCTCGCACGCGCAGAAATGCGGGATCTCGGCCGGCGGCCAGGTCTCCTCGGGCGACCCCACGGGCGGCTGGTCCAGCGTCCACACCGTCGGGGCCGGCAGGCCCCGCGACGCGACCAGGCCGGCGTGGAACGCCTGGAAGTCGGCCATCGCCCCCTGCTGCCGGTCGTGGTCGCCGGGAATCAGGCGCACCGGCAGGTGCGGATGCCGGGCGAGGGCGTCGGCGAGGATCGCGTACTCGCAGGCCCAGCCGTTCTCGGCGAGGTCGCCGGGCAGGTAGACGAAGTCGAGCAGGTGCTGCGGCGCGATCATTGCGATCTGGTCGAGGATCGCGCGGAAGTCGGCGGCGTTGCGCGCGTCGGGCTTCGTCAGGTGCAGGTCGCCGACGTGCAGGAACACCAGCGGTTCGGCGGTCGGCGTCCCGAGCTCGGCGGCGGTCGGCATGGAGGCGTCGGACATTGCGGGTGGGTCCGTCCGATCAAGCGGTCGCGGGCATCGCGGCCGGCAGGCCGCCGTCCGGGCGGCCTCCGATCGCGGTCGCGTCGCGGGTCTCGGGCATCAGCGCGAGGTAGAGGACGAAGCCGAGCCCGGCGGTCGCCGCCAGCGCCAGGAACGCGGCCGAGTAGCCCGCCGAGACGATGATCAGCCCGGCGAAGGTGGCGCTGAACGCGGCACCGAGCCCCTGCGCCGTCGCCACCGCCCCCTGCGCGGCGTTGAAGCGGCCACCGCCGTGGGTGAGGTCGGCCACCACCACCGGGAACAGCGCGCCGTAGACGCCGGCACCGACGCCGTCGAGCAGCTGGACGCCGACGAGCCAGAACGGGTTGTCCGACAGCGTGTAGAGCACGCCGCGCAGGGCCAGAACGCCGAAGGCCGCGAGGAAGATCGGCTTGCGCCCGATCGCGTCGGCCTTGGCACCGACGAACATCGCCACCGGCACCATCACGCATTGCGCGGCGACGATGCAGACCGCGATCAGCGAGGTCGCGTGGTCCTTGCCCGACAGGTGCGTCAGCAGCTGCCCGACCGAGGTCAGCATCGCCGCGTTCGAGAGGTGGAACAGCGCGCACAGGCCGGCGAACAGCACCAGCGGCTTGTTCTTCAGCAGGGTGGCGAAGCCCGACGGCGCGTCCTCCTCGACGACGTCCTGTTCCTTGGTCATGCCGCGGGCAAGGTCGTCGTCGATGGCTCGCGCCGGCACCAAGAGCATCGCGCCGATGGAGCAGACGGCGAGCGCCCCCATCAGCCAGAACACCACGACGGGCCCGAAGAAGTAGGCGAGCCCGCCGGCGAGCGCGGCGGAGACGGCGTTGCCGGCGTGGTTGAAGCCCTCGTTGCGGCCGATCCGCCGCGAGAACATTTTGGGGCCGACGATCCCGAGGGTGATGGCGGCGAGCGCCGGCGGGAAGATCGCCCCAGCGACGCCGGCGACCGACTGCGTCGCGGCGACGAGGTAGAAGTTGCCGATGAACGGCAGCGCGAGGCAGCTCGCCGTCACCGCCAGGGCGGCAGCGATCACCACGGCGCGCTTGGCGTTGGTGCCGTCGATCAGCATCCCGGCCGGCGTCTGCGCGATCAGCCCGGCGATGCCCGCGATCGTCATGATCAGGCCCGTCGTCGCCTCGTTCCAGCCCTGGTCGGGCCCGCGCACGGCGATCAGGTAGATCGCGAGATAGGGCCCGAGGCCGTCGCGCACGTCGGCGAGGAAGAAGTTGAGGGCGTCGAGCCCGCGCAGGGTCTTCGCCGACGGCATCGAACCGGCCGTGCCGTCCCTCGCCCCCGCCTGTGTCGTGCTCACGTCGTCGCCCTCGCTGGTCGGGTGGCCGGGCGGATCGCCTCCGCTCGGCCGGGTGCTCAAGTCGTTGATCGCGCCTGTGTTCCGCCGCCCGACTGCGATCAGGCCGCCTCGGCCGCCGCCGGCTTCGGCTTGCGGACGGTGCCGTCGTGGTCGACGTGCAGCCGGACGGCCTGCCCGTCCTTCTCGGCCGGCAAGTCGAAGTGCTTCGGCCGCCGCTTCGGCTCGCCGGTCACGTGGTAGCCGGCGGCCTCCGCGGCGGCGATCGCCGCAGCCGGATCCGCATCCGAGCCCGCAGCCTTCGCCGGCCACGTCACCGCGTGCACCGTGCCGTCGGCGGCGGTGAGGCGCGCGACCTTGATCTCCGACGGCTTGCGCTCGCCCTCCACCGTCACGGCATCGCCGACGCGGAGCGCGATGCCCTCGGCCCCCTTCGGCCCGAGGTCGGCGAGGTGTCGCCCGTCGGCGCCTTCGATGGCGAAGCGGTGCCCGAAGATGGCCCAGACGGTTCCGGTGGCGTTCGTCGTCGTCATGATCGTCTCTCTGAGGGGTGGTGGGTCGGTCAGCGCGGCGGCGCGGCGTCCGGTGGCGGCGGAGGGGCGTCCGGCGGCGGGGGCCGCCCCGGATCGATCTCGGTCATCGCGCCGGTGGCGGCGGCGATGGCGTGCGCCTCGATCACGGTGCCCAGCGCGCTGCGGGCGAGAACCCCGCGGACGGTCAGGGCGCGCCCGGCCCGGAGCTCGGCGTTCCAGCGTTCGGCCTCGCGCGGCGGCATCCGCACCTGCGTGCCGTCCGCGAGCAGCACCCCGTTGATCTCGCCGCGCTTGCCGTGCAGCGGCATGGCCACGCGCCCGGTCACCGTCGTCTCGCTGCGGTCGCGCCCGGGCGGCCCGAGGTCGATCACCGTCGCCCCGGTCGCGTCGTTGCGGATCATCGTCCCGTCGACCAGCGGCAGCGCGCGGGCCTTCAGTCCGTGGATGGTGACGGCATCCCCGGGGCGCACCGCGAAGGCCAGCTGCACGCTGAGATGGGGCGGCGCCTTCACCTCGGTGCCGTCGGTGAGGATCAGGCCGTCGATGTCGCCGCGTGGCGTCAGCGTGTACTGCCGCACCGTTCCGCGTGTCTCGGGCAGGCCGGCGGGATCGAACGCCGTCTGCGCCGCGGCGCTCGCTGCCGAGAGGGCGAGCGCCGCGATGGCCGGGAGGAGAGCCGTCTTCCGATGCCGCACGACGCCTCCCTGTCCCGATCGGATCACGGGAAGGCCATGGCACCGTCCGTGCCATCGACAAAACGCTTACGGATCAGATGGTTGCCTCGGCAACGGTCAAGCTTGATCGTCCGGATTCGCGACAGCGACCGTCGTGAGATCGGACAGGCGCGCGCCGTCGGCCGGCGCGCCGAGGCCGTAGCGCTCGATCTTGGCGTAGAGCAGCTGGCGCTGGATGCCGAGGCGCCGAGCGGCCGCGGTGCGGTTGCCGCCGGACGCCTCCAGGGCCGCCGCGATCATCGCCGCCTCGAGCCGCGCCACGGCGCCGGGCAGGTCGCCGGCGAGCCAGTCGACCGGCTCGGCCTTGCGGGCGGCGGCGGGCAGGTCGAGGTCGGGCGCGTCGATCGCGTCGCCCCGCACCAGCACGCCGGCGCGCTCGATCACGTTGCGCAGCTCGCGGACGTTGCCCGGCCAGGCATGCCCGAGCAGCCGCGCGGCGGCCGCCGCCGTCAGCCGCTTCCCCCCGAGCCCGGCGCCGGCCAGGAAATGCTCGGCCAGCGGCAGGATGTCGGCGAGGCGCTCGCGCAGGGGCGGCAGCGCGATCGGGACGACGTTGAGGCGGTAGTACAGGTCCTCGCGGAACGTGCCGGCGGCGACCATCCCCGGCAGGTCGCGGTGCGTCGCGGCGACCACCCGCACCGCGACGGCGACCGGGCGGCCGCCGACCGGCGCCACGACCTTGTCCTGGATCACCCGCAGGATCTTGGCCTGCATCTCGCGCGGCATGTCGCCGATCTCGTCGAGGAACAGGGTTCCCCCGTTCGCCTCGCGGAACGCGCCGGTTCGGTCCGTCACCGCGCCGCTGAACGCCCCGCGGACATGGCCGAACAGCTCGCTCTCGAGGAGGTCGCGGGGGATCGCGGCGCAGTTGACCGGGACGAAGGCGCCGGAGCGGCGCTTCGCGTAGGTGTGGAGCGCGCGCGCCACCAGCTCCTTGCCGGTGCCGGTCTCGCCCTGGATCAGGATCGTCGCATCGCTGTCGGCGGCGAGCCCGATGGTCTTCTGCACCCGCCGCATCCCGGCGCTCGACCCGACGAGGCCGTCGCCGGCGCCCGGCTCGCCGGCCGCGGCCGAGGGGATCGCCGGCCGGTCGAGCATCGCGGACAGCACCGCCGCGAGGTCGGCGCGGCCGACGGGCTTCGTCAGGTGGTCGTGCGCGCCCAGCCGCATCGCCTCGATGGTGTTGCCGGCATTGGCGTAGGCCGTCAGCACGGTCACCGGCGGCGGGCTGTCCTGCGCGCGGATGCGGGCGAGCACCGCCATGCCGTCGAGGTCGCCCGGCATGCGCAGATCGAGCAGGATCGCGGCGACCCCCGGCTCGGCCGCCAGCCGCGACAGGGCCTCGCGGCCCGAGGCCGCCACCAGGGGCCGGTGGCCGAGATCGGCGATGGTCTCGGCGAGGCTCTCGGCCAGGGCCGCGTCGTCGTCGACGATGAGGATCAGAGCCATATCGCCATCAGAGCCAGGGCAGGTCGATCTCGAAGGTGGCGCCCACGGTCGATTCGACGAGCCGCACCTCGCCGTCATGCGCGCGGGCGATCTCGCGCACGATCGCGAGGCCGAGGCCGGTGCCGTCGGGACGTCCGGTGGCGAAGGGCTCGAACGGCTCGGCCCGGATCGCGTCGGGGACGCCCGGCCCGGTATCGGAGACGGTGAGGAGCAGGCGCGCGCCGCGAGCGTCGCCGATGCGCGCGGCGGCGAGCCGGACGAGGCCGCCCTCGGGCACGTGCTGGAGCGCATTGAGCACGAGGTTGTCCAGCGCCCGGGCGATCTGGCCGGCATCGATCGAGACCCGGGCGCCGGCCGGCAGCCCGTCGGTCTCGACCGCGAGCCGCACGCTCTGCTCGCGGGCCAGATCCTCGTGCAGGCGGGCGCTGGCCTCGAGCAGGGCGGCGACGTCGGCGGGCGCACGCACGGGCGGCCGCGCCTGCGTCAGGCCGAGGAGGTCCGAGAGCAGCCCGTCGATGCGGGCGACCTGCTCCAGCACGGTCTCGATCGCGCCGCGGGCGCGGGCCGGATCGCCGCTCGCCAGGGCGTTCTCGGCCTTGAGGCGCATCGCCGAGAGCGGGTTGCGGATCTCGTGGGCGACGCTCGCCGAGAGCCGCCCGACCGCGGCGAGCTTCTCGGCCGCCACCGCCCGTCCCTGCGCCTCGCGCAGGCGCGCGCTCGCCGCGTTCAGCGCGTCGACGAGGCGGTCGAGCTCCGGCTCGCCGGTCGGCGCGAGGTCGGGCAGGTCGCCGCGCTCGGAGCGCGGCGCGGCGAGCTGCGCCTTGAGCCGGGCGATGTGGCCGGAGAAGCCGTAGAGGAAGCGCCCGAGGAACAGCGCCGAGCCGAGCACGGTCGCCGCGAGGAAGGCGAAGCCGGCAAGCAGCTGGCGGTAGGCCGGGCCGTGATCGGTCTGGATCCGCGCCATGGTCCAGGCGGTCGCGCCGACGATCGGGCCGCGCAGGGGGCAGGCCTGGAGCAGCAGGGCCTGCGTCCGGCTCGGGCGGCGGAGCGCCACGGGCCGCTCGGTGCGCAGCGCGTCGGCATTGATCTGCGCGATGCTGTCGCGCTCGGCCGCCGGCAGGTCGGTCTTCGGCCCGGTGCCCTCGTAGGTCGGGAAGGCGTAGGCGACCGAGCCTTCGGACGCGGTCCAGATCCCGCCCTCGACGCCGGGCGAGCGGGCGAGCGCCACGCTCACCGCATCGGCGAGGTCGGCGCGCAGGGCGGCGTCGACCGCGCGCGTGGACGGCATCGCGCCGGCGACGAAGGCGGTGCGGTCGACGATCTCGCGGCAGGCGCGGGCGACCGCGACCTCGGCCTGGCCGACCTGCACGTCGGCCGACTGGCTGTAGAACGCGAACAGCAGGTAGCCGGTGGCCGCGGCGGAGGCGAGCAGCAGCAGCCAGAGCGCGAGCAGCCGCGCCCGCAGCGAGCGCGGCATCACCGGCCGCGCCATCGCCGGGCTCGGTCGAAACCTGGGTCGAAGCGGATCTCGCGCACCGGGCGTCTCGGCCCCTTCATCGGCAAGGCGCCACCGCCTCGGATGCTGCCGGTGATCGCATGTTCCGGCCGGGCGACCAAGCGGGCTGGGCGGATGTCGGGTCGGGCGGGCTCGACGGTCCTGCGGAGCCCCCCCCCTCGCTTGACCGCCCCGGCGGTTTTCGACAGGGTCCGCGGCGCTGCAATCCGCGGTTCCGGCGAGGGCCGCCGCACTGGACGATCCGCAAAAGCTCCCGATGGCGTCAGGCGACGAGACGGCTCCCGAGGCGGCTCCCGGGCCCTTCACGATCTGCCGCGAGGACGAGCCGGTGCCGGCAGCGCTTCGCGGCGCCGTCGCCGGGATCGGCAATTTTGACGGGGTCCATCGCGGGCATCGCGCGCTGGTCGCGGCGGTGCGCGCCGCCGCCGACGAGACCGGGGTCCCGGCGGCGATCCTCACCTTCGAGCCGCATCCCCGAGCCTACTTCGCCCCCGACAAGCCGATGTTCCGCCTCACCGGCGTCGCCGCCCGCGAGATCGTCTTCCGGCGGCTCGGGCTCGACGGGGTGATCGTGCGCCGGTTCGACGCGGGCCTCGCCAGCACCGGGGCGCGCGACTTCGTCGATCGGCTGCTGCGCGACGACCTCGGCCTGTCGGGCGTCGTCGTCGGGCACGACTTCCATTTCGGGCGCGGGCGCGAGGGCACGCCGGCGATGCTGGCGGCCCTGTGCGCCGAGGTCGGCCTGTCGTGCCGCATCGTCGCGCCGGTGGCGCTCGGTACCGAGGCCGACCCGATCTCGTCGAGCGCGATCCGGCGGGCACTCGCCAAGGGCGAGGTGGCCCGCGCCAACGCGCTGCTCGGCTACCGCTGGTTCGTGATCGCCGCCGTGCGGCACGGCGACAAGCGCGGGCGCACGCTGGGCTACCCGACCGCCAACCTCGCGCTCTCGGACTGCGCCCTCGCCCACGGCATCTACGCGGTGCGCGTGCGCCTGCCCGACGGCACGATGCGGGACGGGGTGGCGAGCTACGGCCGCCGCCCGACCTTCGACGACGGCGCGCCGCTGCTCGAGGTCAACCTGTTCGGGTTCGCGGGCGACCTCTACGGGCAGGAGATCGCGGTCGAGCTCGTCGGCTTCATCCGCGGCGAGGAGCGATTCTCGAGCGCCGAGGCGCTGATCGCCCGCATGGACATCGATTCGGCCGAGGCGCAGGCGATGCTCGCCGCCGACCGGACGCCGTCGATGCTGGACTGACCGGCGTCAGGGCGCCGAAGCGAGCGCGAGCGCGGCGTGGCGCAGGTCCTTCGCGTCGTGGCCGCCGCTGACGGCGTAGGCCGAGTCGCCGGTGGTCCAGGCCAGCGTCGCGCCGTCGCCGGCATCGGCCACCTCGGTGGCGAGCCCGGCCGCGTGCACGAGCCCGGTCGCGCGGCGCCGGGTTGCGAACAGGGAAACCTCGCCGAGCTCGCCGGCCGCAAACGCCACCTCGATCCCGGTGCCGCTGCGGGCGGGAAACACCTGCACGTCGCGCACCGTCCAGCCCTCGGGGACCGCGGGCAGCGCGATGCCGGTCGCCGCCGAGAGCCGCGCCCGGTCGTAGGCCGGCACGCCCTGCGCGCCGATGCGGACGCGGAGCTGCGCCACCTGCCGGGCCTGCTGCGCGTCGGCGACGAGCGCCGGGTCGACCGGCGAGGCGAAGGTGTCGGGCACCCCGAACTGGCCGACCTCGCTGTGCGCGAGCCAGCCCGCGCCGACGAGCACGGCGATCGCCGCCGCCCGCTTGAAGCGCGACGCGACGCGGTTCCAGCGCAGCGACCGGTCGAGGCGGCGGGCGGCGATGCGCAGGCGGTCCGGCCCGGGGCCGGGCGACGGCGCGAAGGATTCGCGCAGAGCGTCGCGGTCGTGCATCTCGGCCATCACGCGGGCCGCCACGTCGGGGTTGCCCGCCAGGTACGCCTCCACGTCGAGGCGGCGCATCACGTCGAGCTGCCCGTCGACGAAGGCGATGAGGTCGGTGTCTGCAATCGGGTCGGTCATCGCGGGTTCGTCCTGTCGTCTCGTTCGCCGTCGTCTCGCTCCGCGCCGTCAGAAGTCGCCGACGGCGCGGCGGGCAAAGGGCGCATCGCCCGGCCCCTCGGTGCGGCCGTCCCGGGTCACGAGGCGCAGGCCCGGCCGCTCGGGCGCGCGCGGTCGAGGCTCGTCGGCGCCCTTCCGCGCGGCGTTCTCCCGCGCGGCGCCCTCGCCCTCCTCGAAGGCGCGCAACGCCGCCCGGCCGCGGCCGAGGCGCGACATCAGCGTGCCGATCGGGATGCCGAGCACCGCCGCGGCGTCGGCATAGGCCATGCCTTCGAGGGTGACGAGATGGAGGGCGGCGCGCTGCTCCTCGGGGAGCGTCAGGAAGGCGCGGCGGATCTGGGCGAGGCGCACCTGCCCCTCCTGGGCCGGCAGCGCCACCTCCTCGTGCATCTGCACCAGCACGTCGGCGTGGCGCGTCTCGACGCGCTTGCGGCGCTGGTCGTCGATGAAGACGTTGTGCAGCACCGTCATCATCCAGGTGCGTAGGTTGGTGTTGGGCCGGAGGCTGCCTTCCGCCTCCAGCGCCCGCACGAGCGTGTCGTGCACGAGGTCGTCCGCCCGCAGGGTGTCGCGGGTGAGCGAGCGCGCATAGCGCCGCAACGGCACCAGGAGGTCGACGATGTCGGGGCGCTTGGTCTTGTCGGCGATCATGGAAAGCTAACGGAGCGGCGCGCGGATTTAATCCGTCCGCGCGCCGGCGTGCCCGAAGGGTCGGGTGCGCCGGCGCACGCGGCCTGGCGCGCTCGGCTTACTGGTACGCCTGCTGCAGGTCGAGCGAGCAGTCGCGGCCGATCTTCTCGTAGTTCTCGGCGAGCCAGGCCTGCGCGGCGTGGCGGCCCTTGTCGCGCAGGCGCTGGAACACGCGCCAGCGCGCGTCGAGCTTGGAGCCGGCATTGTAGGCGTCGAGCGCGTCGGTGCCGTCGATGCGGTGGACCAGCACCCGCTGGTACTGGCCCTGGCCGAGCACGCCCTCCTCGATCAGCCCGTCGACGAAGTCGATCGCGCGCAGCTCGCGCATCAGGTTGGCGTTGAAGGTGATCTCGTTCAGCCGGTCCTGGATCTCCCGCTCGGTCCGCGGGGTCTCGCGGCGCTCGACCGGGTTGATCTGCACCAGGAGGATGTCGCGGGTCACGGCGCCGCGATGCAGGGGATAGAGCGGCGGGTTGCCGAGGTAGCCGCCGTCCCAGTAGGGCACGCCGTCGATCTCGACGGCCTGGAACACGGTCGGCAGGCAGGCCGAGGCCATCAGGTGGTCGACGGTGAGGCGCTCGCGCTCGAACACCGCGAGCTTGCCGGTCCAGACGTTGGTGGCCGAGACGAAGACGCCGGCCGTGCTCGCCTCGCGCAGGCGCTCGAAATCGACCTGGGCGGCGAGCGCCTTGCGCAGCGGGTTGATGTTGAGCGGGTTCGAGACGTAGGGGCTCGGCGTCAGCACCTTCGACCAGAACTCGATCACCGGGTTGCCCTTCAGCGCGCCGAACATCCCGTGGAACAGGCTGCGCTGGCCCGGCGAGAAGTCGCCGTCGAGGCTGACCTCGCGCCAGAACCGCTCGAGCCCGGCGCGGGCGCCCTCGGGGCCGTCCTTCAGCCAGCCGTCGATCATCACCACGGCGTTCATCGCGCCGGCGCTCGCCCCGGTGACCGCCTCGAAGCCGAGGCGCCCGTCCTCGATCAGCGCGTCGAGGACGCCCCAGGTGAAGGCGCCGTGCGCGCCGCCGCCCTGCAGCGCCAGGGCGACGTTCTTCTCCGCCCGCGGCCCCGCGAGCACGTGATGCGAGGGGTGGGCGGAGGGGCGGTCGGCGATGCCGTCGGAGACAGGCCCGGGCACGGCGGTGACCGGGTTGCCGGGCTCGGGACGATCGGTGCAGGGCTGCGAAGTCGGCGTCATCATCGCCTCAACATGGATTGTTGCACTGCGGTATCAAAGGCCGCATCGCAGCATTTTTCTACGGACGCGGCGGCGGCGCAAGCGCGCCCGGTGCGTCGCGGTTCCGCGAATCGGCGCGGTGGACGGCGGCGGCCCGGCCAGCGCGACGCGACCGGAGCGCGCGCGAGGTCCGGGGCGGGCGAGCACGATCCCGTTGGCGGACAACGCTTATCCGAGGCGGGGCCGGCACGATCGCACCGGGCCGTGGCCTGCGCGAACTCGACATCGCGGGGCGGATGCGACATGACACGCGCGGTGCAGACATGCATCGCCGCAGGATTGACGCGGTCCCGCGTCAATCGCAGCTAAACGATCGATCGTGCAAGCTGATGGCGTGCTGCGCGCAGCCGCCGGCCGATCGCGACGTCGCGAAACACAAGGCCTTAAACGAAGGTCCACGATGGAAGCCATGCAAGCCGCCAGCCTCGACCAGAACCCGCTCGCCGCGCAGGCCGCGGGCCTGACCGGACCGGAGATCGCCGGGCCGGCCCCGCGCCACCGCACCGTCGGGGTGCGCGTCGGCCAGGGCGAGGGCGCCGTGACCGTCGGCGGCGGCGCACCGGTCGTCGTCCAGTCGATGACCAACACCGACACCGCCGACATCGACGCCACGGTGGCGCAGGTCGCGCAGCTGGCGCGGGCCGGCTCGGAGCTGGTGCGCATCACCGTCGACCGCGACGAGGCCGCCGCCGCCGTCCCGAAGGTGCGCGAGCGCCTGGACCGCATCGGCTGCCACGTGCCGCTGGTCGGCGACTTCCACTACATCGGCCACAAGCTGCTCTCCGATCACCCGGCCTGCGCCGAGGCGCTGGCGAAGTACCGGATCAACCCGGGCAACGTAGGCTTCAAGGAGAAGAAGGACGTCCAGTTCTCGACGATCATCGAGCAGGCGATCCGCTATGGCAAGACGGTGCGCATCGGCGCGAACTGGGGCTCGCTCGACGAGGCGCTGCTCACCCACCTGATGGACGAGAACGCCCGGCTGCCCCGGCCGATCGACGCCCGCGCGGTGATGCGCGAGGCGATGGTGCAGTCGGCGCTATCCTCGGCCGAGCGCGCCGTGGAGCTCGGCCTGCCGAAGGACCGCATCATCCTCTCCGCCAAGGTCTCGGCGGTGCAGGACCTGATCGCGGTCTACCGCGAGGTCGCGCGCCGCTCGGACTACGCGATCCACCTCGGGCTGACCGAGGCCGGCATGGGCTCGAAGGGCCTGGTCGCGGCGTCTGCCGCCATCGGCGTGCTGCTGCAGGAAGGCATCGGCGACACGATCCGCTACTCGCTGACGCCGGAGCCCGGCGGCGACCGCACCGTCGAGGTGAAGGCCAGCCAGGAACTGCTGCAGACCATGGGCTTCCGCACCTTCGTGCCGATGGTGGCGGCCTGCCCCGGCTGCGGCCGCACCACCTCGACCACGTTCCAGGAGCTCGCCCGCGACATCCAGAACTGGATCGTCACCTCGATGCCGGAGTGGAAGAAGACCTATCCGGGCGTCGAAGGCCTGAACGTCGCGGTGATGGGCTGCATCGTCAACGGCCCCGGCGAATCGAAGCATGCCGACATCGGCATCTCGCTCCCCGGCACCGGCGAGACCCCGACCGCGCCGGTCTTCATCGACGGCAAGAAGGCGATGACCTTGCGCGGCGCGACGCTGGCCAAGGACTTCGAGACGGTGGTGATCGACTACATCGAGCGCCGCTTCGGCCAGGGCGCCCGCAACGCCGCGGAGTAGCACCGCCGCGCCTCCCCCTCCCCCGCACCCCAGTCGGGCACACCCCGGCTTGGGCACATGAAGGTGCAGGTCTGGGGCGAGCCCGAGATCGGTCGGGCGGAGGGACGCCCCGTTCCCCGAAACCTCCCTGTTCCCGCCCGCACGGGGGCGTGATAGCAGGGCGCCGAGATTCCGTGAGCGGCAGGCCCAGCGGCCGCCGTGGCCCGGCATTCGCGTTCCCGGTCGCATCCTCCGGTGGGACCCTCGATGCGCCACACCGCGAAACGCCGTGCAGGCTTGATGAGCCTCGATCGCACCCGATGACCCAACCCGTGACACCGGGCGGCACCGCCGCTCAGCCCGACGCCGCGGGCGTCCAGCCCGCCGCGGACGGCCCGGCCCTGGCCGCGCCCGGCACCGTCGTGCACCCCGCCGGCGCCGTCGACCCGGCGGAGGGCCGGGCGCACGCCGCGCCGGGCCTCTGGACGCTGGCCGTCGGCTCGGTCGGCGTGGTCTACGGCGACATCGGCACCAGCCCGCTCTACGCCTTCCGCGAGGCGCTGGTGCCGGCCCGCTACGACAACATCCTGCTGGCGGAAGAGGTGCTCGGCACCGCCTCGCTGATCCTGTGGGCGCTGTTCCTGATCGTGACGGTGAAGTACGTCGCGATCCTGCTGCGCATGGACAACAACGGCGAGGGCGGCATCCTCTCGCTGATGGCGCTGGCGCGGAAGGCGCTCGGCGGATCGCGGATCGTGTTCGCGCTGGGCCTGCTCGGCGCGGCGCTGTTCTACGGCGATGCGGTGATCACCCCGGCGATCTCGGTGCTGTCGGCGGTGGAGGGGCTGAAGCTCGTCACCCCGGCCTTCGAGGGCTCGGTGCTGCCGATCACCGTGGCGATCATCCTCGCGCTGTTCCTGGTGCAGAGCCGCGGCACCAGCAAGGTCGCGGCCTTCTTCGGGCCGGTGATGGTGCTGTGGTTCCTGGCGCTGGCGCTCGCCGCGGTGCCGCACATCGTCGGAAACCTCACGGTCTTCAAGGCGCTGAACCCGTGGTACGCCGTGCATTACCTGCTCGGCCACGGCACCGGCGCCCTCGTCGCCCTCGGCGCGGTCTTCCTCGCCGTCACCGGCGCGGAGGCGCTGTTCGCCGACCTCGGCCATTTCGGCCGGCGGCCGATCCAGATCGCGTGGCTCGGCCTCGTCTTCCCGTCGCTGGCCCTGAACTATCTCGGCCAGGCGGCCCTGGTGCTGGAAAAGCCCGAGACCACCGATCCGTTCTTCCAGTTGTTTCCCGAATGGGCGCTGCTGCCGATGGTGATCCTGGCGACGCTCGCCACCGTCACCGCGAGCCAGGCGGTCATCACCGGGGCGTTCTCGCTGTCCCGGCAGGCGATCCAGCTCGGCCTGCTGCCGCGGCTCGAGATCCGCCACACCTCCGAATCGCATTCGGGGCAGATCTTCCTGCCGCAGATCAACGGCCTGCTGATGATCGGCGTCGTGGTGCTGGCGGTGGTGTTCCGCTCGTCCTCGGCCCTGGCCTCGGCCTACGGCATCGCGGTCACCGGCACGATGCTGCTCACCGCGAGCATGACCTTCCTCGTGGTCTGGCGGCTGTGGCACTGGTCGCCCGTGGCGGCGGCCGCCCTGATGCTGCCGTTCATCGTGATCGAGTTCCTGTTCCTGCTCTCGAATCTGCTCAAGGTGTTCGAGGGCGGCTACGTGCCCCTGCTGCTCGCCGCCGGCCTGATCGTGCTGATGTGGACCTGGGTGCGGGGCGTCACGATCCTGTTCAACAAGACCCGCAAGACCGACGTGCCGATCCTCGAGCTCGTCGGCATGCTGGAGAAGAGCCCGCCGCACCACGTGCGCGGCACCGCGGTGTTCCTGACGAGCGATCCCGAGATCGCGCCGGCGGCCCTCCTGCACAACCTCAAGCACAACAAGGTGCTGCACGAGAAGAACGTCATCCTCACGGTCGAGACCGTCGACACCCCCCGCGCCAACGGGCCGGACCGGGTGCGGCTGGAGCCGATCGGGCCGGGCTTCTACAAGGTCGTGATGAAGTTCGGCTACATGGAGACGCCGAACATCCCAAAAACCCTCGTGCTGCTGCGCAAGGAGGGCTTCAAGTTCGACATCATGGCGACGTCGTTCTTCCTGTCGCGCCGCTCGATCCGCCCGGCCGCCCATTCCGGGATGCCGCTGTGGCAGGACCGGATCTTCATCACGCTCGCCAAGAACGCCAACGACGCGACGGACTTCTTCCAGATCCCCACGGGCCGGGTCGTGGAGGTGGGGACGCAGGTCACGGTCTGAGGCGCCCCACTTCCAGGCCAGCCGGGATGGCGGCGCGCATCGTCGCTCGATGTCACAGGCGTTCGACGGGCACGCCCACGGCCGCACCCGCCTCTGCGGGGCGCGTGTCGAGGGTCGCGAGCGTCAGGCCGGCATCGGCGGCGATCGCCCGATGAAGCGCATCTCCAGCGCGAAAGCCGGGATGGGTCTGGTCCGCGAAGCGTGCCGCCGTCCGAAACGTCCTCTCGTCGATCGGCAGCATCACGAGCGACGTAGCCGTCAGGCGCGTGAACGACGACGGGGACACCGAACGATGCTGCGAATCGATCGTGCCCGTGCGGAACTTGATCGAGAGCGGTGCCGAGAACTCGGTGGCGACCCAGGCACTGATGGCGAGGTCCCCGCCTGCCCAGGCGGTGGGCCAAGCCTGCATCCGGGCGGTTTCCCGCTCCTCGGTCTACGCCGCGACCGAGACCGACGTATCGAGATACGGCATCAGTACCGTTCGTCGTCCCGCATCGCGCGCACAAACGTCGCGGCACCCTCCGGCTGCAGCGGCATCGCGGCGGTGACGGCCCGGAGGGTCTCGAGATCGATCGGCCGCTTCGGTCCCGGCATGGCACTGTGCCGTGCCACCGCGCGCCCGCGACGCGTTACGACAGCGGCTTTGCCGGCGACCATTCGGTCGACGAGCGCGCTGAGGCGCGCCTTTGCCTCTGCCGAGCTCACCATCTCCCTCGCCCTCAATGACCACCGAGCTGATCATCGTAGGTGGCGGATCGGGTTTCGGCTATCCACCCGCGCCCTCCACCGTGTGCGTGCGCCAACGCACACGGCATGCCCCAGGCGCCGGGCTCGGGCCGCGTGCGGTCGTTTGCCCGCGTTGCACCGCGCAGCAGGCATGCCGTAGATTGAATTCATTCTGAGAACGACATGCGGACCCGGGGGGCGTCGCGGCATGGGAGGCCTTCGCGTCGCCCGGGCCGTCGCGCCGTCCCGGTGCGATCCGCATTCACACAGGACGTTTGCGAATGATCAAACTGACGGTGAACGGAGCGCCACGCAGCTTCGACGGCGACCCCGACATGCCGCTGCTGTGGTACCTGCGCGACGAGCTCGGCCTGGTCGGCACCAAGTTCGGCTGCGGCCAGTCGCTGTGCGGCGCCTGCACGATCCACCTCGGCGGCACCGCGACCCGCTCCTGCACCACCCCGATCTCGGCCGCGGCCGACCAGGAGGTGACGACCATCGAGGGGCTTTCCCCCGACGGCAACCACCCGGTGCAGGTGGCCTGGCGCGACCTCAACGTGGCGCAGTGCGGCTACTGCCAGTGCGGCCAGATCATGCAGGCGGCCTCGCTCCTGAAGGATACGCCGAAGCCGACCGACGCGCAGATCGACGAGCAGATGAGCGGCAACATCTGCCGCTGCGGCACCTACCCGCGCATCCGCGCCGCGATCCACCAGGCCGCCGGTCAGGCGCCCGCCAGCAAGGGAGAGCGCCTGTGATCCATGACGCAAAGATGATGGCCGACCTCGCCGCCGAGGCGCCGACCCGGCCGGCCCTGATCGCCAACGTCAGCCGCCGCGCCATCCTCGGCGGGCTCGGCGCCTTCGTGCTCGCGGTGAACCTGCGCGACACCGCCAAGGCCGAGACCAAGGCCCAGGAGCCGGCGAAGTTCGGCGCCGACGGCATGCCGCACGGCTGGCGCGACGACCCGAAGATCTTCGTGGCGATCGCCGCCGACGGCCGCGTGACCGTGACCAACCACCGCTCCGACATGGGCCAGGGCGTGCGCACCTCGGTCGCCTTCGTCGTCGCCGACGAGCTGGAGGCCGACTGGTCGAAGGTCGGCGTGGTGCAGGCCTGGGGCGACGAGGAGCGCTTCGGCAACCAGGACACCGACGGCTCGCGCAGCTTGCGCCACTTCTTCCAGCACTTCCGCCACGCGGGCGCGGCGGCCAAGCTGATGCTGATCCAGGCGGCGGCCAAGCAGTGGAACGTGCCGGCCTCCGAGGTGACGGCCGAGAACCACGTGCTGACGCATGCCAAATCGAAGCGCACGCTCGGCTACGGCGACGTCGCGGCGATCGCGGCGGAGCTGCCCGTGCCGGCCCGCGAGAGCGTGGTGCTGAAGGACCCCAAGGCCTTCCGCTACATCGGCAAGGGCCAGATCGGCATCATCGACAACCGCGACATCACCACCGGCAAGGCGGTCTACGGCCTCGACACGAAGCGCGAGGGCATGCTGTACGCGCTGGTCGCGCGCCCGGCGGTCTACGGCGGCAAGGTCGTGAGCTTCGACGATACCGAGACCCGGAAGGTCCCCGGCGTCGTGAAGGTGTTCAAGATCGACGGCGGCGAGATCCCCTCGGAGTTCATGCCGCTCGGCGGCGTCGCGGTGGTGGCCAAGAACACCTGGGCGGCGATGAAGGGCCGCGAGGCGCTGAAGATCGTCTGGGACGACGGCCCGAACGCCGGCTACGACACCGACGCGTTCCGCACCGAGCTCGAGAAGGCGGCGCGCGCGCCCGGCAAGGTCGTGCGCAACCAGGGCGACGTCGACGGGGCGATGGCCAAGGCCAAGACCAAGCTGACGGCCGACTACTTCGTGCCCCACCTCGTCCAGGCTCCGATGGAGCCGCCGGCGGCGGTGGCGCAGGTGAAGGACGGCGCGTGCGAGGCCTGGGCCTGCACGCAAGGGCCGCAGGCGGCGCACGACCGGCTGGTCAAGGCGCTGGGGCTTCCCGCCGACAAGGTCCGGGTGAACGTGACGCTGCTCGGCGGCGGCTTCGGCCGCAAGTCGAAGCCCGACTACGTGGTCGAGGCCGCGCTCTGCTCGCGCGAGGTCGGCGGCGCGCCGGTGAAGCTCACCTGGACCCGTGAGGACGACATCCACCACGGCTACTATCACACCATCTCGGCCGAGCACCTCGAAGCGGGCCTGGACGACAAGGGCATGCCGGTGGCCTGGCTCCACCGCTCGGCGGCGCCGACGATCGGCTCGATCTTCGCGCCCGATCCGAAGCACGAGCTGCCGTTCGAGCTCGGCATGGGCCTGGTCAACACGCCGTTCGCGGTGCCGAACATCCGGCTGGAGAACCCGGAGGCGGCCGCCCACGTGCGGATCGGCTGGTTCCGCTCGGTCTCCAACATCCCGCACGCCTTCGCGATCCAGTCGTTCGTCGCCGAGCTGGCGCACGCGGCGGGGCGCGACGCGAAGGACTACCTGCTCGACCTGATCGGGCCGGCGCGCAAGATCGATCCCACCTCGATCGGCGATGTCTGGAACCACGGCGAGGATCCCAAGCTCTACCCGATCGATACCGGGCGCCTGCGCCGGGTGATCGAGACGGCGGCCGGTGGCGCCGGCTGGGGCCGCAAGCTCGAGAAGGGCCGGGGCCTCGGGATCGCGGGGCATTACAGCTTCGTCACCCACACCGCGGTCGCGGCGGAGGTCGAAGTCGACCCGAAGGGCGGCGTGAAGGTCGTCGCGGTCGACATCGCGATCGATTGCGGGCCGCAGGTGAACCCGGAGCGCATCCGCTCGCAGATGGAAGGCGCCGTGGTGATGGGGATGGGCCTCGCGCTCACCTCCGAGATCACCTTCAAGAACGGCCGGGCGCAGCAGAACAACTTCGACGGCTACGAGATCATCCGGATCGACGCCGCGCCGAAGGTGATCCGCGTGCACCTCGTCAACTCGGGCACCTGGGACGGGCCGCTCGGCGGCGTCGGCGAGCCCGGCGTTCCGCCGGTGGCGCCAGCGATCGCCAACGCGGTGTTCGCGGCCACCGGCCGCCGCGTGCGGCAGCTGCCGATCCGCGATCAGCTCAGCGCCTGAGCCAAGGAAGCCGCGCCGCCCGCCGGCGCGGCGACGGACCGGACGACCGAGGGGCCCCTCTTCCACCGGACGAGCGGGCCCCTCGGCGTTTTGCGAAAAGCTCCGTGTCCGAGGCTTCTGTTTTCCCGCGACGTCGCGTTTCGACGGAGCCTTGCCGGTGGATGCCGCGTTTCCGTCACGGAGCCACCGGGATCGTCCTGTCGGTCCCTCTCGGCTCCCAACCACCGGAGATCTCATTCGATGACGCGTCCTGCGTACCTCGCCACCCTGCTCGCCGTGTCCGCGCTCGCGGCGCCCGGCCTGATTGGGCCGGCTTCGGCCTCGCCCTGCTCGGATCGGATCGCCGGGCTGGAGAAGCGGGTGAAGGCGGAGTCGACCGAGGCAATCTCGGCCTCGACCAGCGGCCAGGGCGCCGCGGCCAAGCGCGGCGGCGAGGGCGTGACCGGCACGGAAGGCAACGCGCCCGGCCAGTCGCCGCAGGCCCCGCCGGAGAAGTCGGCCGAGGCCGGAAAGGGCGGCGACGCCGCCCAGCAGGCCAAGGTGGCACTCGACGAGGCCCGCACCGCCGACGGCAAGGGCGACGCCAAGGCCTGCGAGGCGGCGTTGACCCGCGCCGAGGCGCAGCTCAAGGCGGCGCCGTAAGCACGAGCCTCCGCCGGATGCGCGAGCCTCCGCCGTCGTCCGTCGGATGCGGGGGCCGGTGGAGGCTCGGTTGGGTTCGCGCGCCGGATCGGAAGGACCCATGGGGGGCGGAGCCGGTCGGGCGCGGACGTGCGGCGGGCTGAAAAAAACCGTTTGCGGCGACGACGCCGGCGGCGGTGAAACGGTTTGCGAAACGGTCGGTCGCGGCGAAACGATCGTGGGTCGGGGGCGGAGACCGTGTCCTCGCCCCGCGGAGGCTTCGTCAGGCCATCGCGTCGAAGGCTAGGCGGGCGGAGGCGGCGCCGAGGGCGTGCGCGTTGCCGTTGAGCCCGGCGCAGAGGTCGTCGATCTCGGCGACGTCGAGGGCTTCGCCGGTCTCGGCGGCGATGGCGTCGATGAGGTGATCCTGGCGGGGGTCGAACGGATGACCCTGCATCCGGTAGAACTGGTAATAGCGCAGGGCCGCCAGGACGGTGTCGCGCTCGCGGGCCGTGACCGTGAAGTTCTGCATGGGCTTTTGGCTCCCGTGTGGCTTCATCGAACGCCGGTACGTGCCGCGGCAACCGCACCAAGCTTGTCCATTGTACGCACAGCGCCGTGAGCGTCCATGTCTTGACACGGCGATCCTGCGTGATTCGGCCGAGAAAGTCCGATTGCGCGCAAGCGGATATTGAGTTTCCGAACGCAATTCCCGTGGTTTTTCAAACCTGTGCGGTCGCAGCCTGCGTTATTCTGCAGGTGTTCCTGCGCCATTGCATCGGATCACGATGTGAGAGTGGCGAGGAAGGCCGGCACCGTCTCGCTGGCCGGGCCGTAGCGGGCCTCGTCGAACGCGTCCGCGTTGTCGGAGGGCTCGGCGTTCAGCTCGCAGGTCGGGATGTTCCGCGCCTGCGCCAGCCGCACGTAGCCGGCCGCCGGGTAGACCGCCCCCGAGGTGCCGATCGCGACGAACAGGTCCGCCGCCGACAGCGCCGCCTGGATCGCGTCGAGGTGGTGGGGCATCTCGCCGAACCACACCACGTCGGGCCGCGACGTGCCGACCGCCGAGCACAGCGGGCAGGCATCGGCGACGTCGAGGTCGCCGGGACAGGGAAAGGTGCCGGCGCAGGCGGTGCAGCGGCCCTTCAGCAGCTCGCCATGCATGTGGACGACGGCACGCGAGCCCGCCCGCTCGTGCAGGTCGTCGACGTTCTGGGTGCACAGGAACAGCCGCCCGCCGCGCTCCGCCAGCGCCGCCTCGGCCTGCGCGAGCGCGACGTGGGCCGGGTTCGGCGCGGCCGCGACCGCCCCGCGCCGGCGCAGGTTGTAGAAGTCCAGGACGGTGCCGGGGTCGACCGCGAAGGCCTCGGGCGTCGCGAGCCGCATCGGATCGAACCGCGCCCACATCCCGCCGCGGTCGCGGAACGTGCCGAGCCCGCTCTCGGCCGAGACGCCGGCTCCGGTGAGGACGAAGACGGTCTTCGGAAAGGGCGCACGCAGGGGCATGGGCGCGAGCCTACACCCGCCCGGCGCCGACCGCCCATCGGAATTCGGCGCCGGGCAGGTCGAAGCTGCGGGCCGGCGCGGCGAGGCTCGGCGGAGGGGCCGGCGCGGCGTCCCGCCGGGCGATGCGGCCCGAGCCGATCAGCCGAGCTATACCGCGCCGATGCGCATCCTCGGCCGCCTTCTCCTCGGCTCCCTCGCCCTGCTCCTCGCGATCCCGAGCGGCGGCGCGATCCTGCTCATGGCGCTCGTGCTCGATCCGGTGGCGAGCGTCTGGCTGACGAAAGGCGCGCTCGCCGGGCTCGATGCCGGCCTGTCGGACCTCGCCGCCGGCCTGCCGCCGGAGAGCTTCGCGTGGGTCCTCGCGGGGCTGGCGAAGGCGTCCTTCGTGCTGCTCGCGGTGCCGCCGGCCCTGGTGGCGCTGGTCGGCGAGACCCTGCGCTGGCGCGGCCTGCTCTGGTACGGCGCCGGGTGCGGCCTGATCACCGCCGCCCTGCCCTGGCTCGCGCGCGGGGCCGTGCACCCCGGCGGCACGGCGCTCGCGGCCGAGGCGCGGGTCACCGCGATCCTGTTCCTCGCCGGCGCCGGTGCCGGGCTCGTGTACTGGCTGATCGCCGGGCGAAGCGCCGGGCGGCCCCCGACGCGGGCGTGACGTTTCCGCGACACGGGCGCGCTTCGGGGCGGCCCGGCGGGATGCTTCGGATGCGTCGAACCGTCGAACCCCGGTCGGCCCGCGCAGGATCCCCCTGGCGGCGACGAGGGACGAACGATGATCGCACGCCGCCCGTGGACGACCCGGACCGCCCTCGCCCTGCTCGCGGCCCTCCTGCCCGGCGGCCCCGCCTGGGCCGGCTCGGCGGCGCAGCCGGGCCAGACCGTCGGCCTGCCGGTGGGGGCGCAACTGCCGGTCGGGTTCTATTTCGTGAACCTGTCGAGCTTCGGCGTCCGCGACACGCGGCCCCTGGACTCGGAATCGAACGTCAACCTGCCGACCTTCGCCTGGGCGACGCCGTGGACGATCGCCGACGCGCGGCTGCAGTTCTTCGTCACGCAGCCGGTGGTCGCCTCGAGCGGGCGCGGCGCGCCCTACCAGAGCGGCGTCGGGCAGCCGCTGCTCGCGGCGCAGCTCGCCTGGGACCTCGGAAACGACCTCGGGTTCAGCTACCTGTTCGGCGGCTACCTGCCGATCGAGACCCGCTTCCTGACGCAGTCGGCCTCGATCACCCAGCGCTTCGCGGTCAGCTACACCGGCAACGGCTGGAACCTGACCGCCAACCTGCTGCACGGGATCTTCATCGACGACCGCTCGCCCACGGGCACGCTCTACCCGGACTACCTCAACCTCGACCTCACCGCGACGAGGAAGCTCGGCCAGTGGCAGGTCGGCGCCGTGGCCTTCGGCTCGACCGACCTGCCGACCGGGGTCGGCAGCGACCGGCCCCAGGGGCAGATCGCGGTGGGCGGCCTCGTCGGCTACAATTTCGGCCCGGTGAACCTGCAGGCCTACCTCACGCGCGACGTGGTCGAGCGCAACTACGGCGGCCGGGAGACCCGCGGCTGGCTGCGCGCGATCGTGCCGCTCTACCAGGACAAGGACGAGGTGGAGCCGAGCCGCACGCTGGTGACGCGGCGCCAGGGCGAATGACCGGCGCCTGCCGGACGGTCGCGGCCGTGCTATCGGGAAGCGAATGAGATCGATCCGCGCCGCCCTCGCCGTTCTCCTCATGCTGGGCGGCCCCGCCCTCCCGCAGGGCTCGGGGCCGCCGATCCCCTCCGACGACGCACGGATGCTGCCGGTGCAGGCCGCGCACGGCATGGTCGCGAGCCAGGAGGCGCGGGCGACGCGGATCGGCGTCGACATCCTCAAGCGCGGCGGCAACGCGGTCGACGCCGCGGTCGCCGTCGGCTTCGCGCTGGGGGTGACCCTGCCGCAGGCGGGCAACCTCGGCGGCGGCGGCTTCATGCTGGTGCACCTGGCGGACCGGCACGAGACCGTGGCGATCGACTACCGCGAGACCGCGCCGCAGGCCGCCACCGCCGACATGTTCCTGGCGCCCGGCGGCGAGCCGGACCGCGCCGCCTCGCGGCGCAGCGGCAAGGCCGTCGGCGTGCCGGGCACGGTGCGGGGCCTGGCGGAGGCGCACCGCCTCTACGGATCGGGAAAGTTGTCCCTCGCCGAGCTGATCGCGCCGGCCGAGGCCCTGGCCCGCGCCGGCATCCCGGTCACCGGCGGCCTCGCCGATTCCCTGCCGCGGTCGGCCGGCCTCCTCGGGCGCTGGCCCTCGACCCGCCGGATCTTCTTCCGCGGCGACGTCCCCCTGCCCCGCGGCGACAGCCTCGTGCAGGCGGACCTCGCCGACACGCTGCGCGCCGTCGCCGAGGGCGGCCCGGACGCGTTCTATGCCGGCCCGATCGCCGGGCGGATCGCGGCGGCGGTGCGCGCGGCCGGCGGCCCGATGACGGAGGCCGATCTCGCCGCCTACCGGCCGGTGGTCCGCCAGCCCGTGCGCGGGACCTATCGCGGCTACGAGGTGGTCTCGATGCCGCCGCCCTCGTCCGGCGGCGTCCACCTGATCGAGATCCTGAACATCCTCGAGGGCTTCGACCTCGCCGCGATGGGTGCGGGCAGCGCCGCCGCGATCCACACCCTGGCCGAGGCGATGAAGCCGGCTTACGCCGACCGGGCGACCTGGCTCGGCGACCCGGACCGGGTCCGCGTGCCGGTGCAGGGCCTCACCGCCGAATCCTACGCGGCGCGGCTGCGGCGGGCGATCGACCCGGAGCGGGCACGGCCCGCCGACAGCATCGCGGCCGGCGACCCGTTGCCGCCCGAGCCCGACCAGACCACGCACTTCTCGGTGGTCGATGCCGCGGGCAACGCGGTGGCCAACACCTACACCCTGAACTTCTCCTACGGGATCGGGCTGGTGGCCGAGGGGACCGGCGTGCTGCTCAACAACGAGATGGACGACTTCTCCGCCAAGGCCGGCACCCCGAACGCCTACGGGCTCGTCGGCGGCGACGCCAACGCGGTGGCGCCGGGCGCCCGACCGCTCTCCTCGATGACGCCGACCTTCCTGTTCCGGGACGGGCAGCTCTACCTCGTCACCGGCAGCCCCGGCGGCAGCCGCATCATCACCACCGTGCTCGACGTGATCGTCAACCTGATCGACTTCCGCATGAACCTCGCCGAGGCCGTCGACGCGCCGCGCATCCACCACCAGTGGAAGCCCGACGTGCTGCGGGTCGAGCAGGGCCTGTCGCCCGACACCCTCGCCCTCCTGCGGGCGCGGGGGCACGACGTCAGGGTCGGGTCGAGCTCGGGCTCGGCCAACTCGATCCTGCGCAGCGGCGGCCTGCTCTCGGGCGCCGCGGACCCGCGCCAGCGCGACACGCTCGCCGAAGGGTATTGAGGTGGGGCCGGGGACAACCTCAAGCGTCACGCCCGATGCGCCCTTGGCCCTGGCCGCACCCCCGCGCTAAAGGACGAGCGTCACAGAAGGTCCCGATGCTCGCCGTCCGCTCCCTCGCGTTCAATCTCTGCTTCTACGCCGCCACGACGCTGATCGCGTTCGGCGGGTTGCCGACGCTGGTCTCGGGGCGGGCGGTGATGCGGCTGGCGCGGTTCTGGGGGCGGGTGACGCTGTGGCTGCTGCGCGTGGTCGCCGGCACCCGCGTGGAGTTCCGCGGGCTGGAGAACATCCCGTCCGGCGCGATGCTGGTCGGGGCCAAGCACCAGTCGGCGCTCGAGACCCTGGCCCTGTGCACGGTGTTTCCCGAATTCGCCTACGTGCTGAAGCGCGAGCTGCTGTTCATCCCGCTGATCGGCTGGTTCCTGTCGCGCAGCGGCATGGTGGCGATCGACCGGTCGAAGGGCGCGCGCGCCATGAGCCTGATGAACGCGGCCGCCGCCGACGCGATCGCGCAGGGGCGCCAGCTCATCGTCTTCCCCGAGGGCACCCGGACGGCGCCCGGCGCGGCCCCGGCCTACAAGCAGGGCCTGTCCCACCTCTACGCCGCGCTCTCCGTGCCGTGCCTGCCGGTGGCGCTGAACACCGGGCTGTACTGGCCGCGCCGCAGCTTCGTCCGCCGCCCGGGCACCACGGTGATCGAGTTCCTGCCGCCGATCCCGCCCGGGCTGGCACGCGCCGCCTTCCTCGACCTCGTCGAGGACCGCATCGAGACCGCCTCGAAGGCCCTGCTCGCGGCCGGCCTCGCCGACCTCGGGCAGGCCGCCCGCACGGTCCCGGAGCCGCGCCGCGAAACCTCGCGTCCGGCCTGACCCGCGCGCCCGATTCGTGCGCGCAGAGAACCGTCGGGACGTTGCGAATCGGCCTGCGAATTCCCATTTCCATTGAACGAGACGAATCGCTTGACGGGCGCGCGATGCCCGATCTAGGTTGGAACAAATGGCGAACAAGAGAGCCTTGTCCTGGTCGGCCGCCCTGCGCGACCTGAAGGACGAGCGGACACGGAGACAGGACGTGCGGGAAGAGCGCTTGAGGACCACCGCCGGCCTTCGCGGCACCCCCGCCCTGGCGCTCAGCGCCTGGCGCGGACGTTCCGGCCGGCGCTACGTCGTCGGCGTCCACGACCTCAGCGCGCCCGAGCTCGACGAGATGGGCGAGGCGGTGGTGATCGCGGTCCGCCGCGATCCCGCCGGCATCGCCGAGCTGGTCGCGGTGTCGGCCTCCGGCGAGAGCCCCCGCGAGCGCCTGCACCGGACCTGGCTCGCCCGCGCCCGGAAGGGCGGCGCGACCGAGATGCACGTGCATCGGCTCGCCGAGGACGAGGCCGAGCGCAAGGCCATCGTCGACGATCTCTCGATGGAGAGCGCGGATCCGGCGCACGCCTGATATCCCTCCGCTCGATCAGGGCGGTCGGCATATCCGGCAGGCCCGCGCGCGATCGAAGGCCGAATCCGCCGGTCCGGCGAGGTGATGCGGATTTGGATCACGCCGCCCACGCCCCAGTTTCGCCCCGAGCCTCCCCTCATGCCTTGTGCGGCATGGACGATCGCGGACGAACCCGCGACGGGGCGAGAGCGCGGAGCGAACGATGCAGGATCCGGTACGGCAAGATCCTTCGGGGCAAGCCCCGGCCGAGCCCGCCGCGATCCCGCCGAAGGCGCCGCGTTCCCGGCGCGGCCTGTTCCTCCCCTACATCCTGCTGCTGACGCTGGTGCTGCTGTGGTCGGCGGGCTGGGTCTACCTCCGCGGCCGCGCCGCCACCGAGATGGACGGCTGGGTCGCCCGCGAGGCCGCGGCCGGCCGGACCTGGACCTGCGCCGACCGGTCGATCACCGGCTATCCGTTCCGGATCGAGCTGCGCTGCGCCTCGGTCAGCCTCGCGCGTGCCGATGGCCGCTTCCGGCTGGGTCCGCTGACCGCGGTGACGCAGGTCTACCAACCCCGGCACGTGCTGATGCTCGCCGAGGGCCCGTTTCACGTGGAACAGGGCGACCTCGTCGGCGACGCGACCTGGACGATGCTGGAAGGCAGCTTCCACGGCGCGTCGGACGGGTTCGTGCGCGCCTCGCTCGTGGTCGACGGGCCTTCGGTGACGGTCGCCGGCGCGGCGCCCGATCCGATCGCCGTCTCCGCCCGCCACCTCGAGCTGCATGCGCGGCCGACGCCGGGACGATTCGATTCGGACGGCGCGGTTGACCTCAGCCTGCGCCTGTCGCAGGCCCTGGCGCCGATGGCGGATGCGCTGATCGGCAACGCCGATCCCGCCGACCTCACCCTCGACGCCACGGTCAACCGGGCGGCGATGCTCGGCACCGGCACGGTGGCGCGCGAGCTCGAACGCTGGCGCCAGGCCGACGGCAGCCTCGACGTCGCCGGGCTGTCGCTGGCCAAGGGTGCGCGCCGCCTGCAGGCCAAGGGCAATCTCGGGATCGACCAGGATCATCGCGTCGAGGGCCAGCTGGACCTGCGGGCCGCCGGGGTCGAGGCGCTGGTCGCGTCGGTCGTCGGGCAGCGCTTCGGCGCCGATCGCGGCGCGCTCATCGGCAACCTCGTCGGCGGCCTGCTCGGGCTTCGGCGCCAGCCCGAGGGCGAGCCGGGGGGCGACGTGCCGCTCAAGCCGCTGCCGCCGCTGCGCCTCGCCGACGGCCGGATGATGTTCGGGCCGATCGCGATCCCGAACGTGCGGCTGCAGCCGCTGTACTAATCCGGCCGTGCCGGTTCCCGGGCGTCGAGGGTGGAGCAGACTGCGCCGCCCGGGCGCCGGCGGCCATACGCAAAACAGCGTATATGCTGCAACGCAACCGAGCCCCTAGCCTGCGCTCCACGATCCGCGGCCGTTCCATGAGCCGCCGGACGCGAGATGCGAGGCGTGAGGCACGATGGCTGACGGGGATCACGATCTGGATCGGGGCATGGACCGCGGCTTGCGCTCGCCCCTGCGGCGCAAGCTGCTGATGGGGCTGGCGGCCGCGCCCGCCCTCTCGCTCCTGCCGCGCACCGCGTTCGCGGCGGGGCCTGCCACCTCGGCGGTCAGCACCACCGGCCTCGCCGTCACCGACACCGAGGTGACCTGCGGCATCCTCCACTCGATCACCGGCACCATGGCGATCTCGGAGACCGGCGCCCAGCAGGCCGAGAAGCTCGCCATCGCGCAGATCAACGAGGCCGGCGGCATCCTCGGCCGCAAGATCAAGATCATCCAGGAGGACGGCGCCTCCGACTGGCCGACCTTCGCCGAGAAGGCGAAGAAGCTCCTCGTCAACGACAAGTGCGCGGCGGTGATGGGCTGCTGGACCTCGGCCTCGCGCAAGGCGGTGCTGCCGGTGTTCGAGCAGTACAACGGCCTCCTGTACTACCCGACCTTCTACGAGGGCCTGGAGCAGTCCAAGAACGTGTTCTACACCGGCCAGGAGGCGACGCAGCAGATCCTCGCCGGCCTCGACTGGGTGCACAAGGAGAAGGGCGGCGACACGTTCTTCTTCGTCGGCTCGGACTACATCTGGCCGCGCACCTCGAACAAGATCGCCCGCAAGCACGTCGAGAACGTGCTCAAGGGCAAGGTCGTCGGCGAGGAATACTTCCCGCTCGGTCACACGCAGTTCAACTCGGTGATCAACAAGATCAAGCTCACGAAGCCGAAGGTGATCTTCACCGACGTGGTCGGCGGCTCGAACGTGGCGTTCTACAAGCAGCTCAAGGCGTCCGGCATCGACCTCTCGAAGCAGGTGCTGCTGACGATCTCGGTCACCGAGGACGAGATCGACGGCATCGGCGGCGACAACATCGCCGGCGCGTACTCGTGCATGAAGTACTTCCAGTCAATCGAGAACGACAACAACAAGAAGTTCGTCGCCGACTTCAAGAAGATGTGGGGCGAGAAGACCGTCATCGGCGACGTCACCCAGGCCGCCTATCTCGGGCCCTATCTGTGGAAGATGGCCTGCGAGAAGGCCGGCTCGTTCGACGTCGACAAGGTCGTCGCCGCTTCGCCCGATCTCGAGTTCAAGGGCGCCCCCGAGGGCTACGTCCGGATCGACCCGAACCACCACCTGTGGTCGAAGACCCGGGTCGGCAAGGCCAAGACCGACGGTCAGTTCGAGATCGTCTACACCAGCCCCGAGCTGATCAAGCCCGACCCGTTCCCGAAGGGCTACCAGTAGGCCGCATGCGCGCGCCGCCGATGCGGCGCGCGATTTGCAGACGGCCTTTCGACGATCCCCCATCCCCCGACCTCATCCTGAGGCGCCCGCGACGGCGGGCCTCGAAGGAGGGCTCCGGGGATCGCCGAGCGCGCCGGAGGGCTCCCTCGAGGCCTCCGCTTCGCTCTGGCACCTCAGGATGAGGTGGGCGGGTGGGAGACGGCGATCGCGCAAAGCGGCGGGCCACGGCCCTCCGGCATTCCCGACGGCTCGGAGCGCACGGATGTTCGGTGACTATTCCCTCGGCGATCTCGGCGCGATCTTCGCGATGCAGGGCTTCGCCGGCCTGATCCTGTTCTCGGTCTACGTGCTGATGGCGCTCGGGCTGGCGATCATCTTCGGGCAGATGGGCGTGATCAACATGGCGCACGGGGAGTTCATGATCCTCGGCGCGTACATGACCTACCTGTGCTCGTCCTTCTTCCAGACCTACCTGCCGGCGCTGTTCCCGGCATACTTCTTCCTGGCGATGATCCTCGCCTTCTGCGCCTCCGGGGCGCTGGGGATGCTGGTGGAGTGGGCGCTGATCCGCCACCTCTACAAGCGCCCGCTCGACACGCTGCTCGCCACCTGGGGCCTGTCGCTGATCCTGCAGCAGGCCTACCGCTCGATCTTCGGCGCGCGCGAGGTCGGCGTCGAGCTGCCGAGTTGGCTGATCGGCTCGGTGCAGGTCACCGATTCGATCGAGATCCCGATCAACGGCCTGTTCGTGATGGCGGTCACCACGCTGATCACGGTCGGCGTCGCGCTGCTGATCTACCGCTCGCGCTTCGGCCAGCAGGTCCGCGCGGTGATGGCCAACCGCCCGATGGCGGGCGCCGTCGGCATCGATACCGAGAAGGTCGACCGCTACACGTTCGGCCTCGGTTGCGGCATCGCGGGCGTGGCCGGCTCGGCCTTCACGATGATCGGCTCGACCGGGCCGACCTCGGGCCAGCTCTACATCGTCGACACCTTCCTGATCGTGGTCTTCGGCGGGGCGGCCTCCCTGCTCGGCACCATCGCCTCGGCGTTCTCGATCTCCCAGACCCAGTCGACGCTGGAATTCTTCCTCTCCGGCTCGATGGCCAAGGTGCTCACCCTGCTCGCGGTGGTCGGCATCCTGATGCTGCGGCCGCAGGGCCTGTTCACCCTCAAGGTCCGGCGCTGAGGATTTCGACGATGAAGAACCCCGTCCAGACCCTGACCAAGTCCGTCACCGTGAACGACAACCCGTTCATGAAGCCGATCGAGTGGCTGAGCCTGGCGGTGCTGGCTTTGGTGCTGCTCGTCGTGCTGCCGAGCCTGCTCGACGCCTTCCGGCTCAACCTGGTTGGCAAGTACCTCACCTACGCCTTCGTCGCCCTCGGCCTCGTCATCTGCTGGGGCTATGCCGGCATCCTGTCGCTCGGCCAGGGCTGCTTCTTCGGCCTCGGCGG
Organism: Methylobacterium sp. E-025; assembly: GCF_022829705.1. Classification (NCBI taxonomy): domain Bacteria; kingdom Pseudomonadati; phylum Pseudomonadota; class Alphaproteobacteria; order Hyphomicrobiales; family Methylobacteriaceae; genus Methylobacterium; species Methylobacterium sp. E-025. The sequence continues at coordinate 150,562 of NZ_JAKSYR010000062.1, forward strand.
CTACTGCATGGCGATGTACCTGAAGCTCGAGGCGTCCAGCGTCGAGAACACGAAGATCCAGTCGACGCCGGGCATCCCCGACTTCATGGACTGGAACCAGATCACGGCGCTGCCGTGGTTCTGGAAGCCGTTCCAGAGCCTGCCGCTGACCTTGATCCTCGTCGTCGCGGTGCCGGTGCTGTTCGCCTTCGTGATCTCGGCGGCGATGTTCAAGCGCCGGGTCGGCGGCACCTACTTCGCCATCATCACCCAGGCGATCGCCGCGATCCTGACGATCCTGATCGTCGGGCAGCAGGGCTACACCGGCGGCATCAACGGCATCACCGACCTGCGCACGCTGCACGGCTGGGACATCCGCACCGACGGCGCCCACACCATCCTCTACTTCGTCAACGGCGGCCTGCTGATCGGCTGCATCCTGATCGCGCAGTTCGTGAAGAAGTCGAAGCTCGGGCGCATCCTGGTCGCGATGCGGGACAAGGAGGACCGGGTGCGGTTCTCCGGCTACTCGGTCGCCGGGTTCAAGGTCTTCGCCTTCTGCCTCGCCGCCGCCTTCGCGGCGATCGGCGGCGCGATGTTCACCCTCCAGGTCGGGTTCATGTCGCCGTCCTTCGTCGGCATCGTGCCCTCGATCGAGATGGTGATCTACGCCGCCGTCGGCGGGCGGATGTCGCTGTTCGGCGCGGTCTGGGGCACGCTGCTCGTCAACTGGGCCAAGACCAGCTTCTCGGAATCCTTCCCCGACCTGTGGCTGTTCGGCCTCGGCGCGCTGTTCATCGCCGTGGTGCTCGCCTTCCCCAACGGTCTCGCCGGCATCTGGCGCGAGCACGTCGAGCCGCGCCTGACGCGCCGGGTGAAGGGTCTGCGCGCCCCGCCCCCCGCGATCGTCCCCCACGGCGCACCGGCCGAGTGAGAACAGCATGAACGCCGCGATCCTCCCGGGCTCCGTCATCGGTGCCAACCCGAACGCCCCCGAATACCTGCTGGCGGTCGACGCGCTCACCGTCTCCTTCGACGGGTTCAAGGCGGTCAACGACGTCTCGTTCTACGTCGACCCCAACGAGATCCGGGTGATCATCGGCCCGAACGGCGCCGGCAAGACCACGGTGCTCGACCTGATCTGCGGGCGCACGCGCGCCAGCGCCGGGTCGATCAAGTACAAGGGCCAGGAGCTGACCAAGCTCACCGAGAGCGCGATCGTCCAGGCCGGCGTCGGGCGCAAGTTCCAGACCCCGTCGATCTACGACGACCTGACCGTGTTCGAGAACCTGGAGATCTCGTTCCCGCGCGGGCGCTCGGTGTTCGGGGCGCTGACCTTCAAGCGCGACGCGCAGGTCCGTGAGCGCATCCACGAGATCGCCGAGACGATCTTCCTGAAGGACCAGCTGCTGGAGCGGGCCGAGTTCCTCAGCCACGGCCAGAAGCAGTGGCTCGAGATCGGCATGCTGCTGATCCAGGACCCGGAGCTGCTGATGCTCGACGAGCCGGTGGCCGGGATGAGCGTCGGCGAGCGCATCAAGACCGCCGAGCTGCTGAACCAGATCATCGTCGGCCGCTCGGTGCTGGTGATCGAGCACGACATGAAGTTCGTCGAGGACATCGCCCACCGGGTCACCGTGCTGCACCAGGGCAAGGTCCTGTCGGAGGGCTCGATGGAGCGGGTCAAGAACGATCCGAAGGTCATCGAAGTGTATCTGGGACACTGAGCATCATGCTGCAGACCGCGCATCCCCCCCTGGCCAAGGCCCCTCCGCTCACCACGCTCCCCTCGGCCGCGCCGATCTTAAGCGTCGAGGACCTGCACGCCGCCTACGGCCAGAGCGAGGTGCTGCACGGGCTGAACTTCCAGGTCGCGCCCGGCGAGATCGTCGCGGTGATGGGCCGCAACGGCATGGGCAAGACCACGCTGATGAAGACCCTGATGGGGATCGTGCCGGTGAAGGCCGGCTCGATCCGCGTCGACGGCACCGAGATCGGCGCCCTCAAGAGCCACGCCCGGGTCGCCAAGGGCCTCGCCTACGTGCCGCAGGGCCGGATGATCTTCTCGACCATGACGGTGCAGGAGAACATCGAGACCGGGCTCACCGTCACCGGCGCCCGCAAGGTGCCGCAGGACCTCTACGAGATGTTCCCGGTGCTGCTCGAGATGAAGGGACGGCGCGGCGGCAATCTGTCGGGCGGCCAGCAGCAGCAGCTCGCCATCGCCCGCGCGCTCGCGAGCAAGCCGAAGGTGCTGCTCCTCGACGAGCCGACCGAGGGCATCCAGCCGTCGATCATCCGCGAGATGGGCCGGACCCTGAAGAAGATCCGCGACGCGCGCGGCCTGTCGATCGTCGTCTCCGAGCAGGTCCTGAGCTTCGCCCTCGACGTCGCCGACCGGGTGCTCGTCATGGAGAACGGCGAGATCGTCCACGAATCGCTGCGCGCCGACATCGACGAGGCCCAGGTCGCCCGCTTCCTCTCGGTCTGAACGAGGACATCATGGCCGATTACGAGATCTTCGAGCTCGGCGACCACGTTCTCCAATGCGGCAAGACGCTGCGCAACGCCAAGCTCGCGTTCAAGACCTTCGGCACGCTGAACGCGGCGTGCGACAACGCCATCGTCTACCCGACCTGGTATTCCGGCCAGCACACCGAGAACGAGTGGCTGATCGGGCCGGGCAAGGCGCTCGACCCCGAGAAGTACTTCATCATCATCCCGAACATGTTCGGCAACGGGCTCTCGTCCTCGCCGAGCAACACGCCGGCCCCCTGGAACGGGCCGCGCTTCCCCAACGTCACCGCCTACGACAACGTCCGCGCGCAGCACCGGCTCGTCACCGAGCATTTCGGCATCGATAAGCTGGTGCTGGTGACCGGGTGGTCGATGGGAGCGCTCCAGACCTACCATTGGGGCGCGCTCTATCCCGACCTGGTCCCGCGCATCCTGCCGTTCCAGGGCTCGGCCAAGTGCTCGCGGCACAACTTCGTCTTCCTCGAAGGCGCCAAGGCCGCGCTCCAGGCCGACGCCGCCTTCGCCGAGGGCTGGTACGCGAGCCCGCCGAACAAGGGGCTGCGCGCCTTCGGCCGGGTCTATGCCGGCTGGGGCCTGTCGCAGACCTTCTACCGGATCGAGGCCGACAAGACCCACATGGGCTACGCCTCGCTCGAGGACTTCCTCGTCGGGTTCTGGGAGGGGCTGTTCTACACGCGCGACGCCAACGACCTGCTCGCGATGCTGTGGACCTGGCAGAACGGCGACATCGGCGCCAACGACACCTTCCACGGGGACACCAAGGCGGCGCTTCGCGCGATCACCGCCAAGGCGATCCTGATGCCGGCCTCGACCGACCTGTACTTCCCGCCCGAGGACAACCGCATCGAGGCGGAGTCGATGCCGAACGCGGAGCTGCGCGTCATCGACACCTGGTGGGGCCACTTCGCCGGCGGCCCCGGCACCAGCCCCGACGACATCAAGACCCTCGACGACGCGCTCAAAGAGCTGCTCGCGAGCTGAACGGTTTCGGCCGGTGCGCCGGCCGGGCGGGGATGCGCCAAGCCCCGGATTTTCGAACAACAGGGAGCACAGTCGAGACATGCCCGAGACGCTGATCAAGGTCGACCTGACGCAATCGGCCTACGACAACGACATGGTGCACAACCGCTGGCACCCGGACATCCCGATGGTCGCGACGGTGAAGCCCGGCGACGACTTCATCGTCGAGACCTACGACTGGACCGGCGGCTTCATCAAGAACAACGATTCCGCCGACGACGTCCGCGACATCGACCTGTCGATCGTCCACTTCCTCTCCGGCCCGATCGGCGTCGAGGGCGCCGAGCCCGGCGACCTGCTCGTGGTCGACCTCCTCGACATCGGCGCCAAGCCCGAGAGCCAGTGGGGCTTCAACGGCTTCTTCTCGAAGAACAACGGCGGCGGCTTCCTCGACGAGCACTTCCCCCAGGCGCAGAAGTCGATCTGGGACTTCGAGGGCATGTTCACCAAGTCGCGTCACATCCCCGGCGTGCGCTTCCCCGGCCTGATCCACCCGGGGCTGATCGGCTGCCTGCCCGACCCGAAGATGCTGGAGACCTGGAACACCCGCGAGAAGGCGCTGTTCGACACCGACCCGAACCGCGTACCGGCGCTGGCCACCCTGCCCTTCGCGCCGACCGCCCACATGGGCCGGCTCAAGGGCGAGGCGAAGGACAAGGCGGCGGCCGCCGGCGCCCGCACGGTGCCGGGGCGCGAGCACGGCGGCAATTGCGACATCAAGGACCTGTCGCGCGGCTCGAAGATCTACTTCCCGGTCTACGTGCCCGGCGCCGGCCTCTCGATGGGCGACCTGCACTTCAGCCAGGGCGACGGCGAGATCACCTTCTGCGGCGCGATCGAGATGGCGGGCTGGGTCCACCTCAAGGTCAGCCTGATCAAGGACGGCATGGCCAAGTACGGGATCAAGAACCCGATCTTCAAGCCGTCGCCGATCACCCCGAAGTTCGACGACCACCTGATCTTCGAGGGCGTCTCGGTCGACGAGCACGGCAAGCAGCACTACCTCGACGTGACGGTGGCCTACCGCCAGGCCTGCCTCAACGCGATCGAGTACCTCAAGAAGTTCGGCTACTCGGGCGCGCAGGCCTATTCGATCCTCGGCACCGCGCCGGTCCAGGGCCACATCTCCGGCGTCGTCGACATCCCGAACGCCTGCGCGACCTTGTGGATTCCGACCAAGATCTTCGAGTTCGACATCAATCCCACTGCTGCCGGGCCGACGAAGTTCCTCGACGGCTCGATCCAGATGCCGCTCTCGCCGGATCTGTAGTCTTCGGGTCTGCCGCGCCTTCCGGGCGGCAGACCGCGTGCACCCTGCCTGAAAGCGCTCGAATGCCCGTCTACGATTACGCTTGCGAGGCCTGCGGGCCGTTCACGGTGCTGCGCCCGATGGCGCAGTTCAGGGACCCGCACGACTGTCCCGATTGCGGGGCGGCGTGCGGGCGCGCCTTCCTCACCGCGCCGAACCTCGCCTCCATGGATGCGGGCCGGCGCAAGGCCTTCGCCACCAACGAGCGCAGCGCGCACGCGCCCCGCAAGTCGTCCGCGCACGGGGCCGGCTGCGGCTGCTGCAGCGGGACCAAGGCGAAGTCCAACCCCACGGCCGCCAAGAGCTTTCCGAACGCGCGGCCGTGGATGATCAGCCACTAGGCTGCAGCTCACCCTCCCCCTCTCGCGGGGGAGGCAAGAACCCAAGCCAGGAGGAACCCACGCCATGATGCACGGAGACATCTCGTCCAGCGCCGACAGCGTCGGCGTCGCGGTGGTGAACTACAAGATGCCCCGCCTCCACACCAAGGCCGAGGTCTTGGAGAACGCGAGCAAGATCGGCGACATGATCGTCGGGATGAAGGCCGGCCTGCCGGGCCTCGACCTGGTGATCTTCCCCGAATACTCGACCCACGGGATCATGTACGACGCGGGCGAGATGTACGAGACCGCCTCCACCGTGCCGGGGGCGGAGACCGAGATCTTCGCCGCCGCCTGCCGGAAGGCCAAGGTCTGGGGCGTGTTCTCGCTCACCGGCGAGCGCCACGAGGAGCACCCGAACAAGGCGCCCTACAACACGCTCATCCTGATGAACGACCAGGGCGAGATCGTGCAGAAGTACCGCAAGATCATGCCCTGGACGCCGATCGAGGGCTGGTACCCGGGCGACCGCACCTACGTCTCGGAGGGGCCGAAGGGCCTGATGATCAGCCTGATCATCTGCGACGACGGCAACTATCCCGAGATCTGGCGCGACTGCGCGATGCGCGGGGCCGAGCTCATCATCCGCTGCCAGGGCTACATGTACCCGGCCAAGGAGCAGCAGATCCTGATGTCGAAGGCGATGGCCTTCGCCAACAACACCTACGTGGCGGTGGCCAACGCGGCCGGCTTCGACGGGGTCTACAGCTACTTCGGCCACTCCGCGATCGTCGGCTTCGACGGGCGCACCCTCGGCGAGTGCGGCGAGGAGGAGATGGGCATCCAGTACGCGGCGCTGTCGAAGTTCCTGATCCGCGACTTCCGTGCGCACGGGCAGTCGGAGAACCACCTCTTCAAGCTGCTGCACCGCGGCTACACCGGGATGATCAACTCGAAGGAGAACCGGCACGGGCTGTCGGAATGCCCCTACGACTTCTACCGCCGCTGGATCGAGGACCCCGACGCCACCCGCGACGCGGTGCGCGCCATCACCCGGCAGGGCGTCGGCACCGAGGAATGCCCGATCGACGGCATCCCCTTCGTCGGCAAGGGCGAGGGTCCGCCGGACCCGCGCTGAGACGCGGCCCACCGCGCGGTTCCGCCGGCCCGGGAGGCCGGGCGGGGCCGCGCGGGTGACAGGACGTCGTCCCTATCGGAACGGCCCATCGCCCGACACGTTGACCGGCGCTTGCCTAGCGCACATCAGGTCGGAACAGGGGCGGATCGGGAAGATCATGAACGGTGAGTCGAAGCCGGCCGGTGCGGGCGGTCAGGACAGCGAGCCGGGAGCGCCCATGGTCAGCGCGGAGTTCCGGCGCTTCGCCGACGACGTTCCGCTGATGATGTGGCGCTCGGACCATCTCGGCCACGCGATCCATCACAACGAGTGCTGGCTCCAGTTCACCGGGCGGCCGCTGGAGGAGGAGCTCGGCGCCGGCTGGCGCACGGGGCTCCACCCGGACGACTTCGAGCGCCACGCGCGCATCGTCTCGGCCGCGTTCACGGCGCGGGAGCCGTTCACCGTGGAGTTCCGCCTGCGGCGCCACGACGGGGCCTATCGCTGGCTGCTCGACACCGCCCGGCCGCTGACCGAGGACGGCGAGTTCCGCGGCTATCTCGGCTCGTGCTTCGACATCACCGACCGCAAGCATGCCGAGGTGCATATCGAGGAGGCGCTGCAGGAGAAGGAGACCCTGCTCGCCGAGGTCTACCACCGGGTCCGCAACAACCTCCAGGTGATGGTCAGCCTGATCGGGCTCTACGGCCGCGCGGCGCCCGAGCCCTGCCGCGGCAGCTTCGAGGCGCTGGGCCAGCGGGTGCGGGCGATCGCGCTGGTGCAGCAGCACCTGCACGAGGCGCCGCACATCGCCTCGATCGACCTGCGCGACTACCTGCACCGGCTCGCCTCCGGCCTCGGCCAGCTGCGCCGGGCCGGCCGCATCGGCGTCCATCTCGGCGGCGCCGGCACCAGCCTGGTCGAGCCGCGCACCGCCAACGCCCTCGGCATGATCGTCGCCGAGATCGTCGCCGAATGCCTCGACGCCACCGCCGAGAGCGTCGCCTGCGCGATCGCCATCGACATCGACGCGGCCCCCGGTGCACCGGTGCGTCTCTCGATCGTCTCCGGCGCCGGCGACCAGGCGGAGTCGGGTCGGCCGAACATCCCGAAGCTGGGGCCGCGGCTGATCGCGGCCTACGCCGCCCAGGCCGAGATCGCGGTCACCGGCGTCGCAACCGCCGAGGATCCGCTGCGGCTGCAGCTGCCGGAGGCGCGGGTCGAGGACCCGGCCTGAGCGGGCGTCGCGATTCGCATCGGCCGGGGCGGCGACCTATATCCGGGATATCCCGCGCCCCCCGACACGAAACCGGCCGAGCATGCTGCCTCCGATCGAGACCATCGTCGAGAACTTCGAATTCATCGACGACTGGGAAGAACGCTACCGCTACCTGATCGAGCTCGGCCGCACCCTGCCGCCGGCCGACCCGGCCCTGCATGCCGAGTCGAACAAGGTGCTCGGCTGCGCCAGCCAGGTCTGGATCGACCTGAACGTCGACGCCTCGGGCGACGTGCCGCGCCTGCACCTGCGCGGCGACAGCGACGCCCACATCGTGCGCGGCCTCGTCGCGCTGATGGTGGCGCTGTTCAACGGCAAGACCCCGCGCGAGGCGGCCGACACCGACGCCTTCGCGCTCTACACCAAGCTCGGCCTCGGCGAGCACCTGACGCCGCAGCGCTCGAACGGGGTCCGCGCCATGGCGGACCGCATCCATCGCGACGCGGTCCGCCTCGCCGCCTGAGCGCGCGGGGCTTACGCCCGGTCCCGCCACAGCCGCATCCGGGCGTGGTCGGGCCCGACCGCCTCGCGCTGCAGGCCGTAATGCTCGGCGAGGCGCCCGAGGGCGATCTTCGCCACCACCTTGGCGGAGCGCGCCGGCCAGCGGCGCTCCTCCTCGATCCGCTCGAGCCCCTTCACGTGGCCGCACAGGTCGATCAGCAGGCCCGACAGGTCGTGGCCGACCGCGGCCATCGCCCGCTCCACCCGGGCACGGGCCGCCATCATCGCATCCGAGGCGCCGGCGGCGTCGCGCGGGCCGGAACCGTCGACGCGGATCGCGCTCCAGTCGATGCCCATTCGTGGCATCATCAGGCCCGTGGTGATGTCGCGGCGCAGACGCTCGCCGGCCTCGAACGAGGCCCGGTCGAGGAGGGGCGCCCCGTCCCGGCCGCGCCGCCGCACCATCCAGGCGATCGGGCTCTCGGCGGCGTCGCGCAGGCGTCGCTCCGCCCCCTCGCCCTCCACCACGAGGTCGAGATGCTGGCCGCGGAACGCTTCGCCGGCCGGGGCGTCGCCGCGCCTGAGGCGGGCACGGCCGGCCGGCGCCAGCAGGATGCGGCCGCGCGGACCCGGCTCGCGGTGGGCGAGGTCCGCGGCCAGCAGGCGCTCGCCCGACGCCGCGGGAAAGCGCCCGCCGCCGAGCGAGACGCCGCCGCCGCACCGCACGATCAGCATCGCATCCTCGACCGGGTCCGGGAAGGCGTAGGCGCCCTCGGGCGCGAGCGCCGCGAGCAGCCGCTCGCCGGCGCGCCCGAGCGCGGCCTCCGCGCGCGGCACGGCCACGGGGCGGGCGGTCCGGGCCTGAGGAGTTTTGTTCATGTTTTGTTCCCAACGCGAACGATCTTCGTCACGGCGAAGGAAACAGGAGAGTCTTGAAAATCGTCCTAGATCAAGACTTGACGGCCCGCGCGCTGTGGAGCGTCACGCAGCTCACGCCGTGGGTTGGGTCGGCGGATGCTTCAGCACCTCGGCGATCTCGTCCTCGGACTTGCCGCGAACGTCGTAGCCCATCGCGGCGAGCCGCTCGACCAGCCCGTCGCTGTCGGCCGCGGACCGGGCGGCCCACTCCGCCAGGACGTCGTTCGCCTTGTCGAGGTCGTCGGTGGGGATCTTGGGATCGCTCATCGGAACAGACCGCTCACGGGACAGGACTGAGGCAGTGCAAGGTTCGTTCCTCTGGCAGCGCGAGCGAAGCCGGGTGCGCCCCGGCTTCGCCTCCGGCCGCCTCAGGCGGCTTCGTCGTAGTTGCCGTTGCGGGTCTGGCCGAGGCCGATCGCCTTGGCGAGGTCTGAGCGGGCCTTGGCGTAGTTCGGTGCGACCATCGGGTAATCCGGCGGCAGGCCCCACTTGGCGCGGTACTGCTCGGGGCTCATGTCGTACTTGGCGCGCAGGTGGCGCTTGAGCGACTTGAAGGTCCGGCCGTCCTCCAGGCAGATGATGTGGTCCGCGGTGACGGACTTCTTCACCGGCACGGCCGGCGTCAGCGGACCGGCGGGGGCGGCCGCCTCGACCTGCCCGCCCGCGACCTGCACCAGCGAAGCGTGGACGCGGCCGATCAGCTGCGCCAGCTCGCCCGGGGGGACCGGATTGTTGCTGACGTAAGCCGACACGATGTCGGCGGCGAGTTCCACGTAATCGACCGTGGTGTCTGTGTCGTTCATGTTCGGCGATGTCCCCTGGACGCTGAGGCAGTCGACGCGTCCCGAGCGGCGCGGACCCTCGGCCCCGACGTCTCGTGGTGCGATGCGGGCATTCCCGCAACAATGGTCGTCCTGCCCGCAAGTGCTGAGTGAAATGCGGCGACCCCTTTCGCCACGACATCTCAATAGGATATTTGCAGATCGGCCGCAAGTTGCTCGACGGCAGCTTGGATACGCAACGTCAACTATCCGGAAGAATATTTCAGCTTGCCGACATCGCTCAAACAGATGCCTACTCAAGGGCGAAGTGCTGGCGACGAGTTTCGCTACCTCTGATTGCGCCTCCCTCGGCGGACGCCACGCCGCCGCCCGCCACCGAGAGCCTCGCGGCGAAAGCTGTCAAGCCAAGTCCTCGCCAAGTCCTCGTCCGCATCAAGCCCTCGTCCGCACCAAGCCCTCGTCCTCGCCAAGCCCTCGTCCTGGTCAAACCCTGGCGCGGCCGCGCTCGGCCCGGGCACCCCGTCCGCGCGATGCCCCGCCCGGCCAACACCATCCGATCGCGAGCGTTTCGACGCCGGGTCTTGTCCGGGAACGGGCCGCACGGCACATGCGCAGGCTCGAAGATTCTCCACGGGAAATTTCAGATGGCGTTCGAAACGGCTCACGTCCCGCCCGCATCCGACGCACCGAAGGCGCCGCGCCGGCCGCACAGCTACGTCGTCCATGGCCGCACCATCACCGATGACTACGCCTGGTTGAAGGCCGAGAACTGGCAGGATGTCCTCAAGGACCCGGCAGCCCTGCCCGCGGACATCGCGGACTACTTGAAGTCCGAGAACAACTACGCGCAGGTTGCGCTCGCCGACGCGGCGCCGCTGCGCAGGACCCTGGTCGCCGAGATGCGCGGCCGCATCCGCGAGGACGACAGCGGCGTGCCGACCCCGGATGGGCCGTTCGCCTATTACAACCGCCACCGCGACGGCGGCCAGCACCCGCTGATCTGTCGCCGGCCGACCGGTTCCGTCGACGACGCGGGGGCCGAAGAGATCCTGATCGACGGCGACGAGGAGGGCGCGGGCCAGGCGTTCTTCGAGATCGCCGGGGCCGCCCATTCCGACGACCACGCCCGCCTGGCCTGGGGCGCAGACACCAAGGGCTCGGAGCTCCACACCATCCGCGTACGCGACCTCGCCACCGGGACCGACGCGCCGGACCGGGTCGAGGCGACCTCCGGCGAGGCGGTGTGGTCGGCCGACGGCATGGGCTTCTGGTACGTGGCGGTCGACGCCAACCACCGGCCGGCACGGGTGATGTACCACCGCCTCGGCGCGGACCAGGCCGACGACCTCGCGGTCTACACCGAGCGCGATTCCGGGTTCTTCGTCCATATCGGGGCGACGCAGTCGGGCGGCTACCTCACCATCACCGCGAGCGACCACGAGACCTCGGAGGTCCACCTCCTGGACCGCGCCGGGCCGGACGGGCGCCTGCGCGTGGTGCAGCCGCGCGAGCCGCTGCTGATCTACTCGGTCGAGCATCGCGGGACGGATCTCTACATCCTCACCAACGCCGACGGCGCCGAGGACTTCAAAATCGTCACAGCCCCGGTGGCCGACCCGGGCCGGGCGCACTGGACCGACCTCGTGCCGCACCGCGCCGGCACCATGATCCGCCACCTGCACGTGCTCGCGGCGCATCTGGTCCGCCTCGAGGTGGAGAACGCCCGCCCGCGGATCATCGTGCGCGACCTCGCGACCCGCGAGGAGCATGCGGTGGCGTTCGCCGAGGAGGCCTACTCGCTCGGCCTCCAGCCCGGCTACGCGTTCGAGACGGCGACGATCCGGTTCGCCTACTCGTCCATGACGACGCCGACGGAGACCTGGGACTACGATTGCGCCACCCGCGCCCGGCTCCTGCGCAAGCGCCAGACCATCCCGAGCGGGCACGCGCCGGAGGATTACGTCACCCGGCGCCTGTTCGCGACCGCCGCCGACGGCGAGCAGGTCCCGATCTCGCTGCTGCACCGGCGCGACCTCGTCCTCGACGGGTCGGCGCCGCTGCTGCTCTACGGCTACGGCGCCTACGGCACGCTGATGCCGGCGGCGTTCCGCACCAACCTGCTGAGCCTGGTCGACCGCGGCTTCGTCTACGCCATCGCCCACATCCGCGGCGGCACCGAGAAGGGCTGGCGCTGGTACCTCGACGGCAAGCGCGAGAAGAAGCCCAACACCTTCTCAGACTTCGTCGCCTGCGCCCGGGCGCTGATCGCCGCGAACTACACGTCGGAGAAGCGGATCGTCGCGCATGGCGGCAGCGCCGGCGGCATGCTGATGGGGGCGGTGGCCAACCTCGCCCCCGAGCTGTTCGCCGGCATCATCGCCGACGTGCCCTTCGTCGACGTGCTCAACACCATGCTCGACGCCGAGCTGCCGCTGACCCCTCCGGAATGGCCGGAATGGGGAAACCCCGCCGAGAGCGAGGCGGCGTTCCGGACGATCCTGTCGTACTCGCCCTACGACAACGTCGCGGCCAAGGCCTATCCGGCGATCCTGGCGCTCGGCGGCCTCACCGATCCGCGCGTGACCTACTGGGAGCCGGCGAAATGGGTGGCGCGCCTGCGCGCGACCATGACCGGCGGCGGCCCGGTCCTGCTGCGCACCAACATGGAGGCCGGCCACGGCGGCGCCGCCGGCCGCTTCGACCGGCTCGAAGAGGTGGCGCTGATCTACGGCTTCGCGCTGGCGGCGGTGGGGAAGGCTTGAGGGGACGCGGGGTGGCGCCGCCGAGATAGGAACACGCCCTCCCCCCACTGCGGGGGAGGGAGGACGCGCATCACGGCTGGGCGGGCGGCGGGCGGATGTCGAGCGGGCGCTCGGCCGGCGGTTCGGCGGTCTCGGCGCGGGCGCGGCGGGCAGCCTCCTCGGCGGCCTGCGCCTTGAGCCGGGCCTGGCGGGCGGCCTCCTCGGCCGCGGCCCTGTCGGCGGCCGCCTTCTCCGCAGCCGCCTTTTCCGCAGCGGCCTTCTCGGCGGCGGCCTTGAGGGCGGCGGCGCGGGCCTTGTCCATCTCGATCCGGGCGCGGCGGCGCTGGCGCTCGATCTGGTCGGCCTCGATCAGCTCGATGGTCTCGAGCTCGCGCTGCAGCACCAGGGCGGCGAGCCCGGTGGTGAGCGGGCCGACGTCGAGGCTGCGCTCGGGCGCGGCGAGCGGGCCGGCGAAGCCGAGCTGGATCGCGGGCGGCCCGCCGCTCCAGCCCTTCGGCGCCACACCGCCGCCGAGCGTGCCGCGGGCGTCGAGCCGGCTCGTTCGAAGATCGTAGCCGAGCGTCCCGTTCCAGCGCGCCGCGCCGAAATCGAGGTCGAGCGGCCCGGCGCGCACGACCCCTCCGATGATGGTGGCCGGCGCCGAGGCCGGCTGCGTCGTGCCGGCAGCGGCCTTCGACAGCTCCTCGGCGACGAGGGCCTGGAGCCGGCCGTCGCGCAAGGGGTCCTCGATCTGCAGGGCGCGGACGAGGGCGCGCCCGACGGCGGCGGGATCGGTCTCGGGCAGGTTGAGGGCGGCGAGCGTGAGGCTGCCGGTGCCCGAGAGGTTGGCCGCCAGCGCGCCGGGCGTCTCGCCGGAGGTGCCGAAGCGCAGCGCCGCCGACAGGCGCCCGCCGAGCGGGCCGCCCCCCGCGAGCGCCGGGATCGACAGCTCGGCGACGGTACCCTCGCCCGCGATCGAGGCGAGGCCGCCGCGACGCGACAGGGTCGCCGAGCCGGCGATCCGCCCCTCGGCGAGCCTGGCCGAGAGGTCGCGCAGCGTCAGGGTCCCCTCCTCGAACCCCAACGCCATGGCGGCGCCCGAGGCGGTGAGCCCGCGCCCGAGCTCGAGCTGGTCGACCCTGAGGTCGAGGGAGACCGGCGGTCCCGGCGGTGGCACCGGGCCGAACCGGCCGGCGGCGCCCGCCGGCATCGCCAGGGCGGCCGCGAGGTGCGGCAGGGACAGGCGGGCGAGGCGCGCCGCTCCCGACAGCGCCCCGTCCGGCGCGCGGACGAGGGTCGCATCGAGGGCCGCCCCCGCGATCCGGCCGGCGAGCGCGGCACGCGCGTCGTCTCCCTGCCGGGTCAGCGCGACGGAAAGGTCGGCCGGCCACGGCCCCGGCGCGAGGGCGGCGGCGCCCGCCAGCGTCAGGAACGGCGCGAGGTCGGCGGTCTCGATCCGCAGCGCGCCGGATCGGGGCGGGCCGCCCTCGGTGGGAAGCCGCAGCGGCGTCGCGGTCGACAGCGTGGCGCCGGCGATCGTGCCGGTCGCCTGGAGCGTCAGGCCGCCGTCGGCCGCGCGGGCCGCCACCAGGCTCAGGTCGGCGGGCTGCTGCAGGCCGGCGATGTCGGTGCGGCCGAGCCAGGTGCCGGCCCGCGGCGTCGCGAGGCGGATCCTCGCCCCCTCGACCGCGCCGGCGCGGCTGACCAGCGACAGGTCGAGGCTGCCGCCCGCGGCCTGGCCCGTGGCGGCGAGCCGCAGCGCGTCGGCGTCGCCCGCGTCGCGCTCCAGCGTGACGGCGAGGTCGAGCGCGCCGGCGCGCAGGAAGGCCGGGATCAGGCGCGTCTCCGCGATCCAGACCCGGTCGACCAGGGCGAGCAGCGGCGCCGCCACCGGGGCCGAGAGCCGGCCGGCGACGCGCCCCGTGCCGTCGGCGCCGATCCGCCCGGACAGCTTGGCGTTGGCGCCGGCCAGGTCCGTCACGTCGAGGCTGTCGACGACGAGGGCGGCGCCGTCCGACTGGATGCTGGCCGAGAGCGTGCCGTTCCCGGTGCCGGTCACGCCGTAGCGCAGGTCGCGCGCCTCGATGGTCAGGCCGAGGTCGTGCCCGTGCAGCCCCGCGAGCGCGTTGCCGAGCGGCGGCAGGCCGGCAACGTCGAGGCCGCGGGCGCGGATCTGCGCGTCGAACCGGCCGCGGGTCCGGCCCTCGGCCGGGGTGTAGCGGGCATTTCCGGTGACCTGCGCCTCGCCCAGCGCGAGCCGGAGGTTGCGCAGGGAGAACGCGGTGCCGGCCGCCGAGACCTCGGCCGAGACCTCGACCGGCCGCCCGTCGAGCAGCGCCGTCGGCGGCCCGTCGAGGCCGAGCCGGCGCAGGTAGCGCCCGAGCCCGTCGGAGGCCGGGGCCGCGAGCGCGACCGGGCCGGTGAAGCGCGGGCTCGGATCGGTGTCGATCTCGCCGCTGGCCGTGACGGTCGCCGCACCCGGCGCCACGGCCGAGAAGCGTCGCAGCAGCAGGCCGCCGGTGCGGTCGAGGGTGCCCGTGGCCTTGAGGGTGGACCATTCCTCGAAGCCGAGCACGGCCGCCTCGACCGAGAGGTCGAGGTCGAGCATCACCGGCAGGCCGCCACCCGATTTCGCGCCGACCTTGGGCAGCCCGCGCGCCACGAAGGCCTGCCCGCCCGGCGAGAGCAGGAAGGCGTCGAGGTCGAGGCGGCGCGCCTCCAGGGTCAGCCCCGCGCGCCAGCGGCGCAGGTCGATCTGGCCGCTGCCGGAAAGCCGCAAGGCTTGCCCGCCCGGATCGATCTCGGCGTTGACGCCCTCGAACCGGACGAGGGCGCCGCGGGCCTTGAACTTGCCGCCCAGCGCGAACGGCAGGTAGGCGCCGGCGGCCTGGGCCGGCGGGCCGACGACGAGGCGGGCGCTGCCCTCGGCCTCGGCGACGAGCGGGCGCGGCTCGGTGCTGCGGGCGCCGCCGCGCGGATCCGCCGGCACGAAGGCGACGCGGGCGTCGGCCTCGAAGCGCGGATGGGCGTCGCCGCCGCCCGAGAGCTTCAGGGCGACGGCGCCGTCCGCCGCCGGCTCGCCGCTGACCAGGGTGAACGGCAGGCCGCCGCTGGTGCCCGCGACCCGCCAGGGGCCGACGAGGGCCGGCGCCTGGATCTGCACGGCTTCCGCGTAGAACTGGTCGGTGCGCCCGGTCGCGGGCACCACCGTGGTCAGCAGCAGCTGCTGGACGTGGAGGTCTTCGATCGCGAGGTCGCGGCCGCGCAGGGCCTCGCCGAGGCCGGCCGGCACCACGAGGGCGTCGCCCTCGGTCACCGGCAGCTTGACCTCGGCGCGGCCGATCCGGGTCTCGGTGAAGCGGAACGCGCCCGCCAGCAGCGGGCTCAGGCCGAGCTCGGCCTTGACGAAGCGCAGATCGAGGGCGGGCCGTCCCGGCTCGTCGCCGAGATGAAGGCGGTCGAGGCGCAGGCGCGGCGAGGGCAGCAGCCGCACGTCGATGCGGCCCTCGCTGCGCACCGGCAGGCCGAGGGACCGGCTCACGGTCGCGTCGACGAAGGCGCGATGGGTCGGCCAGTCGATGAAGGGCGGCACCGCGAGCGCCGCGACGAGGATCAGGATGACGGCGCCCGCGAGCGCGGTCAGGAGGTCACGCACCGTGATCGTTCCGCATGCACCCCGCGCCACCCGGCGGGTTCACGGCGGGCATAGCACGGCGCGGGACCGCAGGCGCCAGGGCGCCCGCGGCCTTGGTTCAACGCCCGCGGGCTCGGCTCAGCGCCGGGGGGCGACGATCACGCCCGGGGTGGGTTGGGGCGCCTGCATCTGCTGGCTGCGCTGGATCTCCATGCGCGTGGTGTTGTTCTGCGAGGTGAGGTTCTGCTGCAGCGCCCGGGACTCGCCCTGGCGGGCGAAGGACTCGTTGGCGGCGTCGGGGTTGCCCTGCCGGACCTGCGCGAGGGCGGGCGTGGCGGCGAGGGCGGCGATGATGGCGATCGGCACGATGCGCATCGGGCGCTCCTGTGTGGGGGATGTCTGTCGATGATGTGAGCAAGCGGCCGGCCTGCTTCAAGTTCCCGCCCGGCGGCCGCGCGGGGCGGCGACATTGCGTCCGGGCCTCGGGCTCCGGGCCTCGGCGATCGCGCCTCAGCGTCGAGGCCTCGGCGTCCGGGTCTCGACGCCGTTCGCGTTTTGGTCCAGGGATTGCCCATGCCGAACTCTTCGCATGCGACGCCGCCTTCCGACGCGGAGCGTGGCTCCAGCTCCATCGCCGCCCGCGCCATGGGGGCCTTGCGCCCGAGCGCGTCCTCCTATCTCGACGGCCTGAACGATGAGCAGCGCCGCGCCGTCGAGGCGACGGAGGGCCCCGTCCTGGTGCTGGCCGGCGCCGGCACCGGCAAGACGCGGGTGCTGACGACCCGCATCGCCCACCTGATCACGACCGGCCGGGCGCGGCCGTTCGACATCCTGTCGGTGACCTTCACCAACAAGGCCGCGCGGGAGATGAAGCACCGCATCGGCACGCTGATCGGGCCGGCCGGCGAGGGCATGCCCTGGCTCGGCACCTTCCACGCCATCGGCACCAAGATCCTGCGCCGCCACGCCGAGCTGGTGGGCTTGAAATCCGACTTCACGATCCTCGGCACCGACGACCAGCTGCGCCTGATGAAGCAGGTGCTGAAGGACCAGAACATCGACGAGAAGCGCTGGCCGGCACGCGCGCTCGGCCACGTCATCGACGGCTGGAAGAACCGCGGCCTCGGCCCGGACCAGATCCCGGCCGGCGAGGCGCAGGCCTTCGCCTTCGGCAAGGGCGGCGACCTCTACGCCGCCTACCAGGCCCGGCTCGTCACGCTCAACGCGGTCGATTTCGGCGACCTGCTGCTGCTCTGCCTCAAGCTGTGGCGCGAGAATCCGGACGTGCTGGCCAACTACCAGGACCGGTTCCGCTACATCCTCGTCGACGAGTACCAGGACACCAACGTCGCCCAGTACCTCTGGCTCAGGCTGCTCGGGCAGGTGCGCAAGAACATCGCCTGCGTCGGCGACGACGACCAGTCGATCTACGGCTGGCGCGGGGCCGAGGTCGACAACATCCTGCGCTTCGAGCACGATTTTCCCGGTGCCGTGGTGGTCCGCCTGGAGCGCAACTACCGCTCGACGGGCCACATCCTGGCCGCCGCCTCGGGCCTGATCGCCAAGAACCAGGGCCGGCTCGGCAAGACCCTGCGCACGGAGGACGAGCTCGGCGAGCCCGTCACCGTGTCGGGCGCGTGGGATTCGGAAGAAGAGGCGCGGCTCCTGGCGGAATCGATCGAGGCGCTCCAGGCCAAGCAGCACCCGCTCTCCGAGATCGCGGTGCTGGTGCGGATCTCGGCGCAGATGCGCGAGATCGAGGACCGCTTCGTCCAGCTCGGCCTGCCCTACCGGGTGATCGGCGGCCCGCGCTTCTACGAGCGCGCCGAGATCCGCGACGCGCTGGCCTACCTGCGCGCGACCAACAACCCGTCCGACGACCTCGCCTTCGAGCGGATCGTGAACACCCCCAAGCGCGGCCTGGGCGACGCGACGCTGCAGCAGCTCCACCTCTACGCCCGCGCCGAGCAGGTCCCGCTGCTCCATGCCGCGCGAAAGCTCTGCGAGACCGACGAGCTCAAGCCCCGCGTGCGCTCGACGCTGCGCGCGCTCACCGAGAGCTTTTCGCGGTGGGCCAGGCTCGTCGAGAGCAACCCGCATTCCGAGGTGGCGCAGACCATCCTCGAGGAATCCGGCTACACCGAGATGTGGCAGAAGGAGAAGTCGGCCGACGCCGCCGGGCGGCTGGAGAACCTCAAGGAGTTCGTCCGCTCGATGGAGGAGTTCCCCGACATGGGCGCCTTCCTCGAGCACGTCTCGCTGGTGATGGAGGCCTCGGAGGCCGAGGGCGCCGAGCGCGTCTCGCTGATGACCCTGCACGCGGCCAAGGGCCTGGAATTCGACACGGTGTTCCTGCCCGGCTGGGAGGACGGCCTCTTCCCGAACCAGCGCGCCCTCGACGAGAGCGGCCGCGCGGGCCTCGAGGAGGAGCGTCGCCTCGCCCATGTCGGGCTGACGCGGGCCCGCAAGCGCGCGAAGCTGTCCTTTGCCGTCAACCGCCGCATCCACGGCCTGTGGTCCTCGACCATCCCGTCGCGCTTCATCGACGAGCTGCCGGAATCGGCGGTCGACGTGATCGAGGCGCCGGCCCACTTCTCCGCCGGCGCCTCGCGCTTCGACCGCAATCCGCAGCCCTTCGGCTCGAGCTACGGCACGCCGGGCTGGCAGCGGGCGCAGGCCAATACCGGGCAGCAGAACAACTTCGGCAAGGGCGCGGCGCACACCACCGCCCGCGGCTTCGGCGCCTCGCCCGGCGGCGGGCGCGGCGGCCCGCGCCAGATCGAGGGCGAGCTGATCGCCAAATCCACCGGCACGCCCTCGGCCTTCGAGGCCGGGATGCGGGTTCTGCACACCAAGTTCGGCCCCGGCGACGTGGCCGCCGTCGACGGCAACAAGCTCACCGTTGACTTCGACAAGGCCGGTCGCAAGATGGTGCTCGACAGCTTCCTGCAGCCGGCCTGAGGCCGCTCGCGGACGAGCGTGACGTCGGGCGTAGGACACGACCTTGGGCGGACCGGACACGGCCCCATCCCCCGACCGTCCCGGCGCACCATCCGCCGTCGTCCGAGCCATTTCAGCAACACCTGCCGGGCCCCGTCATGCGGCCGTCGCATCGCCCGACTCTATGGTGCGCGCGTTGCATGCTCCGGCAACGACCAGGCGGGCCGCGCAGCGGCTCGTCTTGTCCACAAGCTTCGTGTCGAGGGCCGGAACCGGCTCGAGGCAGCGTCATTGCTTCCGAGAGGAGAGATAAGCCCACGATACGAAGGTTAGAGCGAAGAGCGGTTTCTGGTTAGCAAGTCCTTTTGGTTGGCAAATCCCACGCGGAGTGTTGATCGATGAAAAGACGGCGCGCACGACTCGAGCTGGTGGAAGACCGCACGGTCCGGCTGCACAGGACCCGCTTCGACGAGGAACGAAACCTAGGCCCGATCCAGCCGCTGACCGACCGGCAGGCGGAATACCTCGACGCGCTCGCCCTGAACCCGCAGGTCATCGTGCTCGGCCCGGCCGGCACCGGCAAGACCTACATCGCCGGCACACGCGCCGCCGACCTGCTGCGCCAGCGCCGGATCGCCAAGGTGATCATCACCCGCCCGAACGTTCCCGGCGGCCGTTCGCTCGGCTTCTTTCCCGGCACGCTGGAGGAGAAGATCGCGCCCTGGGTCGCTCCCCTCACCGAGGCGATGAAGGAACGGATGGGCGCCGCCGCCTTCGAGATCGCCCTGAAGGCCGGCGACATCGAGATCGTGCCGTTCGAGGTGATGCGCGGGCGCACCTTCAAGGACTGCCTCGTGATCCTCGACGAGGCGCAGAACACGACCACCGCCGAGATCAAGATGTTCCTCACCCGCATCGGCGACGCCTGCCAGGTGATCATCAACGGCGACGTCTCGCAGACCGACCTGCGCGAGACCTCGGGCCTGCGCACCGTCATCCACCTGATCAAGAGCCGGATGATGCCGATCCCCGTGGTCGAGTTCACCCGCGACGACATCGTCCGCTCCGGAATTTGCGCGGAGTGGGTGAAGGCTTTCGAGGAAACGAATCTGTAAGTTGCGAGTTACCAGCGGCGGGTCGAAGCGGAGACCCGCCGCGCTTCACCGGCGCGACGTCCTTCTCTCATCTCCCGGACCCGGGAGATGACATGGGTGCCGCGGCCCGACGACAAGAAACAGGATTATCTCCGTGAGGAAACTGACCTTCGCCGTTGCCGTTCTGGCCTCGCTCGGCGCCGCCGCCATCACCGCCCCCGCCTCCGCCGCCCCGGGCGCCCCGATGGGTGTGACCGCCCCCGACGCGATCGAGCATGTCCAGATGCACCGCATGGAGCGTCGCATGATGCATCGCCGGATGGAGCGTCGCATGATGCGCCGGCACATGGAGCACCGCATGATGCGCCGCCACATGATGCGCCGCATGTGATCTGACCGACCCTGATCGGTCGGCGACGGGGTCCTTCGGGGCCCCGTTTTCTTTTGTGGCCGCCCGCGCCGCTGCGCGCCGGCGGATTGCCCCGGACTCCGCGGATTCCTATGTCGAGGCGCAGGCCGGGTTGCGGCTGCGAGCTTTCGGAGACCACATGCCCCCCTCCAACCGCCTGTTCGACGACTTCGCCCGCCTGATGACGGATGCCGCGGGCGCCGCGCAGGGGGTGCGCCGCGAGGCCGAGACCGTGATCCGCGCCCAGGCCGAGCGGCTGATCCGCGACATGGACATCGCCTCCCGCGAGGAGCTCGACGTGCTGCGCGACATGGTCGCCACCCTGCGCGCGCAGAACGAGGCGCTGACCGCGCGGGTCGCGGCGCTCGAGGCCGATGCGGCGCCGGCCGCGGCCGCTGCGTCCACCGCCGGAGCGAGCGAGGCGATCTGATCCGACGCGCGGGCGACCGGCGCGAATCGGTCTCGGCGGGGCGGCGGGCTTGTACACAGGAAGCGCGCGCGAACGATCCATTTCCTGTTCACCGGCCGGGCGAAGCGCTTTGTGTCGCGAGTCCGCGCCGGTTTATAGTCGGTGACGTACTGATTCGCCTTAGCCCGCCGAAGACCGGGAGCCGCCAAGTCGTCATCGCGCGATATTCCGTCCCATCGGGACAAGTGATTTCGTGTCGTGACATGGTTCCGAACTTTGGTTATTTATCGTTCACCATGCCGCGGCGCCGGAATACGGCGGCGTCATCTCGGATCGTCATGCCACAGCTTCACGTCGACATCGAAGGCTACGATCGGATCGAGCACCCGCTCGATGTCGTGGAGCGTCTTGCCGCGCTCCGCGACTGGATCTTCGATCGCGCCGAGACGGACGAGATGTCCGTCGTGGTGGCCGGGCGCTGGACCGAATACCAGGTCGCGTTCACCTGGATCGAGGACGTCGAGGCCCTGCACGTCGCCTGCGCCTTCGACCTCAAGGTGCCGGATCGCCGCCGCACCGAGGTGCAGCGCCTGATCGCGCTGATCAACGAGCAGCTCTGGATCGGGCATTTCGACCTGTGGTCGAGCGACGACGTGGTGATGTTCCGCCATTCGCTCCTGCTCGCCGGCGGCTCGGTGCCGACGCATCCGCAATGCGCGATGCTGCTGAAGTCGGCGGTGGAGGCGTGCGAGCGCTACTATCAGGCCTTCCAGTTCGTGCTCTGGGCCGGCAAGTCCGCCCGCGAGGCGCTGGACGCGGTCCTGTTCGAGACCGAGGGCGAGGCCTGAGGCCCGCCATGGCCGCTCCTCCCGCGGCGGGCGCCCTGCCCGCCTCCCTCACCCTCGTCGGGGCGGGCAAGATGGGCGGGGCGATGCTCGAAGGCTGGCTCGCGGCCGGCCTCGACCCGAAGCGCACGACGATCGTCGAGGCCGATCCGTCCGATGCGCTGCGCGCGCTCTGCACCGCCCGCGGCCTCGCCCTCAACCCGGCCACGGTCGCGCCCGCCGCCGTCCTCGTCCTCGCGATCAAGCCGCAAGGGTTCGCTGACGCCGCGCCCGGCCTCGACCGGATGATCGGCCCGGGCACCGTCGTCCTGTCGATCCTGGCCGGCAAGACCGTGGCCGACATCGAAGGCCGCCTGCCGAGCGCCCGGGCGATCGTGCGCGCAATGCCGAACCTGCCCGCCAGCATCGGCCGCGGGGCCACCGGCGCCGTCGCGAACGCGGCGGTGACCGCGGGCCAGCGTGCCGCCGTCGCGGCTCTGCTCGGCGCCAACGGGCTCGTGGAATGGGTCGGCTCGGAAGCCGAGATCGATGCGGTCACCGCCCTGTCGGGCTCGGGTCCGGCCTACGTCTTCCTGATGGTCGAGGCGATGACCGAGGCCGGGATCGCCGCCGGGCTCGATCCGCAGGTCGCTGCGCGGCTTGCCCGGGCCACGATCTCCGGCGCCGGCGCCCTCCTCGACGCGAGCGACCTGCCCGCATCGGAATTGCGTCGCAACGTCACCTCGCCGGGCGGCACCACCGCCGCCGCCCTCGACGTGTTGATGCGCGACGACGCGCTTGGCCCCCTGATGCGGGAGGCCGTCGCGGCGGCCAAACGGCGGGCGGGCGAGCTGGCCGGCTGAGGCTCGAAGCCATAGGGCATGCGGGGCTCCTCCATCCCACTCCCTCATCCTGAGGCGCCCGCGCCAGTGGGCCTCGAAGGAGCCCTCCGGGAATCGCGCGCAAGCTGGAAGCCTCCTTCGAGGCCTCCGCTTCGCTGCGGCACCTCAGGATGAGGATGGTGGACGGGATCGGCTGAAGGCTCGATCCTTCGGCCTCACCGGTCCAAGCTTGCAGGAACCAGCGCCACCCGATCGAGCCCCTTGGCCAGCACCGATCCGCCGGGCGGGGCGTCGCGGAGTTCGCGCCAGTTCACCCCGGCGCCGTCCGGCAGGACGACTTCGCCGTCGAGGCGCATCGGGGCGCCCGCCTCGATCGCGGCGAGGCCGTCGAGGAGGCTGTGCGTCACGGTGGCCGGCCAGAGCAGGTCGAGGTCCGAGGTCGTGGAGAGGTAGGCGAGGCCGGTCAGGCTTTGCCACAGCAGGCCGCCGAACACCTGCGGGACGACGCCGTATTCGGCGGCCAGCGCCAGCACCGCGTCGATGGCGAGGTGCCAGGCCGGCGGCGCGGATGGGCGCGCGGCGGCGAGGGTCACCGGAGGGGACGGCGTGGCGTCGGCCCACGGCACCGCGAGGCCGATGCGGCGCTTGCCGGCGGCCGGCGGCAGGGGCAGCCCGGCGGGCAGATGGTCGCCCTCGTCCGGATGACGGCGCCGCACGATCACCGGCCAGCCGTTGGCGGCCCAGGCCGCGACATGCGGCACGCCGTCGAGGTCGGAGCGCCCGGCGAGCAGCCGGTCCCAGGCCTCGGGCGCCACCACGAACAGGTCGTGGCGGCGAAGCGTCGTCACGCGCGCGCCGCGTCGACCACCCGCGCGGCGATGTCGTGGGCGACGGGACGACCGCCGCGTTCCTTGCCGAGGGCGTCGCGAGCGTCGTGCGAGGGCGGCTCGCCGATCAGGGCCGCGATCTGCGGCCCGAGGGGCTTGGCGGGATCGAGCACCGCCTGCACCGCGCCGGCCTGGACCATGTTGTCGAGGCCGGGCGCGAAGACGGGGGTGGATTTCGCCATCGCCTCGAGCTTCTCCAGCGGCAGCTTGGTGACGCGGGCGACGGAGGGCAGGTCCATCACGCTCGGGTTGGCCCCGGGCAGCGCCACCAAAACCCGGGTGGCGAGGGCGGTGGCGATGAAGGCGCCGGCGGCCGAGTGGCCGTAGATCAGGCCGATCGTCGGGTGGCCCTGCGCATCCGCCAGCAGCAGCGCCTTAGCGAGGTGGGCCAGGCACTCGTTCAGCCCCAGAAGCTCGTCGCGCCGGCTCATGCGCTGGCTGTCGGAATCGACGAGCACGAGGATCGGCGTGGCGCCGCCGGCCCGCACCGTCCCCAGCACGGCGGCCGAAAGGGCCAGCGCGCCCTCGATCCCGAGCGGCGTGTCGCCGTCGACGCCGACCACCGCGAGGTCGCGGCCGTCCAGCGGCCCGCGGCCGGTGATCAGACCGTCGGCGACGGCGACCGCGTGGCCGTCGGGGAAGAGCGAGGCCAGGATCTCAGCGAGCGTCATGTGTCGTCCCCTCGAGCCCGGCGACGAGGCCGTCGAAGTCGGCCGCCGACAGGGCCGGCACGCCGGCCGGGTCGTTGACGCCGAGGCGCGCCCAGATCTCGGTGGCGTCGCGGCAATCGCCGAAGCGCGCGATGCGGTCTTCGAGCCGCGCCTGCTCCGCTTCGAGCGTCGCGAGGTCGAAGGCCGGCGCCCGGCCGATCAGGTCGAGGGCGGCGGCGCGAAACGCCTCCACGGTGTCGTCGCAGAACCGGTCGGCGCCGCCGGCGAGGCGCCGGTGCTTGCCGCCCATGGTGCGCCAGACCAGGGCGCGGTCCTTCGAGTCGAATTCCTCGGCGCCCTTGTTGGTCTCGATCACCTCCGGGCCGGAGACCGAGATGCGCCCGCCCTCCGAGACCGCGAGGCGCGAGCAGGTTCCGGCGATCAGGCCGCCGCCGCCGAAGCAGCCGGCGCGGCCGCCGACGAGCCCGACCACCGGGATGCCGGCGCGGCGCAGATCGGCGATGGCGCGCATGGTCTCGGCGATGGCGGTCTCGCCCGCATTGGCCTCCTGCAGGCGGACGCCGCCGGTGTCGAACAGGATCAGCACGGCCTCCGGCGTCTCGGTGACCGCGGCGCGTAAAAGCCCGACGAGCTTGGCGCCGTGCACCTCGCCGAAGGCGCCGCCCATGAAGCGGCCCTCCTGGGCGGCGAGGTAGACCGTGCGGCCGTCGAGCCTGCCCCGGCCGACGACGATGCCGTCGTCGAAGGCGCGGGGCAGGTCGAACAGCGGCAGGTGGGGGCTCATCGCCCGCTGCTCCGGGCCGACGAACTCTTCGAAGCTCTCCGCGTCGACGAGCGCGGCGACGCGCTGCCGGGCGCTGGCCTCGTACCAGCTCAAGCTCATCGGCCGGTCTCCATCAGGCGCGCGCCCTGGAGCAGGCGCAGCGACACGGTGTCGGGCCGGGCGCCCCCGTCGTTGATCGCGATGCGCAGGCCGCCGGGCTGGGCCCGCGCCACGAAGTCGGCCGCCACCGCCTCCCAGACGTCGCCGTAGCCGACCACCGGCGTCGCGATCTCGATGGTGCATTGGTCCGGCGGCAGCACACGCTCCAGCAGCACCTCGAGGTTGCCGGACGCGACGACGCCGGTGATCGCCTGCGGCTTGGTGCCGGCGAGCGGTCCTTTCGTGGTGTGGCGGAAGGTCATCGTTTCCATGTGACATCGTCCTCCTGCGCCCAATGCCATCCGGCGGGATCGCGGGTCCCCTCTCCCGAACGCGAGAGGGGGTCGCGTGCCGCGTCCCGCGCCTGCTCTGTCAGCCCGATCATCTCACCAGTTCCGGAACCGGGCCGGCGGCTCGTACAGGCCGCCCGACCAGTGCACGAGGTCCTTGATCGACTTCGCCGCGAGCAGGCTGCGGTCGGCGTCGAGCGGCTCGATCCCGAGATCCTCCGGGCGGCGGACGATGCCCCGGGCGCGCAGGCGCTCGACCTTGGCCTTGTCGCGGCCGCGCCCGACCTCGGTGTAGCCGGCCACGCCGCGGATCGCCTGCTCGCGCTCGTCCGCGTTGCGGCAGAGCAGGAGGTTGGCGATGCCCTCCTCGGTGACGATGTGGGTGACGTCGTCGGCGTAGACCATCACCGGCGCGAGCTCGAGGCCGATCGTCCGGGCGAGCTCGAGGGCGTCGAGGTGCTCGACGAAGGCCGGCACGAGCCCGTCGCCGAAGGTCTCGACGAGCTGCACCACGAGCTTGCGCCCGCGCATCAGCGCCGGGTCGCCGGTCTGCTGCGCCTCGCGCCCGGCCTTCATCCAGGTGTCGGACGGGTGGCGGCGGCCGTGCGGGTCCGAGCCCATGTTCGGCGCGCCGCCGAAGCCCGCGACGCGGTTCGTCGTCACGGTCGAGGAGTGGCCCATGAGGTCGATCTGCAGGGTCGAGCCGATGAAAAGGTCGCAGGCGTAGAGCCCCGCCGTCTGGCAGAAGGCGCGGTTCGAGCGCAGCGAGCCGTCGGCGCCGGTGAAGAAGATGTCCGGCCGCGCGGCGATGTAGCGGTCCATGCCGACTTCCGAGCCGAAGCAGTGCACCTGCTCGACCCAGCCCGCCTCGATCGCCGGGATCAGCGTCGGGTGCGGGTTCAGGGCCCAGTTGGTGGCGATCCGGCCCTTCAGCCCGAGCTGCTCGCCATAGGTCGGCAGCAGCAGCTCGATCGCCGCGGTGCCGAAGCCGATGCCGTGGTTGAGCCGGCGGATGCCGTACTCGGCGTAGATTCCCTTGATGGCCATCATCGCCATCAGGATCTGCGTCTCGGTGACGGCGGCCGGGTCGCGGGTGAACAGCGGCTCGACGTAGAACGGCGTGTCGGCCTCGACCACGAAGTCGATCCGGTCGCCGGGGATGTCGACCCGCGGCACCGTCTCGACGATCTGGTTCACCTGCGCGATCACCACGCCGTTCTTGAACGCGGTGGCCTCGACCACCGTCGGCGTGTCCTCGGTGTTGGGGCCGGTATAGAGGTTGCCGGCCCGGTCGGCCGAGACGCCGGCGATCAGCGCGACGTTGGGTGTGAGGTCGATGAAGTAGCGCGCGAACAGCTCGAGGTAGGTGTGCACCGCCCCGAGCTCGATCTGCCCGCCGTAGAGCATCTTGGCGATGCGGGCGCCCTGCGGGCCGGAATACGAGTAGTCGAGGCGCTTGGCGATGCCGGTCTCGAACACGTCGAGATGCTCCGGCAGCACGATGCCGGACTGGACCATGTGCAGGCCGTGCACCTTGTCCGGGTCGCAGGCGCTCAGCCCGCGCGCCAGGCAGTCGGCCTGCTTCTGGTTGTCGCCTTCGAGGCAGACCCGGTCGCCCGGGCGCAGGACGGCTTCGAACAGGTCGACCACGTCGGCGGCCGCGACGACCTTGCCATCGGCGTGGGCGCGGCCGGCCGCGATCCGCGCATCCCGCGCCGTCCTCTGCCTGCGCCAGTCCGTCATCCCGATCCCCAAACCGTCGATCCGCCCGCACGCTGTCGGCATGCGATCGCGGGTCAGACACAGCAATTCGTATGCGAATGATCCGTTCGATCACATGATCGTATACCAGCTTGCCGATCTGTCAATATTTTGCATACTCAGTGGCAACGAAGACGAATCACGAAATCGGGACGGATACGCCGGATGCCCCGTGCCATCGCGCCTCCTCGACCATCGCCCGGCCCGATCGGGAGTGCCCCGCACGGGAGGCTGCGGCCATGATCATCGCCGGCGTCGCGCTGCTCGCCGCCTGCACGCTGATCGGCGTGTATCTCGGCGATCTCCTCGGGATCGCGCTCGGCGTGAAGGCCAATGTCGGCGGGGTCGGCATCGCCATGATCCTGCTGATCGCCGCCCGCGTCTGGCTGATGCGCCACGGCCGCCTGAGCAAGAACGTCAAGTTCGGCGTCGAGTTCTGGGGCGGCATGTACATTCCCATCGTCGTCGCGATGGCCGCCCAGCAGAACGTCGTCGCCGCGGTGAGCGGCGGCCCGATCGTGATCATCGCCGCCTTCGGCTCCCTGGCGATCTGCTTCGCCGCGGTGGCGCTGCTCAGCCGCATCGGCGGCCGCGACCCGGGCGGTCCGGAGGTCGAGCACGGCGGCGCCGTCATCGGCGGCGAACCCGAGGCAGCGCGGGCCGACGCCGCGGCGATCCCGGCGGGGCGGACGCGATGAGCGGCCTGTGGCACGGCCTTGAGCACGTCTTCGTCGAGCAGAGCCTGGTTGCGGCCTTCGCCGTCGTCGGGGCGCTGATCCTGGTCTCGAACGTTGCCGCGCGGCGGCTCACCAACGGGCGGGTGCACGGCTCGGCCATCGCCATCGTGCTCGGCCTGGTGCTCGCCTATTTCGGCGGCGTGCTCACCGGCGGCAAGAAGGGCCTGGCCGACATCCCGGCGCTGGCCGGGATCGGGCTGATGGGCGGGGCCATGCTGCGCGATTTCGCCATCGTCGCCACCGCATTCGAGGTCGACGTGATCGAGGCGCGCCGGGCCGGCCTCGTCGGCGTGCTGGCGCTGGCGCTCGGCACGCTGCTGCCCTTCCTCGTCGGCACGCTGACCGCGGTCGCCTTCGGCTACCACGACGCGGTCTCGATCACGACGATCGGCGCGGGCGCGATCACTTACATCGTCGGCCCGGTCACCGGCGCGGCGCTCGGCGCCGACTCGACGGTGATGGCGCTCTCGATCGCCACCGGCGTGACCAAGGCGGTGGGCGTGATGGTCGGCACGCCCCTCGTCGCCAAGCTGATCGGCCTCGACAACCCGCGCTCGGCCATGGCCTATGGCGGGCTGATGGGCACGGTCAGCGGGGTGGCCGGCGGCCTGGCCGCCACCGATCCCAAGCTCGTGCCCTACGGCGCGCTGACCGCGACCTTCCACACCGGCATCGGCTGCCTCGTCGGCCCGTCGGTGCTGTTCCTGACGGTGCGGGCGATCGTCGGCTGAGCCCGGCTTCGCGGGGCGGGAGAGCCATGGACGCGGGCCACGAGACCGAGGAGCGGGCGCTGATCTCCGATCGCATCCGCGACGCGCTCACGGATGCGATCGCGGCGGGCGAGCTCGCCGCCGGCACGACCCTGGACGAGCAGACGCTGGCCGACCGCTTCGGCGCCTCGCGCACCCCCGTGCGGGAGGCCCTGCGCCAGCTCGCCTTCGGCGGCCTCGTGGAGCAGCGCCCGCGCCGCGGCATGGTCGTCGCCCGGATGACGCCCGAGCGGATCATGGACATGTTCGAGGCCACCGCCGAGATCGAGGCTTTGTGCGTGCGGCTCGCCACCCACCGCATGCGCCCGCTCGAGCTCAGCGCCCTGATGGAGCTGCACCGGCGCTCGGGCGCGGCGGTCGAGGGCGGCGACCTCGACGCCTACGACGGCCTGAACCGCCAGTTCCACGAAGGGCTCTACGCGGCCACCCACAACGGGTTCCTGGCCGAGCAGGCGCTGGCGATCCGCACCCGGCTCTCGGCCTTCCGCCGCACGCAGCTGCGCCAGGGCGACCGCATCCGCCGCTCCCACGCCGAGCACGGCGCGATCCTGGCCGCGATCGCCGAGGGCGACGGCGAGGCGGCGGCACGGCGCATGCGGGCGCACATGCTCAACGCGGCCGGGGCGCTCGGGCGCTACATCGCCGAGCATCACGCCGACTGATCCTCCCGGAGCGCAAAGGCGCGCCCGCCCGGCTCAGCCGGGCGGCGGCCCGTCGATCATCCGGCGGAGGTGGTCCAGAAGCTCCCGACGCTGCCCGAGCTGATCGAGGGTGGCCCACAGGCGCAGCAGGGTGAGGCTCTCGGCGATCCGATCCCCTTCGTCGAGCGTGGCGAAGAACGCCGTCGTCGGAATGCCGAGCGCCGCCGCCAGCTCGTCGAGCACCGGGTTGCGCGGGTGCGCCGTCCCCTCGTCCGTCGCCACGTCGTCCCCCCTCGCTGCCCCGTTCCGCCCCCCATGAGCGAGCCGTCCGCCGTCGCCCGAGCCGCCGCGGCTTCGGTGGAAACCGGCCGAAGCGGCAAGGGGCGGCGGCGGCCGCCTCGCCCGGCCCGGCTCAGCCCTCCTTGAAGCCGTATTCCGGCACGCCGTCCTCGCTGCCGTAATACTTGTACGGCAGGAACTTGCCGGACATGCCGAGCTTCACGCGGTCGCCCTTGTTGTTGGCCTCGCGCTCCATGGTCATGTTGAAGTCGATCGCCGACATGATGCCGTCGCCGAACTCCTCCTGGATCAGTTCCTTGAAGGTGGTGCCGTAGACCATCACCAGCTCGTAGAAGCGGTAGATCAGCGGATCGGTCGGCGGCATCGACGGGATCGAGCCGCGATAGGGCGCCTCGTTGAGCATCCGCTCCTCGGATTCGGTGAGCCCGAACAGCGCGGCGGCCTTGGCGGCCTGCGCCTTCGGCAGCTTCATCTGGCCCATGCAGGCGGCGGTGATCAGGATCGGCGAGAGCCCGCCGATCTCGTCCTGGATGTACTTCCAGGTCCAGCCCTTGTCGCGCTTGATGTCGAGGAGCTTCTCGGTGAGGTCTTCGCGCTTCATGGTCGGCACTCCGGCAGGTTGTGAGATCGGTCGCGCCCCGCCGCGTGGTCTGCCGGCGGGGCACGCTCGAGCGAGGCTTGCGCAAGCGATGTGCCAGCTGGGTCGTTGCGAAGAACCGCCGCCGGCACAGCGGCTTGGCCCGAGGATCATCAGCTACGAGATCTCGTGCCCGACGAGATCTCGTGGTATGACGACGAAGTCTCGTAGCGAGACGGGTGCGTCGGGGCCGACATGATCGAGGATTTCGGGCCGGTCTTCGAGCAGCACCGGGAGGCGATGCTGGTGGTGGAGCCCGAGGCCGACCGGATCGTCGACGCCAACCCGGCCGCGGCGCGCCTGCTCGGCTACGACCGCGCGGCGCTCCGCAGGATCACGGCGAGCGCTCTGCATCCGGGCCAGCGGCCCGCGCTGGTGGTGTTCACGCAGGGCGCCTTCGCCAAGGGGCAATGGTGGTCGCGGACGCTGGAGCCGCGCCACGCGGACGGCCGCGGGCTGCGCCTCGAATACGCCGCGAGCCCGCTCGCGGGCGACCCGCCGCGGCTTCTCCTGACGCTCTCCGATCTCGAGGCGCGCCGTCGGCGGGCGGTCGACGGGCAGGCCGACGACCACATGCGCGCCGGCATCGCCGAGTGGCAGCGGATGGAGCGCATCTTCCGCGACATCGAGCGCGGGAACCAGCTGATCCTACGGGCCGCCGGCGAGGGCATCTACGGCGTCAACGCCGATGGGGCGACCACCTTCGTCAACCCGGCCGCCGAGCGCATGCTCGGCTGGCGGGCCGCCGACCTCGTCGGCAAGGACATGCACGCCACCGTGCACCACACCCGCTCCGACGGCGCGCATTACCCGCACCGCGACTGCCCGATCTACGCGGCCTTCCGCGACGGCGCGGTGCGCCAGGTCGACGACGAGGTGTTCTGGCGGCGCGACGGCACCGCGTTCCCGGTCGCGTACACCTCGACGCCGATCCGGGATCGCGGGCGTCTGCTCGGCGCCGTCATCGTGTTCCGCGACATCAGCCAACGGCGCGAGGCCGAGGAACGGCTGCGCAGCGCGCTCGCCGAGGTCGATTCCCTGCGCGAGCGGCTGGAGCTGGAGAACGCCTACCTGAAGGAGGAAATCCGGCTGGAGCGCCACCACCAGGGCATCATCGGCCGTTCCCCCGCCATCGCAGCGACGTTGCGCCAGATCGACCTCGTGGCCGGCACCGACGCCACCGTGCTGATCACCGGCGAGTCCGGCACCGGCAAGGAGCTGATCGCCCGCGCGATCCACGAGGCCAGCCGGCGGCGCGACCGGCCGATGATCCGCGTGAACTGCGCCGCGGTGCCGCGCGAGCTGTTCGAGAGCGAGTTCTTCGGCCATGCCCGCGGCGCGTTCACCGGTGCGCTGCGCGATCGCGTCGGGCGCTTCGAGCTCGCCGACGGCGGCACGCTGTTCCTCGACGAGGTCGGCGAGATCCCGCTCGATCTCCAGGGCAAGCTGCTGCGGGTGCTGCAGGAGCGCTCGTTCGAGCGCGTCGGCGAGGAGCGCACGCGCGCCGTCGACATCCGCCTCGTCGCCGCCACCAACCGCGACCTGCGGGAGGAGGTGCGCCGCGGCCGGTTCCGCGAGGACCTGTACTTCCGCCTCAACGTCTTCCCGCTGGCCGCGAGCCCGCTCCGCGAGCGCCCCGAGGACATCGCGCCGATCGCCCAGCACGTCCTGACGGGGGCCGCACGCCGCCTGAACATCCCCGAGCCGCGGCTGACCGAGGGCGACGTGCGCCGGCTCGCCCGCTACGCCTGGCCCGGCAACGTGCGCGAGCTGGAGAACGTGATCGAGCGCGCCGCCATCCTCGCCGTCCGCGGCCGCCTGCGCTTCGATCTGCCCGAATCCGAACGGCGCGAATCCGAACGGCCCGATCCCGCGGGCCCCGTCGACGCGACGCCGCCGGCGCTTCCCGCCGACCGGCCGCCGACGGAGGCCGACCGCCGCGCCCGCGACCGCGCCGAGATCGCCGCCGCCCTTTCGCTCACCGGCGGCAAGGTGTTCGGCCCCGGCGGCGCCGCCGAGCTCATGGGGCTGCGCCCGACGACGTTGGCCTCGCGCATCAAGGCGATGGGGATCGAGAAGACCCGTTAACCGCCGGGCAACCGCGCGGGCGTCCAGTGACCGGCTCGCGCGCTCGACGCGGGCGCGCTCCGCGAGGAAGACCCGATGCCGACTTCCGCTCCCGCGTCGGGCTCCGTCCTTCCTGCGATGCCGGGCGATGCCGCCCTCCTTGCCGCCGCCCGCGCCTGGGGCCTCAGCCTCGCGGCCGAGCGGCGGATGTCCGCCAACACGGTGGAGGCCTACGAGCGCGACCTGCGCCAGTTCCTCGCCCATCTCGACGCCCGCACCGGCACGCCGACGATCCCCGCGATCGTCGCGCTGAAGCCGCGCGACGTCCGCGCCTTCATGGCCGCGCGGCGGGCCGACGAGGTCGGCGGCCGCTCGCTGATGCGGGCCCTGGCCGGCCTGCGCTCCTTCGCCAAGCACCTCGAGCGCGAGGGTCACGGCACCGTGGCGGCGCTCGGCGCCGTGCGCTCGCCCAAGGTGGAGCGGCGCCTGCCGCGTCCGCTGCCGGTGGCGGCCGCCCGCGCCCTCACCGACGTGTCGCTGCGCGCCGATGAGGACCGCGCCCCCTGGATCCTGCTGCGCGACGCGGCGGTGCTCGCGCTGCTGTACGGCGCGGGCCTGCGCATCTCGGAGGCGCTGGGGCTGGCGCGGCGCGATGCCCCGGTGCCCGGCATCGACGCGGTGACGGTGCTGGGCAAGGGCGCGAAGCAGCGGATGGTCCCGGTGCTGCCGGTGGTGGCCGAGGCGGTCGCCGCCTACCTCGCCGCCTGCCCGCACCCGCTGCCGCCGGAGGGCCCGCTCTTCGTCGGCGCCCGCGGCGGCCCGCTCTCGCCGCGGATCATCCAGTACGTCGTCGCCCGCGCCCGCGGCGCTCTCGGGCTGCCCGACAGCGCCACGCCGCACGCCCTGCGGCACTCCTTCGCGACGCATCTCCTGGCGCGGCAGGGCGAGCTGCGCGCGATCCAGGAGCTGCTCGGCCACGCCTCGCTCTCGACGACGCAGCTCTACACCAAGGTCGACGCGGCCCGCCTGATGAGCGCCTTCGACGCCACCCATCCGCGCGCCGGCCGTGCCGTGCCGACGGGGGCGTGACACGCGACGTGCATTGGGATGACACGTTGACACACTAGACAGAGCAAATAGCCGGTTCGGCCAGCCATTAAGCTTGCCGAGAGATTTGAGCGCTATTTCTCTTGTCATAGGATCGGACTGGACAGGAACCATGGCGGGCGAACACGCCGATATCGGAAGCGCGGTCCGGCCCCCGCAAGCCGGCACCGTCCTCATCGCCGATCGCGACGCGGGACGCCGGGCCGAACTCGCCGCGGTGGTGTCGCACTTCGATCCCAGGGCCGTGATCGTGCAAACGGCCTCGGGCGAGGCGCTGATTGATCTCGCCCTCGCGCACAAGCCGGCCCTGGCCTTCGTCGGCCTCCAGCTCGAAGGCGTGAGCGGCCCGGAGGCGGTGGCGGTGGCGCGCAAGCGCGGCGCCACCCTGCCCTGCCTCGTGCTGATCGCCGCCCGCGTCTTCGCCCAGTGGCAGGAACTCGCGGTCTCGCTCGGCGCCTACGAGGTGCTGAAGGTGCCCCTCGACACCGCCCACATCGAGAGCCTGCTGCACGCCGACACCCGGCGCCGGCAGCCGACGCGCATCCTGCTCGCCTCCTCGTCGGACGCGGCGCGCGCGGCGATCGGGCGGGTGCTGGCGCGCAGCGGCTTCGCCCTCGAGATAGACGAGACGGATTGCGGCCGGCACGCCCTGAAGCTCCTGAAGACCGACGCCTACCCGCTCGCCTTCGTCGACGTGAAGCTCAACGGGACCGACGGCCTCGAGCTCGCCTGCCAGGTTCAGACCCTGAACCTGACGACGCGCCTCACGATGCTGACCAGCGGCGATCCCGAGCCGATCGCCCAGGCCGCCCGCTACTTCGGCGCCACCTTCGTCCTGAAGATGCCGTTCCACGCCCGCGACATCGACCTCACGCTCCACCACGCGCTCGGTCTGCGGCGGCCGTACCTGCTGAACGCGATCACCGCGCCGCCGGCCCCGACCGCCCTCCTGCGCATCGCCGCCCTCGCCCCGGCCCGCCGCTCGGCCTGAGCGACGGGCGCGGCCGCGTCCTCAGACGTGGATCGCGCGCTTCCCGACCGCGAGCGCGGCCTCCTTCACCGCTTCCGTCAGGGTCGGGTGGGCGTGGCAGGTGCGGGCGATGTCCTCGGCCGACGCCCCGAACTCCATCGCCACCGCCACCTCGGCGATGAGGTTGCCGGCATCGGCGCCGACGATGTGGACGCCGAGCACCCGGTCGCTCGCGGCGTCGGCCAGCACCTTCACGAAGCCCTCGGTGGTGCCGTTGGCCTTGGCCCGCCCGTTGGCGGTGAAGGGGAACTTGCCCGCGTTGTAGGCGATGCCGTCCTTCTTCAGCTCCTCTTCGGTCTTCCCCACCGAGGCGACCTCCGGATAGGTGTAGACCACGTTCGGGATCACCGCGTAGTTCACGTGACCGGACTGGCCGGCCAGGATCTCGGCCACCGCGACGCCCTCGTCCTCGGCCTTGTGCGCGAGCATCGGCCCGGCGATCACGTCGCCGATCGCGTAGATGCCGGTGACGTTGGTGGCGTAGTGGCTGTCGGTCTGGATCCGGCCCTTGTTGTCGAGCCCGACGCCGACGCCCTCGAGGCCGAGCCCCTCGGTGTAGGGCACCCGCCCGATCGCCACGAGCACCACGTCGGCCTGAAGCGTCTCGGATTCGCCGCCCGCCGCCGGCTCGACGGTGACGGTCGCGCCGCCCGCGCCGGTCGCCACGCCGGTGACCTTGGTCGAGAGCTTGAAGGCGATGCCCTGCTTGGACATGATCCGCTGGAACTGCTTGCCGACCTCGCCGTCCATCCCCGGCAGCACCCGGTCGAGATACTCGACCACGGTGACCTCGGCCCCGAGCCGGCGCCAGACCGAGCCGAGCTCGAGGCCGATCACGCCCGCGCCGATCACCAGGAGCTTCTTCGGCACCGCCGCGAGCTCGAGCGCGCCGGTGGAGGAGACCACGGTCTTCTCGTCGATCTCGACGCCGGGCAGGCGCGTCACGTCCGAGCCGGTGGCGATGACGATGTTCTTGGTCTCCAGCATCTGGTTTCCGCCGTCCTCCGACGTGACCTCGACGCGGCCGGCGCCGGCGATCCTGCCGGTGCCGCGGATGGTGTCGACCTTGTTCTTCTTCAGCAGGAACTCGACGCCCTTGGTGTTGCCGTCGACGCCGCTCTGCTTGAACCCCTGCATCTTGGCGAGATCGAGCTTCGGCGTGCCGACCTCGATGCCGAGATCGGGAAAGTGCTTGGTCGCCTCCTCGAACGCCTCGGAGGCGTGCAGCAGCGCCTTCGACGGGATGCAGCCGACGTTCAGGCAGGTGCCGCCATGGGTCGCGCGCTTCTCGACGACGGCGGTGCGCAGGCCCAGCTGCGCGGCGCGGATGGCGCAGACATAGCCGCCGGGGCCGGTGCCGATGACGACGAGATCGTAGGTGCTCATGGTTCTGTTCGTTCCTGCATGCGCGTGCGGCGACCGCCGTGGCGGGTCGCCGCCGGATTCATTCGTTGCCGGGGATCACCGACCGCCCGAGACGTCGAGGATGGCGCCGGTGGTGTAGGCCGCCTCGTCGGAGAGCAGCCAGAGCACCGGGGCGGCGACTTCGTCGGCGGTGCCGGCGCGCCTCATCGGCACGCCCGGCCCCATCGCCGCCACCTTGTCGGGCGTGCCGCCGCTGGCATGGATCTCGGTGTCGATGATGCCGGGCGCCACGGCGTTCACCCGGATGCCGGCATCGGCCACCTCGCGGGCGAGGCCGATCGTGAAGCTGTCGATCGCTCCCTTCGAGGCGGCGTAGTCGACGAACTGCCCGGCCCCGCCGAGGCGCGCCGCGATCGACGAGACGTTGACGACGGCCCCGCCCCGGCCGCCCTGCTTCGTCGACATCCGCCGCACCGCCTCGCGGGCGCAGAGGAAGCTGCCGACGACGTTGGTCGCCATCATCCGGTGGAGCCGGGCGGCGCTCATCTCGGACACGGGCGCGGAGAGATCGACCACCCCGGCATTGTTGACCAGCGCCGTGACGGTGCCGAGACGGTCGGCCGCCGCGAACAGGGCGATCACGTCGGCCTCCTCCGCCACGTCGCAGCGCACTGCGACGGCCTGGCCGCCCTCGGCTTCGATCGCCGCGACCACCGTCGCGGCCGCGGCCGCGTCGGAGACGTAGCTCAGGCAGACGCGATAGCCGCGCCGCGCCGCGAGCAGGGATACCGCACGGCCGATGCCGCGGCCGCCGCCGGTGACGACCGCGACGGCGCCATGCGGACTATGCGGCGCCCCAGGCGTTTGGGAGACGTCCGTCATTCGGCCGCCGCCCGCGTCGCTTCGAACCGATGGGCCATCGCCTCGACGATCGCGGTTTCGACCTCGATGCGCGTCGCATCCGGGCAGAAGTCGATCTCGTGACCGGGATCGCCCAGGTTCCAGCCGAAGGTATGCCCGCCCTCGCCCACGGCGACGGTCTTGAAATACGCTTCGTCCTTGAGCGGACCGAAGATCGGACGCCGCGCGATCATTTCAGACAGATCGAGCACGCCGCTCAGGCCGTCTTCAAAGATCACGCGAACGGTCGGGTAATCGAGCGGTTCGACGGATGCGATGCGAGACTGCTTCATTCGATCATGCCTCCGTCGTTGCGGCCCGCCCGGATCTCTCGCCAGATGTAGGAAACCTGCTCGCGGTTTGCCGCGAGCCAGGCCTGGACGGCCTTCAGTTTCGCGCGTGGCAGGTTCCCGTTGAGCACCAAGCCCGTCGCGATCGAGATCTGCGCCTCCTGCCCCGAAAAGATTGCATGGAGGTGGGGCGGCAGGTGATCCTTGAGATAGATCGTAATCCGCACGCCCTCGATGATCGCGATCGTCGGCATCGGTCACGCGCGCGTCCCGCTCGATGCCGATCGTGTCGTCCGCAGCCGGCGCCTCACAGATCCAGGACGAGCCGCGCCGGATCCTCCAGCGCCTCCTTCACCCGCACCAGGAAGGTCACGGCCTCCTTCCCGTCGACGATGCGGTGATCGTAGGAGAGGGCGAGATACATCATCGGCCGCGCCTCGATCTTGCCGTTGCGGACCACCGGGCGCTCCTCGATGCGGTGCATCCCGAGGATGCCCGATTGCGGCGCGTTGAGGATCGGGGTCGACATCAGCGAGCCGTAGATGCCGCCGTTGGTGATGGTGAAGGTGCCGCCCTGCATCTCGTCGATCGAGAGCTTGCCGTCCCGGGCCTTGCGGCCGAAGCCCGAGATCGTCTTCTCGATGCCGGCGATCGAGAGGTCGTCGGCGTTGCGCACCACCGGCACGACGAGACCCTTGTCGGTCCCGACGGCGATGCCGATGTGATAGTAGTTCTTGTAGACGAGATCCTGCCCGTCGATCTCGGCGTTGACCGCCGGCACGTCCTTGAGCGCCCCGATCACCGCCTTGGTGAAGAAGCCCATGAAGCCGAGCTTCGTGCCGTGCTTCTTCTCGAAGATGTCCTTGTACTGCGCGCGCAGCGCCATCACCGCGCCCATGTCCACGTCGTTGAACGTGGTGAGCATCGCGGCGGTGTCCTGCGCGTCCTTGAGGCGGCGGGCGATGGTCTGGCGCAGCTTGGTCATCCGCACCCGCTCCTCGCGGGCGGCGTCGTCCGGCTTCGAGGCCGGGCGCGGCGGCGTCGGGCGCGCCTCCTTGGCCGGGGCGGGAGCCGCCTGCGCGGGCCCCTTCGCGATCGCGCCGAGCATGTCGCCCTTGGTCACGCGGCCGTCCTTGCCGCTGCCGTTGACGCTCGACGGGTCGATGCCCGATTCCCGTGACAGCTTGCCGACCGCCGGGCCGTTGTCGTCGGAGGGGCGGGCGGCCGGGGGCGCCGCGTCGCCGTGGTTGCCGTAGCCGGCGGCCGATTCCTTGGCCGGGGCCTCCTCGACCGCCTTGGCGTCGGGGGCGGACGCCTTCGGCGCCTCGCTGCGGCTCTCGGACTTGGCCTCGGCCTCCTTCTTCGGCGCGGCCTCCTTGGGCGCAGCCTCCTTGGGCGCGGGCTTGGCGCCGCCGCTCGCCTCGACGATCGAGCCGAGCAGCGCGCCCGGCTCCACCGTCTCGCCGTCCTTGACCAGGATCTCGCCGAGCTCGCCGGCGGCGGGGGCGTTGACCTCGAGGGTCACCTTGTCGGTCTCGAGCTCGACCAGGGGCTCGTCGGCCGCGACCGTGTCGCCCGGCTTCTTGAACCAGCGGCCGATGGTGGCCTCGCTGACGGATTCGCCGAGCGTCGGGACGAGGATGTCGGTTGCCATTGTGTCAGCTCATGCCGGATCGGTTGGGCCGTACCGGACGGCCGGGAAGGGTGAGCGGCGGCCCCGGAGAGCCGCCGCCATAGGTGAGGACATTCAGACCGCGAGGGCCTCGTTGAGGAAGGCCTGCAGCTGGGCCTGGTGCTTCGACATCTGCCCCACGGCGGTCGAGGCCGAGGCCGGGCGGCCGACGTAGCGGGCGCGCTTCACCGCGGAGCCGGCCTGGCCGAGCACCCATTCGAGGTAGGGCTCGACGAAGGCCCAGGCGCCCATGTTCTTGGGCTCCTCCTGGCACCACACCACCTCGGCATTGCGGAAGCGGCCCATCTCGTTGGCCAGCGCCTTGAGCGGGAACGGGTAGAGCTGCTCGACGCGCAGCAGGTAGACGTCGTTGACGCCGCGCTTCTCGCGCTCCTCGAACAGGTCGTAGTAGACCTTGCCCGAGCACAGCACGACGCGGCGGACCTTGTCGTCGCGGACGAGCTTGACCCCGCTCTCGTCGTGCTCGGCGTCGTCCCACAGGATGCGGTGGAAGCTCGACCCCTCGGCGATCATCTCGATCGTCGACACCGCCCGCTTGTGGCGCAGCAGCGACTTCGGCGTCATCAGGATCAGCGGCTTGCGGAAGTCGCGCTTCAGCTGCCGGCGCAGGATGTGGAAGTAGTTCGCCGGCGTCGAGCAGTTGGCGACCTGCATGTTGTCCTCGGCGCAGCTCTGGAGGTAGCGCTCCAGGCGGGCGGAGGAGTGCTCCGGCCCCTGCCCCTCGTAGCCGTGGGGCAGCAGCATCACGAGGCCGGACATGCGCAGCCACTTGCGCTCGCCGGACGCGATGAACTGGTCGATCACCACCTGCGCGCCGTTGGCGAAGTCGCCGAACTGCGCCTCCCACAGCACGAGCGCGTTCGGCTCGGCCGCCGAGTAGCCGTACTCGAAGCCGAGCACCGCCTCTTCGGACAGCATCGAGTTGATCACCTCCAGCGGCGCCTGGCCCTCGCGGATGGCGTTGAGGGGCGTGAAGCGCTGCTCGTTCTCCTGGTCGATCACCACGGCGTGGCGCTGCGAGAAGGTGCCGCGCTCGACGTCCTGGCCCGAGAGCCGGACGCGGTTGCCGTCGAGCATGGTCGCGCCGAAAGCCAGGGCCTCGGCGGTCGCCCAGTCGATGCCGACGCCGGTCTCCACCGCCTTGGAGCGGTTGTCCATGAAGCGCTGGATCGTGCGGTGCAGGTGGAAGCCGGGGGGCGCCTGGGTGATCTTCTGCGCGATCTCGCGCAGGGTCTCGACCGGCACGCCGGTGCGGCCGCGACGCGGGTCGTCCACGTCCTCGTGCACGGCCTTGAAGCCGGACCAGCGCCCGTCGAGCCAGTCGGCCTTGTTGGCCTTGTAGGTGCCGGCGACGTCGAGCTCGGCGTCGAGCATCGCCCGGAACTCGGCCTTTCGGGCGTCGTAGGCCTCCTGGCTCAGGGTGCCGTTCTCGATCAGCTTGCGCGCGTAGCTCTCCAGCACCGAAGTGTGCTTGCGGATGCGCTGGTACATCTTCGGCTGGGTGAAGGCCGGCTCGTCGCCCTCGTTGTGGCCGAAGCGGCGGTAGCACAGCATGTCGATCACGACCGGCTTGCCGAACTTCTGGCGGTACTCGACCGCGACCTTGGTGGCGAAGGTCACCGCCTCCGGGTCGTCGCCGTTGCAATGGAAGATCGGCGCCTCGACCATCTTCGCCACGTCGGACGGGTACGGCGAGGACCGCGAGAAGCGCGGATCGGTGGTGAAGCCGATCTGGTTGTTGATGATGAAGTGGATCGAGCCGCCGGTGCGGTGGCCCTTCAGGCCCGACAGCCCGAGGCACTCGGCGACCACGCCCTGGCCGGCGAAGGCCGCGTCGCCGTGGATCAGGAGCGGCATCACGCTGGCGCGCACGACGTTCGGCTTGGCGCGCTGGTCCTGCTTGGCGCGGACCTTTCCGAGCACCACGGGATCGACGATCTCGAGGTGCGACGGGTTGGCGGTGAGCGACAGGTGGACGTTGTTGCCGTCGAAGGCGCGGTCGGACGAGGCACCGAGATGGTACTTCACGTCGCCCGAGCCCTCGACCTCGGCCGGCGAGGCCGAGCCGCCCTTGAACTCGTTGAACACCGCACGGAACGGCTTTGCCATCACGTTGGTGAGCACGTTGAGGCGCCCACGGTGGGCCATGCCGAGCACGATCTCGCGCACGCCGAGCGCGCCGCCGCGCTTGATGATCTGCTCGAGCGCCGGGATCATCGCCTCCGAGCCGTCGAGGCCGAAGCGCTTGGTGCCGGTGTACTTGAGGTCGAGGAACTTCTCGAAGCCCTCGGCCTCGATCAGCTTGTTGAGGATCGCGCGGCGCCCTTCGGGGGTGAACGAGATCTCCTTGTCCTTGCCTTCGATGCGCTCCTGCAGCCACGCCTTCTCCTCGGGATCGGAGATGTGCATGAACTCGACGCCGAGGGTCTGGCAGTAGGTCCGCTCCAGGATCGCGACGATCTCGCGGATCGTGGCGAATTCCAGCCCGAGCACGTTGTCGAGGAAGATCGGCCGGTCCCAGTCGGATTCGAGGAAGCCGTAATGCTGCGGATGCAGCTCCTCGTGGTCGCCGCGGGGGGCCAGCCCGAGCGGGTCGAGCTTGGCGTGCAGGTGGCCGCGCATGCGGTACGAGCGGATCAGCATGATCGCGCGAACCGAATCCTTGGTCGCCTGCTCGACCGAGACGCCGGTCTTGCCGGTGACGGCGAGGCCGTCGGCGGGCTTGCCGGGCCTCTGCTCGCCCTTCTCCGCGCCCTTGGCGAGGATCCTCTCGCCGACCGCCTTCTCCAGGGTCGCCCAGTTGCCGTCGAGCGCCGAGACGATCTCGCCGTTGGCCGGCACCGGCCAGTTCGGCTTGGTCCACGAGGCGCCGGCCGCGTTCTTCT
This sequence comes from Methylobacterium sp. E-025, assembly GCF_022829705.1. Taxonomy (NCBI): domain Bacteria; kingdom Pseudomonadati; phylum Pseudomonadota; class Alphaproteobacteria; order Hyphomicrobiales; family Methylobacteriaceae; genus Methylobacterium; species Methylobacterium sp. E-025. The sequence continues at coordinate 192,111 of NZ_JAKSYR010000062.1, forward strand.
CGACCAGGGTCTCGTCCTCGCCGAGCCCCTTGAAGAAGCTCTGCCACTCGGGGTCGACCGAAGCCGGGTTGCGGGCGTAGGCCGCCTGCAATTCCTCGATGTAGGCGGCGTTGCCGCCGTAGAGGAACGAGGTTTCCAGCAGCGCTTCGTTCACGTCCTGGCGTGCCATCGGCGGGTCATCCTGTCCTTCGGGCCCTCCGCCGGTGCGGATGAGCCGCGTCATCGCGCGGGAGGCGCCTCCGCGAGCGGAAGGCGCGGGCCGCGCTGCGATTCCTGTGGGCGCACGAAGCGGGCGCTCCGTCGCCCATCATATGGGCGTCACCGGCTTGCGTGCGCTGCAACACAGCCGCGCGCGGGTCATACGCGCGCGGCTGTCACTCGGTTTCAGCCCTTCAGGACCTCGACCAGCGTCGAGCCGAGGCGCGCCGGCGACGGCGAGACGCGGATCCCGGCGGCCTCCATCGCCGCGATCTTGTCCTCGGCGCCGCCCTTGCCGCCGGAGATGATCGCGCCGGCATGGCCCATGCGGCGGCCCGGAGGCGCGGTGCGGCCGGCGATGAAGCCGACCATCGGCTTCTTGCGGCCGCGCTTGGCCTCGTCGGCCAGGAACTGCGCCGCCTCCTCCTCGGCCGAGCCGCCGATCTCGCCGATCATCACGATCGACGTGGTCTTCTCGTCGGCGAGGAACATCTCGAGCATGTCGATGAACTCGGTGCCCTTCACCGGGTCGCCGCCGATGCCGACCGCGGTGGTCTGGCCGAGGCCGGCGGTCGAGGTCTGGAACACCGCCTCGTAGGTCAGCGTGCCGGAGCGCGAGACGATGCCGACCGAGCCCGGCTTGAAGATGTTGGCCGGCATGATGCCGATCTTCGATTCGCCGGCGGTGACGACGCCGGGGCAGTTCGGCCCGATGAGGCGCGACTTCGAGCCGATCAGCGCACGCTTGACCCGCACCATGTCGAGCACCGGGATGCCTTCCGTGATGCAGACGATCAGCGGCATCTCGGCCGCGATCGCCTCGCAGATCGCGTCGGCCGCGCCCGGCGGCGGCACGTAGACCACGGACGCGGTCGCGCCGGTGGCCTCGCGGGCCTCGCCGACCGTGTCGAAGACCGGCAGGTTGAGGTGCTTGGAGCCGCCTTTGCCGGGCGAGGTGCCGCCGACCATCTTGGTGCCGTAGGCCAGCGCCTGCTCGGAATGGAAGGTCCCGTTCTTGCCGGTGAAGCCCTGGCAGATGACCTTGGTGTTCGCGTCGATGAGGATGGACATAACGCTTCAGCCCTTCTTCACGGCGGCGACGATCTTCTGCGCGGCGTCGTCGAGATCGTCCGCCGGGATCACGTTGAGCCCCGAGCCGCTGATGATCGCCTTGCCTTCCTCGACGTTGGTGCCTTCGAGGCGCACGACGAGCGGCACCTCCAGGCCCACCGTCTTCACCGCCGCGATCACGCCGCGGGCGATGACGTCGCACTTCATGATCCCGCCGAAGATGTTGACGAGGATGCCCTTCACCTGCGGGTCGGCGGTGATGATCTTGAAGGCCGCGGTGACCTTCTCCTCGGTCGCACCGCCGCCGACATCGAGGAAGTTCGCCGGCTCCTCGCCGTAGAGCTTGATGATGTCGAGCGTCGCCATGGCGAGGCCGGCGCCGTTGACCATGCAGCCGATCGTGCCGTCGAGCGCGATGTAGGCGAGGTCGTACTTCGAGGCCTCGATCTCCTTGGCGTCCTCCTCGGTCTCGTCGCGGAGCGCGACGATGTCGGGGTGGCGGTAGAGCGCGTTCGAGTCGAACGAGATCTTGGCGTCGAGGCACTTGAGATGGCCGTCGCCGGTCAGCACCAGCGGGTTGATCTCGAGCATGCTCATGTCCTTGGCCGTGAAGGCCGCGTAGAGCTTGGCGGTGAGCTCGCCCGCTTCCTTCGCCTGCGGGCCGGCGAGCCCCAGCGCCTTGGCGACGGCGCGGCCGTGATGAGGCATGATGCCGGTGGCCGGGTCGACCGAGAAGGTGACGATCTTCTCGGGGGTGTCGTGGGCCACCGTCTCGATGTCCATGCCGCCCTCGGTCGAGACGACGAAGGCGACCCGCCCGGTCTCGCGGTCGACCAGCATCGACAGGTAGAACTCGGCGGCGATCTGCGCGCCTTCCTCGATGTAGAGCCGGTTGACCTGCTTGCCGGCCTCGCCGGTCTGGATCGTGACCAGCGTCTGGCCGAGCATCTCGCCGGCGAACTGCTTCACCTCGTCGATCGACTTGGTGACGCGCACGCCGCCCTTGGCCCCGGCCGGCGCGCCCTTGAAGGTGCCCTTGCCGCGCCCGCCCGCGTGGATCTGCGACTTCACCACCCAGACCGGGCCGCCGAGCTCGCGCGCGGCGGCTTCCGCCTCCTCGGGCCTGAAGATCGCGACGCCCTTGGAGACGGGCAGGCCGAACTCCTTCAGCACCGCCTTGGCTTGGTATTCATGGATGTTCATGTGCGCTCCGCAGGCGAATAGGGAGTGGCGAATGGCGAATAGCGAGCCGGGGCAGCAGAGAGCACGTGGCTCTGTCTTCGCTAGCCCCTATTCGCTATTCGCCCAATGTTTTTAGGCGAGCGCCGGGTTCACGCCCTTGCAGGCCTCGATCAGCGTGTTCACCGCGCCGACCGACTTCTCGAACATCGCCTTCTCGGCCGCGTCGAAGGTCACCTCGAGCACGCGCTCGACGCCGTTCTCGCCGATCACGACGGGCACGCCGACATACATGCCGGAGATGCCGTACTGGCCGTCGAGGTAGGCGGCGCAGGGCAGGACCCGCTTCTTGTCCTTGAGGTAGCTCTCGGCCATCGCGATGGCGGAGGCCGCCGGCGCGTAGAAGGCCGAGCCGGTCTTCAGCAGGTTGACGATCTCGCCGCCACCCTTGCGGGTCCGCTCGACCATGGCGTCGAGCTTCTCCTGGGTGGTCCAGCCGAGCTTGACCAGGTCGGTCAGCGGCACGCCGGCGACCGTCGAGTAGCGAGTGAGCGGCACCATGTCGTCGCCGTGGCCGCCGAGCACGAAGGCGGTGACGTCCTCGACCGAGACCTTGAACTCCTCGGCCAGGAAGTGGCGGAAGCGGGCCGAGTCGAGCACGCCGGCCATGCCGACGACCTTGTTGGTCGGCAGGCCCGAGAACTTCTGCAGCGCCCAGACCATGGCGTCGAGCGGGTTGGTGATGCAGATCACGAACGCGTCCGGCGCGTTCTCCTTGATGCCGGTGCCGACGGCCTCCATGACCTTCAGGTTGATCCCGATCAGGTCGTCGCGGCTCATGCCGGGCTTGCGCGGCACGCCGGCGGTGACGATCACCACGTCGGCGCCCTTGATCGCCGAATAGTCGCTCGCACCCGAATACTTCGCGTCGAAGCCGTCGACCGGGGCCGATTCGGCGATGTCGAGCGCCTTGCCCTGCGGCACGCCGTCGACGATGTCGAACAGCACGACGTCGCCGAGTTCCTTCAGACCGGCGAGGTGCGCCAGCGTTCCGCCGATCTGGCCGGCGCCGATGAGCGCGATCTTGCTGCGTGCCATGTCCGAGACGTCTCCAGCTTAGCGTGAAAGGGTGAGGCGAGCGCGTCGACGACTCGGGGGTCGAAAGTCCGTCCGAGGCGCCGCCCGACGCGACCAGTTTTCCTGCGCGGCTGTGTGGCCGAAAAGCACCGCCCCATCAACCCGACGCAGATCGCCCAAGCAGGGTTCGGGCCAGGGCGGATGTGCGGCGCACAAAACAAAGCCCTCGAAAAGCTAAGCTTTTCGAGGGCTTTAGGAGGAGATTGCCAATTCGGGATCGGCGCTATGACAACTTTTTGAACCTGTCATTCCGCTCAGAGGATACCCGCGCGCAGCACCCGCTGGATCGCGTGAATCACCGCGCCGAAGCGGGCGTCGACCAGATCGCGCGGCACCTCGGCGTCGTGCTGGATCGCCAGGGGATGGGTGAAGCGGTAGCTCGCATCGAAGATGTAGGCGATGGCGCGCTCGCGGTCGCGCGCCGAGAAGGTGCCGGTGGCCATCCCCTCCTCGATCACCCGCTCGACCAGGCTGCGCAGGCGGACCCGGTGGCGGCGGGCGATCGGCCTGGCGGCGACCGTGGCGTCGAGATGGACCGCGAACAGGTTCGGCTCGTCCTGAAGCGCGTCGCGCTGCAGGGCGGCGAGCGCGGTCAGCAGCCGCTCGATCTTGTCGTCGGCCGGGTCGGGCGCGTCGGCGATGCCGGCCAGGCGGGTCTCGATGTCCCGCAGCCAGCGGCCGGCGACGGCGTCGAGCAGGGCGTCCTTCGAGGGGAAGTAGCGGTAGACGTTGGCGTGCGTCATGCCGGCTTCGGCGGCGACGGCGACGACGGTGACCCGCTTGGGGCCGAGCCGGGCCAGATGCTCGGTGGCGATCCCGAGCAGCCGCACGTCGGCGGAGATCGGCGCCACCCGGGATCGGGCGGCCGCGGGGGCGCGGGCCGGACGGTCCGCATCGGATGGGGACCGTCCCGTCGCCATCGCTTTGGCGGCGGGCTCTTCGGAACGCGGCTCGGGATCCGGTTGAAGGAAGGGAAGCGGGAGGCGTGAGGACGAGAGGTGGTAAGGCGAGACGGACCCCCATCTGACCGAAAGAAGCGGGAACACGCTTCCGTTGACGTCGAGCCTCCCTCCGGGAGCCTATCGATCAGACGGTTTAGCGCCTGTCGAATGTCCTATGTTCACTTCTCTTTGAGAAGGCAACAAAATTTCCTTGAAAACCTGTGCGTCAGAAGCGGTTCTTCCATTCTCGCAGTGCAACAAAAACCGTTGCCGAGTCAGCAGCTTCGTCGAGTCCCACCGCCGTCTTCAGTGCCGGCAGGCCGCTCCGCAGGAAAGGGTTGGTCGCCCGTTCCGCCGCCATCGTAGAGGGAACCAGGAAGCGGCCGGAGGATTTTAGCTCTTCCGCTTCGCGCAGGCGGCCGTGCAGATCCGCGTTGCCGGGCTCTGCTGCGACCGCGAAGCGAGCGTTCGACAGCACGTAATCGTGCCCGCTGTACACCTGTGTCGCATCCGGCAGCGGCAGGAACCGCTCGAGCGACCGCCACAGGGTCTCGGGCGGGCTTTCCATCACCCGGCCGCAGCCGAGGGTGAACAGGGTGTCGCCGGAGAACACGATTCCCGGCTCGGCGAACCAGTAGGTGACGTGGTCGGCGCAATGCCCCGGCGTCTCCCACACCTCGGCCGAGAGGTCGCCGACCCGGACGGCGTCGCCCTCCGACACGGTGCGGTCCACGTCGGGGATCGCCGGGCCGGCCTTGGCCGGGGCGGTGACGCGGGCGCCGGTCGCGCGCTTGACCTCCGGGATGCCCGCGATGTGGTCGCCGTGGCGATGGGTGACCAGGATGTCGGTGAGCCGCCAGCCGGTCTGCGTCAGCATCGCCAGGACCGGCGCCGCCTCCGGCACGTCGATCGCCGCGCAGGCGCCGGTGGCGGGGTCGCGGATGAGCACGCCGATGTTGTCGCTGCGGCACAGGAAGGTGCGGATCTCGGGGGCCGTGGCCATGAACGCGTCTCCGGGCTCGCGGCCGGTCCGGCCGTATCGGGCGGGGAACGGATGCGGAAACCGGGGGGTTCCCCGGCGCGTCGCCCTGCAAGTCGCCGCCTGCGCCTTGTCGCGGCGGGTGCCCGGCCCCATTGAATCGCCATCGGGCCGGGACGCCGGCCTTCCCCGACGCCGCTCCAGCTCCGACCCATGCGCCTCGACGTCACCGACCTGCGGGCCTTCTACGCCACGCCGCTGGGCGTTACGACGCACCGGATCGTCGCCCGCACCCTGCACGGCTTCCTCGGCTCGGTCTCCGGCCTGCGCGTGCTCGGGCTCGGCTACGCGGTGCCTTATCTGAGCCCGGTCCACTGCATCGCCGAGCGGACGCTGGCCTTCATGCCGGCGACGCAAGGGGTGGTGAACTGGCCCGGCGCCGGCCGCTCGTGCTCGGCGCTCGCCGACCCGACGATGATGCCGCTGCCGGATGCGGCGATCGACCGGGTGATCCTGGTGCATGCGCTCGAGGCGGTGGAGAGCCCGACGGAACTGCTCCGGGAGGTCTGGCGCACGCTGACGCCGGGGGGGCGGATGATCCTCGTCGTGCCGAACCGGCGCGGGGTCTGGGCGCGGCGCGACGCGACGCCGTTCGGGCACGGCCAGCCCTACAGCCGCTCGCAGCTGAGCCGGCTGATGCGCGATACGCTGTTCTCGCCGGAGGACTGGGCCGAGACGCTCTACATGCCGCCGCTGCGCTCGCGGGTGATGCTGCAGACCGCCGCCGCCTGGGAGCGGGTCGGGACGGGCCTCTCGCTCCCCTTCGCCGGCCTCCACGTGGTGCACGCCACCAAGCAGCTCTACCGGCCGATCACCGTGCAGCAGGTCCACCGCGCCCGCCGCCTCGCGCCCGCGCGGGTGCTCGTGCCGGCGCCCGCGCCGGGTTAAGCCCGACGCTCCGCACGCCGACGCCGGCGGCCCGGCCCAACCCCGTCTCGACGGAGATCGCGAAGACACCATGAGCGTCGAAGCGGCCATCCAGCAGTTCCTGCTCGCGCTCTCGAGCCTGTTCTCGATCGTCAACCCGCTCGGCGGGGCGCTGATCTTCGCGCAGGTGACGGCGGGGCACAGCCACGACGACCGGGTCTGGCTCGCCGGCCGGATCGGCGGATACGCGCTGCTGATCATGCTGGCGGCGCTGTGGGCCGGCGCGCCGATCCTCAACTTCTTCGGCGTGTCGCTCGGCGCGCTCCGCATCGCGGGCGGGCTCGTCGTCGGCGCCTCCGCCGGGGGGCTGCTGAACCGGCCGGAAGCCCGCGAGGCGCGCAAGCAGGCCGAGGTCTCCTCGACGACGGGACAAGGAGCGACCCAAGCGGCAGCGCAAGCCGGAAGCCAAGCGGCGGCGCCGACCGCGCCCCGAGCGGCGGCGGCCGCCGCTCCCGCCCAGCCGCCGGCGGATGGGCAGAGATCGGTCGATCCCCTGTCGGAGATCGCGTTCTTCCCGCTGACCCTGCCCTTCACCACCGGCCCGGGCACCATCGCGGTGGCGATCACCCTCGGCTCGAACCGTCCGGCCGTGATGGCCGAGCGGCTCGGCTTCTACGTCGGCGTGTCGCTGGCCGCGCTCGGCGTCGCCGCGACGGTGGCGCTGATCTACGCCTCGGCCGACCGGGTGGTGAGCCTGCTCGGGCCGATCGGGGCGCGGGTGCTCGGCCGGCTGTTCGCGTTCCTGCTGCTCTGCGTCGGCACCCAGATCACCATCAACGGGGTGATCGACGTGTTCGGGCCGCTGCTCGCCGCGCGCTGAGACGCCCGCGTCACCGCGCGGCCTCGGCCCGCGCCAAACCCTCGATCCGGTCGAGCCAGCGCTCCAGGCGGGCCCGGTTGCCGCCGGCATCGAGCAACCCGAATTGCGGGCGGGCGTACAGGGCCAGGGTCGATCGGCCCTCGCCGGCGCCGAGAATCGCGACGGCGACCGTGTCGGGCAGCCGCAGCCATTCCGAGCGGACGACGTAGCGGTCCTCCTCGGCCCAGCGGGCCTGGAAGGCCAGCTCGGTGCGCGGCTCCTCGGCCGCCACCGCGGCGACGATGGCGCGCAGGCGCTCGCCCGGCACCGGCAGCACCGGCGGCACGCGATCCGAGACCGCGCGGCACTGGCCGGGCGGGCAGGCGAGCGCGTCGCCCGCGCTTCGCGAGACGGTCGGCAGGTCCACCGCGCCGCGGTCGGGCGCGCCGAACAGCAGCCACACGTCCTCGATGCCCCCGGGCTCCGGCCCGCGCGCCACCAGCACGGCGCCGGCGAGCGCGAGCCCGCCCAGAGCCAGCGCCATGCCCGCCCTCCCCCACCGCACGCCGATCCTCCGCGCCTTCGACCCGTCCGAACACCGGACATGCGAAAGCGGCCCCCTCTCGGAGGCCGCCCGCCCGTCTTCCGCGTCGATCAGATCAGATCACGGGCGCCGAGAACAGCGCGCCGTACATCGCCGCATGGCCGACGTAGTAGAGCGTGAGGAAGCCGGTGAGCGCCACCGCGTAGTAGGCCGGGGCCAGCGCCACGTCGCGGCGGCGGACGGCGCTGCGGGCGTCGTCGGCGGCGATGCCGATCAGCACCACGATGATCCCGGAATGGCCGATCGCATCGACCTTGCCGAACTCGAACACGGCGGAGACGAAGATCGCGGCCAGGATGATCGCGGCGGTGCGGCGCACCAGGGGCGTCCAGATCAGGGCGAAGGCCAGGGTGAACTCGACGACGCCGGCAGCCTTCATGAACAGCTCGGGCGAGGCGCCGAAGGTCATCTCGGGCTTGGCGGCCAGGAGCGGCGCGGTCCATTCCGGGTAGGCCCACTTCTCGACCGAGGCCCACATCAGGGTGACGGCGGCGGCGGCGCGGACCACGTCGATGGGGCGGATGCCGTAGAGGGTGCGGTCGAGGCCGGTGAGGATCAGGTAGGCGGCGACGCCGAGGAAGACCGGGTAGTCGGCCAGATGGAACGCGCCGTAGCTCCAGGTCGCGTAGCCGAACAGCACGACGATGCCGGCGCCGGCCAGCGGCAGGGTGCGGTGCCAGATCAGGCAGGCCGCAAGCGCGAGCTGGAACCACGGGATCCAGGCCGCGTCGGTCTTGAGCTCGGGGGTGAGGATGATGCCGCCGAGCGTCCAGAGCGAGACGAAGAAGAAGCCCAGCGTCGCCCGCACCAGCAATGCGGTGTCGGTGCGCAGCCGCGCGGTGACCCGGTCCAGGGCGTTGAGCAGCGCGGTGCCGAGCGGGGTGCCCTCGGCGAGGCACCCGAACATCAGGCACAGGACCGACAGGCCGACGAGCCACTCGAAGTCGAGGCAGAGCACCTGCTCGAGGCCGCGGGGCTGGCCGGCGACGTCGTAGGCGCAGAACCACTTCACATGGGCGCTGGCCTCGCTGCTGGCGAGCAGGGTCGCGGGAAGGGCTAGGGCGCCGGCAAGAAACGGAGAAGAGCAACGCCACTCAAAGGTCCGCATCGAAGCCTCGTCACAACGGGTCAGAACAGTGCTTACCGATGCATTTAGAACTAAGCCGCCGGATTTTGCCAAGGGTTTGTTAACGTCCGTGTCGAAAAGGTTAACGCTGTGGGTGCCGGGTAGAATCGGCTGAAAGCGAATCCCGTCTAGGGCGCCGTGCCGGGCAACGCGCCATTCAGCATGGACGCGGATTCCCAGCTCTTCGGACGGCCGCGCAAGACTTCGCTCAGTGTTGGCCGGCGATCCTGGCGCGGCCGGAACCCGACATCGCCGGCCGGACCAAGCGTGGGGGGATTGCGGATGATCGGCTTGGCAAGTCTCGCGAGCCTCGGTGCCGGGATCGGGCTGGCCGGCTTCGCGCCGCGTGCGGGCCTGCGCGCCGCCACCTTCGAATCCTGCGGCGGCGTGCTTCTGGTGACCGGCCTCGCCCTGCTCGGCGCTGGGCTGCCGCTGTTCCGCTAGGGCATTCCCGAGCCAGGTGGATCGAGGGGCGCGCGACGATGCTGCCGGCGACGGCGCCGCGGACGCATCCGGGGCCGCGCCCGCCGTCCGGCCCGGTTACGGCTTCGGCGCGTCGCCGGTGAGGTCCGCGAGGGCGCGGTCGTTCCCGGCCGGCGCGGTGAGCGTCTGCAGGAAGGCCAGCAGGTCGGCCTTCTCCGCGCTCGTGAGGTTCAGCGGGCGGATCTCCGGCGAGCGGCTCGGGCGTGCGATGCCGCCGCGGTCGTAGAGATCGATCACCGCCTCCAGCGTCGCGATCGATCCGTCGTGCATGTAGGCGCCGCGGCCGGCGACCTCGCGCAGGCCGGGGGTCTTGAAGGCGTAGCGCAGGGCCTCCGAGCTCGGCACGAAGCGCCCGCGTCCGAGATCCGCGCCGGTCGCCGTGCCGATGTCGTGGAACGAGCCGTCGGTGAAGGCCCAGCCGCCATGGCAGGCGGCGCAGTTCGCGCGGCCGTTGAACAGGTCGAAGCCGCGCTTGGCGGCGACCGGGATCGCCGTCTCGTCGCCCGCGATCCAGCGGTCGAACGGGCTCACGCCGGACACGATCAGGCGCTGGAAGGTGGCGAGCGCCGCCTCGATCCGGTCCTTAGTGACGCCGGGATCGGCGAAGGCCTCGGCGAAGGCGGCGGCATAGGCGGCATCCGCCGACAGGCGCGCCACCGCGTCGTCGGCGGGCAGGCCCATGTTGCCGGGCGCGCTGATCGGGACGAAGGCGACGCTCTCGAGGTCGCGGAACTTGCCGTCCCAGCCGAAGCGGCCCTCCTGCCAGGCGATGTTGAGCAGGCTCGGCGTCCGCAGGTCCATGTCGGAATCGTTGCGGGCCGGCGCGCGCTTGCGCCCGTCCGCCCAGGCGAGGTCGGGCAGGTGGCAGGTCACGCAGGCCCGGTCGCGGTCGGCCGACAGGATCGGATCGAAGAACAGCTTCCGGCCGAGTTCCGCCTTGGCCTGGGCGTAGGGATTGGTCTCCGGGAATGGGATCGCGGAAGGCGGTGCATAGGCCTCGCGCCAGGCGGCCCGCTGCGCCGCCGGTCCGCTCGCGGCCGGACCGCAAACCGCACCGAGCATCACAATTGCGGCGATACCGCCGCCGAGCTTCCATCGCATCGCAGAGCTCCCAAGGGGAGGGTCTACGATGCGATGTCTTGCAGATCCGTAAAGCCTTCGTTTCGATTATGGTCCTGCCCGAGAATTATATTCCCGAAACCTCAACGATAACTTGAACCTCAGCGAACATGCCGCGACGTCATGCCCCCGCCCCGATCCGGGGCGGCGATCAGCGGGCGTCGAGGGCGGCGCGGGTGCGGGCGTCGGTGCCGACGTCGCCGGCGTCGTCCATGCCGAGGCTCTCGATCAGCCGCCCGCGCGCGCGGCTGACCCGACTCTTGATCGTGCCGACGGCGACCCCGCAGATCTCGGCCGCCTCCTCGTAGGTGAAGCTCTGCGCGCCGACGAGAACCAGCGCCTCGCGCTGGGCCAGCGGCAGCAGGTTCAGCGCGCTCTGGAACGCGCGCATCTCCACGCGGACCTCCTGCTCGGGCAGGCTGGTCAGCCGCCCGGCATGGCCGCCGTCGGCATCCTCGATCTCGCGCTTGCGCTTGCGCTGCTCGGAATAGAACAGGTTGCGCAGGATCGTGAACAGCCACGCCGTGAGGTTGGTGCCGCGGCGGAAGCTCTCGGCCTTGGTCCAGGCCCGCATCAGCGTGTCCTGCACGAGGTCGTCGGTGCGGTCGAAATCGTAGGTCAGCGAGAAGGCGAAGGCGCGCAGCGCCGGGATCGCGCCGAGCAGGAGGTCGCGCATCTCGGCGTCGGCGCCGGCGGGCGTTCCGACGGGGGCACAGGCCTGGATCATCGCGCGGATTCCTTTTCCGACCGGGCGGCGAATTCCGCGACGAGCGCCTCGAACCGCTCGGGGATCGGCTGGGCGAGCAGGCCCGCATAGAGCACCCGCAGGCTGCGCCCGATCCGGCGCCGCGTCTCCGGATCGAGCCGCCGGTCGCCGCCGCGCGGCCGCCGCTCGGGCGTCGGCACGGCATCGCCGGCCACGCGCCCGATCGCGTCGTCGGCACCGCGTTCGTCGGAGATGTCGTGCATCGTCGGCCGTCCTGGCAAAGCGGGGCGACGCCTCGCGACCCGACCGCCTGCGAACGACCGGGCGCGGCCCTCAGGCCTCCGGTGCGTCGCGGACGCCAGGTCCGTCGCCGTGGCTACGGGTGCTAGGGCCGGGCGGTTTAATCAAGTCTGAAAAAGACATTCACCTAGAATTCATCACCATAGGCCGCGACATCATCTTATGGTCAAGCTGGCGACTTTGTCAATTTGTATGTTTTTCGCAACCTTGATACATCTGGTTACATTCCAATGTTCGAAACCTGACGGTCTGGACTTCGGGCGGCGGCAGCCGGCGGCGCGCCGCGGCGTCCCGGCCGAGGGCGCGGATGCATCGTCGAAGCTCAGCGCGGCCCCTCTCCCGCTGGGGAGAGGGGGACCGCGTCCTCTTCGGCTCGCGAGAACGATGGGCGCCGTCCGTCAGAGCGCGATCGGAACGCTGACGGAGCCGTAGGCGGTGACGACGAGGCCGCAGACGAAGGCGCCGATCATCGCGTCGTCGAACAGCGTCATGGTCTCGATCCCGGTCCGCGTCCCGCTCAGCAACGGCTGCCGCCGCTGGTCTGGCCGTACTGCCTCACCGGCCGGGTCTGCCGGTTGGCGTCGCCCTCGCTCGCCGAGCTCGGCACGCATCCGCCGGTGCGCGGCGTGCCGTCGCCGCCGATCCCGACCGAACCCGTGGTCAGGTCGTCAGGGGGGGGGACGGCGGCGCGAAGCGGTCGACGGGGGCCTCGTAGCTGAACGCGCGCGCGGGCGAGACGGGGGCGGAAACGCCGATGACGAGAGCGGCCGCGACGGCAACGAAACGCAACGTCATGACGATAGAAGACGCCTTCCAGCAATACAGGCCGCCGGTTCGACACGGTCTGATCTTGCGTCAAGCTTATATGGATCGCCCCTGACCCTCACGACGTGATGGGCTCCACGCGGCACGGCGGATGAAACGCTGGGCCGGATCGGGACGATCGCGTCACGACGATCCGGCGGGTGGCTTCGGGAGGGCGGATCCGGGCTTCGCGGGCTTGCCGGATCCGGCCTCCCTTCGATCGCGCGAGAACCGTGTCAGGGCTTGAAGTAGGGCCGTGCGACGACCGGCGACGCATCGCCGGGCCGGACGCGCGCGGCGTGCACGACGCGGCGGGCGCTCCGGGCGGGCCGCACCGCGCGCGGTGCCGCGAACCGGTCGTCGCGCATCTCGCCGAGGTAGTCCGAGCCGCCCGCCCCGAAGACGCCGCCCTGCACCACGCCGGCCGAGGGCGGGCGGCCCATGAAGAATTCCTCGGCCCCGCCGGCGAGCGCCGGCGCTGCGGCGAGGAGAAGGGCGACGGCGGGGAGGAAGGAGCGCATGCGCGCAGCTTAGGGCCGCGCGCCTCCACGCCGCGTTAACGATGTCGCGAGAGCGGACGGACCGGCATCGCGCGGGGCGGCGGCGATCACGCGGCGGGGCTCAGGTCGCAGATGCGGACCTGCGCGCGCTCGGCCCCGCGCCAGCGGTCGCAGGCGAGCGTGCCGGCGACGTGGAACTCCGAGCCGATGCCCGCCAGGATCGCCTGCCCGAGTGGCGATTGCGCGCTGCGGAAGCTGATCGCGCCGACCGCCTGCCCGTCGCGGCTGCGCAGGCGCGCACGGACATGGCCGTGGCCGACGAGGCCGGCATCGACGATGCGGTGGCGCGGCAGGGCGAAGACCGGCTCCGGCGCCCCCTGCCCGAACGGGCCAGCGCGCTGGATCAGGCGGACGGTCTCGGCCGTGGCGCCGCCGGCGCTGACCGTGCCGTCGACGAGCAGCGCCTCGACCGCGCGCGCCTGCGCCACCGCGTCCGCCAGGTCCGCGGCGAGGAAGGCGGCAAAGCGCGTCAGGTCGGGGCCGGCGAGAGTCACGCCCGCGGCCATGGCGTGGCCGCCGCCCTTCGTCGCGAGACCCGCCGCGACGGCGGCGCGGACGGCGTGGCCGAGGTCGGCGCCGGCGATCGAGCGCCCCGAGCCGGTGGCCGTCCCGTCCGGCCGCAGGGCGAAGGCGAAGGCCGGCCGGCCGAAGCGCTCCTTGAGCCGCGCCGCGATCAGCCCGACGATGCCCGGATGCCATTCGGCGCTGCCCGCGACCAGCACCGGGCGATCGGGGTCGCGGCCGAGGGCGTGGTCCATCTCGGCCTCGGCCTCCGCCACGGCCTGCGCCTCGATCGCCTGGCGCTCGCGATTCAGGCGGTCGAGCTCGACCGCGATGCGGGCGGCCTCGGCGGGGTCGTCGGTGGTGAGCAGGCGCGCGCCCAGACCCGCGTCGCCGATGCGCCCGCCGGCGTTGATGCGGGGGCCGAGGAGATAGCCGAGGTGCCACGCCTCCGGCGGCCCGTCGAGGGCGGCGGCATCGAGGAGCGCCGCGAGGCCGTGGCGGCCGCGGGCGCGCATCACGGTCAGCCCCTGGACCACGAAGGCGCGGTTGAGGCCGGTCAGCGGCACCACGTCGGCGACGGTGGCCAGCGCCACCAGGTCGAGGGCGTCGGTCAGCGACGGCTCGGGGCGCGCGGCGAAGGCCCCCTCCGCCCGCAGCGTCCGGGCCAGGGCCACCAGCGTCAGGAACACGACGCCCGCGGCGCAGAGATGGCCGAGGCCCGACAGGTCGTCGAGGCGGTTCGGGTTCACCAGCGCGCGCACCGGCGGCAGCAGCTCGGGGGCGCCGTGGTGGTCGAGGACGAGCACGTCGAGGCCGATCCGCGCCGCCTCCGCCAGGGGCCCGTGCCCGCTGGTGCCGCAATCGACGCAGACCAGCAGGGTCGCCCCCTCCCCCGCCAGCGCGGCGACCGCGGCGGTGTTCGGGCCGTAGCCCTCGGTGATCCGGTCGGGGATGTGGATGCGGGTCGGCACGCCGAGCGCGCGCAGGTATCCGGCCAGCAGGGCCGCGCTCGCGGCGCCGTCGACGTCGTAATCGCCGAACACCGCGACGCTCTCGCCCTGCCGCACCGCCCGCGCGAGGCGATCGGCGGCGGCTTCCATGTCGACGAGGCAGGCGGGGTCGGGCATCAGGTCGCGCAGGCGCGGGCGCAGGTAGGCCTCCGACCCGTCCGGCCGGACGCCGCGCCCGGCAAGCACGCGGGCCAGCAGCTCCGGCAGGCCATGGGCCTGGACCATGGTCGCGGCGTAGGCCTGCGCGGCCGGGTCGGCGCAGCGCTCCCGCCACGGCCGCCCGAGGATGGACCGGGTGACGCCGAGGAAGGCGCGGGACTCTGGAAGCAGGGCTGACACGGGGCGCACCATAGACCGCAACGGCGGCCAAATCCCGGTCCGCGTGCGGGCGTCGGCGCTACTCGTCGGCCTCCATCCCGGCCAGGGGCACGGCCAGCTCGCACAGCACGCCGTCGGGCGGGTAGGTCAGGCGGACCTCGCCGCCGATCGCCCCGGCGAGGCCGCGCTCGATCAGGCGGCTGCCGAACCCCATCCGGGTCGGGTGCGCGACCCGCGGCCCGCCGCTCTCGGCCCAGCGCAGCCGGACCATCGGCTCGCGGCCCTCCGGGTCGATCGACCAGTCCACCACCACGAAGCCCGCGGGCGTCGAGAGGGCGCCGTACTTGGCGGCGTTCGTCGCCAGCTCGTGGATCATCAGCGACAGCGACAGGGCGGCCTTGGAGCCGACCTGAACGTGCGGCCCGAACAGCCGCAGGCGGCCCGCCTGGGCATCGTCGTGGATCGTCAGCGCGCCGTGGACGACCTTCTCCAGGCTGGCGCTCTCGCGGGTGCCGTCGAGCAGGATGTCGTGGGCCTTGCCGAGCGCGATCAGCCGGTTGGCGAGGGCGTCGCGGGCGGCTTCGAGGTCGGTGGCGTTGCGCATGGTCTGCATCGCGATGGCCTGCACCATCGCCAGCGTGTTCTTCATGCGGTGGCTGAGCTCGCGGTTGAGCACCGCCTGCTGCTCCTCGGCCCGCAGGCGGCCGATGCCGACCTGGACCCGGTCCGCGACGTTGCGGGCGAAGGCGATCTCCTCCGGCAGCCAGTCGCGCGGCGCGGCGGCGTGGACGAAGAACAGCCCCACCGTGCGCCCGCGCTCCCGCACCGGCACGTCGAGCATCGCGCCGATGGCGAGCGCCGCGAACGGAGCCGCGAACGCGGCGGTGCGCGGATCGTCCGCGACCGCGCGGACGACGAGGGCGTCGCCGCGCTCGATCGAGGCGCCGAGCCGGCCGAAATCGGCGAAGCGGTGGGTCCCGGCGAGGCTGTCGGCGCCGGACGCGGTCCAGTCCTCGAGGACGGTGACCTGCGCCCCGCTGGCGTCGATCTCGCCGTAGCCGGCCCGGCTCGCGTTGAGCGTCCGCCCGACGATCTCCGCCGCCTTGGCGGTCATCGCCGCCACCGAGGCCACGTCGCGCAGGTGGTCGCCGAGCTCGATCAGGGCCGCCCGGCGGATCGAGGCGGCACGGGTCAGGCGCTCCTCCGCCTGCAGGCGGACCAGCTGGCGCCGCTCGCGCATCAGGATCATGATCTGCCGCGCGAGCCGCCGCAGCGCGTCCGCCTGCTCCTCGGTGAGGCCGTCGGGCCGGGGCACGTTGTCGATCACGCAGAGGCTGCCCAGCGCCCTGCCGCTCGTCGTGCGCAGCGGCGCCCCGGCATAGAAGCGGATCCGCGGATCGCCGGTCACGAGCGGGTTGTCGCGGGTGCGCGGGTCCAGCGTCAGGTCGGGGATGACGAGGAGATCGGGCTCGCCGAGCGCGTACTTGCAGACCGACGCGTTCAGGTCGGTCTCGCAGCGCGGGAAGCCGACGCGGGCCTTGAACCACTGCCGGTCGGCGGCGACGAGGCTGACTAGGGCCACGGGGGCGAGGCAGATCGTGCGGGCGATCTGCACCGCGTCGTCGAAGGCTTCCTCGGGTGCCGTGTCGAGGACGGCGAACGCTTCCAACTCGGCCAGTCGATCGGGATCGGAAGTCTCGGGCGACATGCCAGCCCCGGGTTGGAGATCCATCGCGCCGGATCGGCGGTCGGCGTTGCGCGTTGTAGGGCCCCGCTCGACGTCTGTCATGCCTGGAGCATCGCCCGTGATCCAGGGATCACGGGCGATGCTCCATCGCGTTGAGAGCGCGCGTTTTCTTCACGCGAGCCGGGATCCGCCTCGCTTGAAGTCGCTCCGGCGCCATTCGCGCGGGCCGCCGGGGCGCGGCCGAGGACGCGGGGGCTGCGCGACGAAAAAAGGGCGGGCATCGCTGCCCGCCCTTCGACCCCGACCCCGGGGAGCCCGGATCAGAGGTTCTTGAGGATCTGGTCGACGACCTTCTTGGCGTCGCCGAACAGCATCATCGTGTTGTCGCGGAAGAACACCTCGTTCTCGACGCCGGCGTAGCCCGAGCCCATGCCGCGCTTGATGAACAGCACGGTCTTGGCCCGCTCCACGTCGAGGATCGGCATGCCGTAGATCGGCGAGGTCTTGTCGGTCTTGGCGGCCGGGTTGGTGACGTCGTTGGCGCCGATCACGAAGGCCACGTCGGCCTGCGGGAACTCGCCGTTGATGTCCTCCAGCTCGAACACCTCGTCGTAGGGGACGTTGGCTTCGGCGAGCAGCACGTTCATGTGACCGGGCATGCGGCCGGCGACGGGATGGATGGCGTACTTCACGTCGACGCCCTCCTTCTTGAGCAGGTCGGCCATCTCGCGGAGCGAGTGCTGGGCCTGCGCCACCGCCATGCCGTAGCCCGGCACGATGATGACGCGCTCGGCGTTCTTCATGATGTAGGCCGCGTCGTCCGACGAGCCCTGCTTGACCGGCCGAGTCTCGACCTCGCCGCCGCCGGCCGCAGCCGCGTCGCCGCCGAAGCCGCCGAGGATCACCGAGATGAACGAGCGGTTCATCGCGTGGCACATGATGTAGGACAGGATCGCGCCCGAGGAGCCGACCAGCGCGCCGGTGATGATCAGCGCGAGGTTGCCGAGCGTGAAGCCGATGCCGGCCGCGGCCCAGCCCGAGTACGAGTTCAGCATCGAGACGACGACGGGCATGTCGGCGCCGCCGATCGGGATGATGAGCAGGCCGCCGAGCGCGAACGACAGCAGCACGATCAGCCAGAACACGACCTTGCTCTCGCCGCCGATGAACACCGCGATCAGCACGACCAGCGCCACCGCGAGGCCGATGTTGATGAGGTGGCGGCTCGGCAGCATGATCGGCTTGCCGGACATGCGCCCGTCGAGCTTGGCGAAGGCGATGACCGAGCCGGTGAAGGTGATCGCGCCGATCGCCGCGCCGAGCGCCATCTCGAACAGCGACTCCTTGTGGATGTGGCCGTTCTCGAGGATGCCCACCGCCTGCGGCGCGTAGAGGGTCGCCGCCGCGCCCGCGACGGCGGCGAGGCCGACGAGCGAGTGGAAGGCCGCCACGAGCTGCGGCATCGCCGTCATCGGCACGCGCTTGGCGATGACCGCACCCGCGCCGCCGCCGATGGCGAGCCCGAGGATGACGAGGAGCCAGGCGGCCGCGCCGGCCGGCGGATGGCCGACCAGGGTGGTGAGCACGGCGAGCGCCATGCCGATCATGCCGTAGAGGTTGCCCTGCCGCGACGTCGTCGGGTGCGAGAGCCCCCGCAGCGCCATGATGAACAGGACGCCCGAGACGATGTAGAGAAGGGCGGAGACGTTCTGGGACATGTCTCAGGCCTTCTTCTTGTACATGGCGAGCATGCGCTGGGTCACCAGGAAGCCGCCGAAGATGTTCACGCTCGCCAGCACGATGCCGATGAACCCGAAGGCGCGGGCCCAGCCGGTGCCCTTCTCGATCAGGGGCACGCCGGCGGCCAGGATCGCGCCGACGATGATCACCGACGAGATCGCGTTGGTGACCGACATCAGCGGCGTGTGCAGCGCCGGGGTCACCGACCACACCACGTAGTAGCCGACGAAGATCGCGAGCACGAAGATCGCGAGCTGGAACACGGTGGCGTCGACCGCGCCGTGGGTCACGGCGCTGAGACCGTGGCCGACGCCGTCGGCGATGGCCTGGGCCTGGTCGGCGGCGTTGCGCGCGGCGGCGGCGGCCGAGCGCGCGGTGTCGGCGAGGACGCGGGTCTGGTCGACCGCCTGATCGGGGGGGATGTTGGCCATCGTTATGCTCCTCGCGACCGGCCTACGCCGCGCCCGTTGCCTGTGTGCTGGGTGACTGCGACACCCCGGTCTTCGACAGCCCGACCGAGGCCTGCTCGGATTGCGGCGCGTCCTGCGGGCGGTCGGCGACCGCCGCGTCGGCCTTCGGCTGGAAGGACGGGTGCACGACGGCGCCGTCGTGGGTCAGGTTCGTGGCCTTGACGAGCTCGTCGTCCCACTTGATCGCCAGAGCCTTCGACTCCTTGTCGACCAGGGTCTCGACGAAGGCGTAGAGGTTGCGCGCGTAGAGCGCCGAGGCGCTCGCCGCGAGGCGGCCGGCGACGTTGAGGTGGCCGACGATCTTCACGCCGCGATCGTTCACCACGACCTCGCCGGGCTTGGCGCCCTCGACGTTGCCGCCGCGCTCGACCGCGAGGTCGACCAGCACCGAGCCGGGCTTCATCGAGGCGACCATCGCCGCCGAGACGAGCTTCGGCGCCGGGCGCCCGGGGATCAGCGCCGTGGTGATGACGATGTCCTGCTTGGCGATGTGGGTCGCGACCAGCTCGGCCTGCTTCTTCTGGTACTCGGCCGACATCTCCTTGGCGTAGCCGCCCTTGGTCTCGGCCTGCTTGAACTCGTCGTCCTCGACGGCGACGAACTTCGCGCCGAGCGACTCGACCTGCTCCTTGGTGGCGGGGCGCACGTCGGTAGCGGTGACGACCGCGCCCATGCGGCGCGCCGTGGCGATCGCCTGGAGCCCGGCGACGCCGACGCCCATCACGAACACGCGGGCGGCGGGCACGGTGCCGGCCGCCGTCATCATCATCGGCATGGCGCGGCCGTACTCGGAGGCACCGTCGACCACCGAACGGTAGCCGGCGAGGTTGGCCTGGCTCGAGAGCACGTCCATCACCTGCGCGCGGGTGATGCGCGGCATCAGCTCCATGGCGAAGCCGTCGACGCCGGCCTCGGCCATCGCCTGCAGCTCGGCCTCGCGGCCGTAGGGGTCCATGATCGCGACGACCACGGCGCCCCGCTTCAGGAGCTTCAGCTCCTCGGCGGCGGGGCGGCGGACCTTGAGGATCAGGTCGGCGTCGCGGGCGGCCTCCACGGCCGAGGCCGCGACCGAGGCGCCGACGGCCTCGTACTCGGAATCCGGCATGCCGGCCTTCAGCCCGGCGCCCGACTGCACGGTCACGTCCGCGCCGAGCGCCAGGAACTTCTTGACCGTCTCGGGCACCGCCGCGACCCGCGGTTCCGCGGAATCGGTCTCCGACAGGACAGCGATGCGCATTCAGGATTTCCCCTCGATGGACCGCTCCCGAATGCGCGAAATGGAACGGCTTTTCGAGGCGGGTTGAACGGACGGACTGACGGAAGCGTTACGATTGTAATGGCAGGCCCGGGCGCGGGGCGCGGACCGTCCCGGGCTCAGGGAGAGGACGAGCGTTCAGGCGAAGGCGAGGTAGAGCGCCATCAGGATGGCCACGACGCAAGGCGCGCGCCAGCCGATGTTCGGAGCGAAGGCGCCGAGCGCGCCGGCCGCACTCGACAGGACGACGCCGAGGATCGCCGTGAGCCAAGCCTCGCGGATGCCGCCGACCGCCAGCGCGAGCACCCAGCAGATCACCACCCCGGTGGCGATCTCGACGAAGCGGACGAATCCCCGATAGGTCTGCTCGTGCGTCTTCGCGTCCATCGCGGGGCTGTAGGCCACCCCGGAAACGCCCTTCGTATCGGCCATCGTGCGCTCGTCCTCGACGCTACCACTCTCGATGGGTGCGGGTTTAGCCCAAGCTTATTGCTGCCGCAATCGGCCGCAACCGGCATCGCACGGCTTCGCTTGGGCCTCAATTCACTTGCGCACAAAACACCCGCCGAACACGCGATCGTGAGCCGGCGAAGGCCGCCTCCGCGGCCCGCCGCCCCGGTCAGGCCGGCAGGGCCAGCCCCACCGCGCCGAGCGCCTCGGCCTGCCGCGCGGCGAGGGCGTCGAGGCTGAAGCGCTCGATCTCGGCCTCGAACAGGCGGTGGTAGTTCAGCTCGGACTTTAGGTGCAGGAATACCGCGCCCAGGCCGACGGCGGCCCGGTCCATGAACACGAATTCCTGCGGCACCGTCACCGGGCCCCGCGCCTTGAGGGCCTGGTGCACCTCAAAGGCCTGGCGCCGGCCGTATTCGCCCGGCTTCACCCCGTCGGCGACGGTGCGGGTGCGGTCCTCCAGCAGCGGCCCGTAGATGAACCGCGCCCAGATGTTGAGGATCTCGATCTTCTCCTTGTCGAGGTCCTTGAAGCCCCAGACCTCGTAGGCGTGGACGATCCGGGCCATGTCGTCGGTGAGGAGGCCGCGGTAGAGGTCGACCACGCCGCCGACGAAGCGCGGATGGAAGATCCGCACGCAGCCGTAATCGAGCAGGTTGATGCCCTGCGGCTCCCGGTCCCCCGCGCCGCCCTCCGAGAACACGGTGTAGTTGCCGAGATGCGGGTCGCCGTGGATCACCGCGGCGCGGCTGAACGGGTGCCACCACGCCTTGAACATCGCCTGCGCGATGCGGTTGCGGATCTCGACCGGCGACTCGGTGAAGCTCAGGATGCGCTCGCCGTCGAGCCAGCCGAGCGTGAGCAGGCGCTTGGTCGAAAGGTCCTCGTGGATCGCCGGCACGCGCACCTGCGCGATGTCCTTGAGCACGGCGCCGTAGAGCGCGCCGTGCTTGGCCTCGCGGGCGTAGTCGAGCTCCTCCCGCACCCGGGCGCCGATCTCCTTGGCGATCTCGCGGGTGTCGAGCCAGGAATTCATCCGCCGGTGCAGGGCGAAGGCGACCTCGAGCTGCTTCAGATCGGCTTCCACCGCCGACTGCATGTCCGGGTACTGCAGCTTGCAGGCGAGCGCCGTGCCGTCGAGCGCGGTGGCGCGATGGACCTGGCCGAGCGAGGCGGCGGCGGCGGGCTTTAGGTCGAAGCGCTCGAACCGCGCCTGCCAGCCGACGCCGAGCTCGGCCTGCATCCGGCGCTTGACGAAGGCCGCGCCCATCGGCGGCGCATCCGATTGCAGCTTCTGCAGCTCGGCCGCGTATTCGGGCGGCAGCAGGTCGGGCACGGTGGCGAGCAGCTGCGCCACCTTCATGATCGGGCCCTTGAGGCCGCCGAGCGCCTGGGCGAGCGCCGCCGCGTTGGTGGTGCCCTCCTTGCCGAACAGGCGTGCGCCCGCCATCCGCGCGGCGACGCCGCCGACATTGGCGCCGACGCGGGCGTAGCGGCTGGCGCGGGCGGAAAAGCGGTTGGCTTCCGGATCGGTCTCTGACATCGGCTGGGTCTGCACCTCTCCCCGACCGCGGAGCGCGATCCGACCGTGTCGGACCGGGCGCTCCGGATCTTGCTTCGACGTGCTTGCCCTCGACGAACCGGACGCCGGACCCTCGGGACGCGCACGACGGACCGGCGCGTCCGGACGCGTCCGCGGATCGCGGCATCCGGGAACGATCGTTCCGTGAGGCTGCAGATAAGCTCTTCGCCGCCTCCCGCCAGGGCGCTGGGTCCCTGGGTCGCGGCACCCTCCGCCGGCCGTCGCCGCGCCGGCAGGGCGCTCCTCCACAGCGCGAATGTTGCCGCCCGGCCACAATCCCGAGCGATCGGGATTTCCATTCGTTTCCAGCTTGAGTCACGGAAACGTGAGGCTCATACGTTACTGAGTTCAAGAACGATGCGCATCGACAAGACATCGTGAATGCCCGAAGGAATGCGTCGATCGCATTCTTCGGAAAGAACACGCACCTTCGCGTGCCGCCATCGGCCGTAGTTCTTCACTCGAATACGGTGACATCCATGCCCTTGACCTTTCGTCCGCGCGCGCTCGGCGTCGCAGGCCTGACCTATGCCCTGTGCGCGACGGTTTCCCCGGCGGCTCTGGCGCAGTCGGCCGGCTACCAGGATCCCGGTCGCGTCGGCGACCCGGCGAGCTGGCGCACCCCGGAATACCTCGCCGATTACGGCAAGGCCTCGATGAACGCCGACCAAGCCTATGCCCGCGGCATCACCGGCAGGGGCGTCCTGGTCGGCTCGGTGGATTCGGGGTTCCTCGGGACGCATCCGGAATTCGCCGGTCGCGCTCGGGCGATCACCAACACCGGCAGCTATTCCTCGAGCAGCTTCCGCTACGACAGCGGCACGACGCGCTCGGACTTCTTCACCGCCGGCCAGCCCTATTCGGTGCCCGGCACCTGGGTGCGCGGCGTCAACGACGACCACGGCACCCACGTCGACGGCACCATCGTCGCCAACCGCGACGGCACCGGCACCCACGGCGTCGCCTTCGGCGCCCAGCTGATCGCGACCAACACCAACGGCACCGACTCGTCGATCTACGGCCCGAACGCGGACTACGCCTACTTCAAGGGCGCCTACGGCAACCTCGTCGCGCAGGGCGCACGGCTGATCAACAGCAGCTGGGGCAGCCCGCCGCCGCGCGACAACTACAACACGCTGGCCGGCCTCACGGCCGCCTACGCCCCCTTCACGCGCCAGCTGAGCTGGCTCAACGCCATCGCGGATGCGGGCCGCGCCGGCGTGATCCAGGTCGTCGCCGCCGGAAACGCCGGGGTCAACAACCCGACCATCCGCGCGGCGCTGCCCTACTTCCAGCCGGACCTCGAGAAGGACTGGATCGCCGCGTCGGGCCTGAATGCCGCCGACCAGACCCAGTTCAACCGCTGCGGCGTCGCCAAGTACTGGTGCATCGCCGCGCCCGGCCGCAGCATCACCTCGACGGTGGTCAACCTGACGACCGGCGAGGCCGGCTACGGGGTGAAGAGCGGCACCTCGATGTCGGCCCCGCACGTCTCCGGCGCCCTGGCGCTGGTGATGGAGCGCTACGCCTACATGACCAACGAGCAGGCGCGCGACGTGCTGCTGACCACCGCCACCCATCTCGGGACCGGCCCCGCCGACGTGCCGAACGAGGTCTTCGGCTGGGGCAAGATCGACCTCGGCCGCGCGATGAACGGCCCGGGCCAGTTCCTCGGCCGCTTCGACGCCAGCCTCGGCGCCGGCGTCGCCGACACCTGGTCGAACAACATCTCCGACGCGGCCCTGCGCCAGCGCTTCGTCGAGGACAGCGCCGAGCACGCGGCCTGGGAGCAGACGAAGGCGGCGCGCGGCTGGACGAACGGGCTGCCCGCGACGGCGACGCCCGACGAGCAGGCCGAGTACGGATGGCGGGTCGCCCGCGACCAGGCCTTTCTCGCGCGCACCTACCAGGGCGGCCTGACGAAGTCCGGCGGCGGCGTGCTCGAGCTGACCGGGGCCAGCACCTATACCGGCACCACCGAGGTGAACGGCGGCCTCCTCGCGGTCAACGGCTCCATCACCTCGACGGCCAACGTCAACGCGGGCGGCACCCTCGGCGGCGGCGGCAGCGTCGGCGCCCTCAACGTCCGCGGCGGCGGAACGGTCGCGCCGGGCAACAGCATCGGGACGCTGACGGTCGCCGGCAACGCGACCTTCGCGGCCGGCTCGCTCTACGCCGTCGAGGTCGCGCCGGGCGGGCGCAGCGACCGGATCGCGGCGGCCGGCACGGCGCAGATCGCCGGCGGCACCGTCTCGGTGTCGCTGGAGAACGCCGCCGCGCCGCTCAGCGCGGCCGAAGCCCGGAGCCTGCTCGGGCAGCGCTACACCATCCTGACCGCGGCCGGCGGCGTCGCCGGGCGCTTCGACCTCGCGACCCCGAGCTACACCTTCATCGGGACCGACCTCGCCTACGGCGCCAACGCCGTCGACCTCTCGGTGTCGCGCAACGCGACGACCTTCGCCTCGGTCGGCACGACGCGCAACCAGTCCGCGGTCGGTGCCGGCATCGAAGGCCTCGGCGCCGGCAACCGCCTCTACGAGACCATCCTCGTGACCACCAACCCGGAGGCGGCGCGCAGCGCCTTCGGGTCGCTGGCCGGCGACATCCACGCGAGCACGGTCTCGGCCGAGTTCGAGACCGCGTTCTTCGTCCGCGAGGCGATCCTCGACCGGATGCGCTGGGGCTCCACCCCCGGGGCGCCCGAGAGCCTGAGCTACGGCACCCTGCCCGCCACCTACACGGCGGACCTGCCGGGGCGCCGCGTCGCGCCGTCGCCGGTGCCGATGCAGGTGATCGATCCGCGGGTCGCCGGGTTCTGGGGCCAGGGCTTCGGCGCCTTCGGGCAGGCGCGGACCGACGGCAACGCCGCCGGGCTCAACCGCCAGACCTCGGGCTTCGTGCTCGGCGGCGACGTGCGCCTCGAGAACGGCATCCGGGTCGGCGTGGCCGGCGGCTACACCACGACCAGCCTCGACACGGCCGGCCGCCTGCAATCGGCGACGATCGAGAGCGGCTTCGGCGGCGTCTACGGCGGCTACGAGCTCGGCCCGGTCGCGCTGCGGCTGGGCGCGGTCTACGCCGACAATTCGGCGCGCACGCGCCGCACCGCTCTGTTCGCCGGGCTGACCGACACGCCGAGCGCCCGCACCGGGGGCTCGACGATCCAGGGTTTCGGCGAGATCGGCTACCGGATCTTCCTCGGCGAGGGCCGCTCGGCGCTGGTCTCGAAGGATCCCGTCGCGCCGGCGGTCCAGGCGCTCAGCTACATCGAGCCGTTCGTCGGGGGCGCCTACGTCTCGATCGGGCGCGACCGCTTCGTGGAGACCGGGGGCCTCGCGGCGCTCACGAGCTTCGCCCGCGATTACGACCTCGGGGCGGCCACCGCCGGCGTCCGGGCGCAGACGAGCCTCGACCTCGGGTTCGGGACGCCGGTCTCGGCCCATGGCCTGATCGGCTACCGCCGCGCCTTCGGCGACGTCGTGCCCAAGGCGCTGCTCGCCTTCGGCACCGGACCGAGCTTCCTGACCGCCGGCATCCCGATCGACCGCGACGCCCTCGTCGCCGAGGCCGGGCTCGACCTGCGGGTCTCGGCCAACGCCACGATCGGCATCGCCTATACCGGGCAGGTCGGGTCCCGCGCCGAGGACCATGCGGCGAAGGGCAACTTCACCTATCGCTTCTGATACGCCGCTTGCGGCGCCGATGCGCCGCCCGGGCCCGGCCGACGATCCACGGCCGGGCCTCGCCGCGACGCAAGGGACGCCTCGGCCGGCGGCGCGCGCGGAGTCGGGTCACGGCGCTCGCGCAAGCGGCCGAGGGAGCCGAGCGTTGCCCTCGGGTGTTGAGACGTTGTCGCGACGCCGAGGGAGCGTCGTCGGCCATGGATCCGCCGATGACCTACGCACGCGTCGCCTTCGCCCTGATCCTCTGCGCCGGCCCCTGTCTCGCCGCGCCGTCCCCGGCCGAGGAGGAGGCCGAGATGGTCCAGGGGATGGTGCGCATCGTCGGGGCGCAGGCCGGCATCACGCTGTACTGCCGGAAGACCTACACGATCGACGACACGGTGTCGGACGGGCTGCTCCGGACGGTTCGTCCCACCCTCGACAAGGCGATCGGCCACCGGCAGGCGCAGGCCGCGATCGACGAGGAAGGGCAGCGCCTCGCCCGGGAGATCGCGGAGGTCGGCGCCGAGCGCTGGTGCGCCGACCAGCGCGACATCCTCAACACCGACGGGGTCCGCGTCTTTTTGGACTGAGCGCCCGCCGTGGATCGGCCTCATTAACCGATCACCGGCATCCTACGATCCATCGTAAGGGTTCCAGCGTGCCGAAGATCCCCACCGTCGCCGTAGCCGGATTGTGGTCCGCGATCACCGTGGCGGCGCTCGGCGTCGTTGCGATGGATCAGGCGCAATCGATGCGCCGCGCCGAGGCCATCACCGCGCCGGCCGCCATCGCGGCCGATCCCGCGACCACGGCCGCGATCATCCTCACCGACGCGACCGGCAACCGATACCGGAAGCGGGTCGACTGAGAGACGCTAGCTCGGCTGCTCCTCGGTCTGCGCGATCGCGGCCGCGTCGTCCATCGGCGGCGTCGGGCCGAGGTCGGGCATCGGATCGCCGGTCGGCTCCTGGGGGCCCGGCGACGGGTCTCCGATCGGCGCCGGATCGTCGCCCGGTCGCGGGGTGTCGGCGTCGCTCATCGTCTCGCTCCCAGGATGTATCCGCGGGCAAAGCGGCGAGCAGCGCGCGCGTTCCCTGCTCCCTCGCCAAGCTCTGCTCACTCGCCAAGTTCCATTCCGTCGTCGAGTGCTCCGCCGACGGAGGCGCCCCCGGGCAACCGTCGGGATCGCCGACCGCCACCGGAACCACGAGGCCGGTCGGCCACCCGGCTATCGACGGGAGGGATCGACGCTCGGCTGTCGCCGGTGGACCTTGCGAGAGCCATCGGGTCGGACCGCGTATGCATTCCCGCTGCGGATCGCCTCATCCACGTTGCGCGGGCCGGCGATGCCCTCGGTGCCCCCGGGTGCCGTCGCCGGGAGCTGCCCGCCCGGCGGCGTCGGGGCCGCGCCCGAGAGCGCGAGGGCGGCGCCGCTCCAGGCGAGGGCCGCAGCCGTCACGCCGAGCGCCCACGCCTTGCTGTTCCGTTTCGGCATCGCGCCCTCCGTTCCTCGTCGCGGCGACGGACCAATCGCGGCACGCAGGGCACTGTTCCGGCCAGCCGCCGCGACCGACGGTCCGGCAACGAGCGATGTGCGGGCTTCGACGAACGGGGAGTCGACGATGAGTCGCGCGTCGCGGCCGGCGGGCGGGGCGGATCGCGACGGGGACCGCGCCGCATCCCGTGCCTTGACGAAGCGCCGTCAAACGTAGTCAAAGACGCCCCTGACGCGCCAGAACCCTTAGGTCTGTCAAGGGTTTCGGAATGCCCGCCGGTGTAGCACAGCGGTAGTGCAGCGGTTTTGTAAACCGAAGGTCGGGAGTTCGATCCTCTCCACCGGCACCATAAATTGCAATGACTTACGGCCATTTTGCCCTCCTTTTCGAGGCGCCGCTTGGGCCTGGGGTAACAGCCAGGGTAACAAGCAGCGCATTTCGAGATGCTAGGGGCGCCCGCGGTATCTGATCGCCGCCCCGGACAAAGGGCCTCGGGCTTGGCTTACCCATGGGTCGGTCTGAGGATCGACCGTCCATGGCCCCCATGCTCAGGTTCTGCCTCGCTTCTGGGCGGGCGTGGACGATACTGTTCGATCAGCGCCACGCGCTTCATGCCCTCCGCCGTTCATTCGACCCCGCGCCGCAACGAGGTCGCAGCGGCATTGATCGGCAACGTTCGCTGGGTCAGGAGTTGGCACCAAACTGTCATAGTAGGTCGCCAGCGCTGCCATGCCTGCCGAGGTCGAAGGCGTGGCCTTTCGGAGATCGCGGCGGCGGGAATGCCGAAGTTTGCACAGGTGTTTCCGCTCAGCGACGACCGCGGCGAGGTTTGGGGCGTTGGCCGCCCGAGCATGCGCCAGTGCCACCATAGCTTGCCGATCGCGGACAACGGCAGCGCGGTGCTCAGCAATAGCCTGCAGGACCGGATCGGCTGGCGCCTCGGCGGCTGTTGTCTCAGGCGTCGCCAGTAGAGCGATGAAGCCGGTGGCGAGCGCCCGGCGGGTCAAGTGATGGCTCATGGCATCCTCACGAGGGATGCCGACCGCACGGGATTGCGCGCTCGGCGTTCGTGAGGCCCGGCCGGGCTCGACTTGAAGGGGGGGCGTTTCACCACCCCCTTGCCCGCGAGTGGCCGGGCCAGGGTATCAGCGCAGGTGCGAGAACCTGGGGCCAAGGCCCGCGCGGGTCGCCAAGGCGTCGGCAACGCGAATGCGCTCTCGATACCGCAGCAAAGCCGCGTCGGCTTCGTTGGCGACCCTGTTGGATCGCGCTATGTCTGCCGAGTCCCAACGGATGTCCGCGACGGCGTGGTAGGCGAGGATCATGCGTATTGAACGACCCTCTTCTCTGCGTGCCGAGCGTGTTCGATCAATGCGCCAATCTCCACACTCGCTTGTCGAGCTAGCGCCATCGTCACCACAGGATCGC